>JANNTE010000141.1:0-6550 GCA_031403365.1 Betaproteobacteria bacterium | reverse complement strand
CGTCTCGATGCGCTCGGCAATGTCAAACAGGGTCTTGTTACCGGTGTCCTGGCACAGGCGGCGCGCAACTTCCTTGATGACTTTGTTGCGTGGATCGCCGATGGTATACACCGGATGGCCGAATCCAATGATGATCTGCTTCTCGGCAATGCGTTGCCTGATGTCTTCTTCGGCCTGTGCGGCGGAATGGTAACGCTGCTGAATTTCATAGGCGACTTCGTTCGCGCCGCCGTGCTTCGGTCCGCGCAAAGCGCCGATTCCGCCGGTTATCGCGGAATACATGTCCGATCCGGTGCCGGCGATGACACGACAGGCAAAGGTCGAAGCATTGAATTCGTGCTCCGCATACAGAATCAGCGAGGTATGCATGGCGCGTTCCCAGGACGCGGAGGGCGCGCGACCATGCAGCAGGTGCAGGAAATGCGCGCCGATGGAATCGTCATCGGTTTCGGTTTCAATGCGACGGCCGTTGTGGCTCCAGTGATACCAGTAGAGCAGCATGGAACCGAACGAAGCCATCAGACGGTCGGCGATGTCGCGCGCGCCGGGTGCGTTGTGGTCATCCTTTTCTGGCAGCACCGCGCCCAAGGCAGAGCAGGCGCTGCGCAGCACATCCATCGGGTGCGCGGATGCCGGAATCCACTCGAGCACGGCCTTGACGTTGGTGGGAAGTCCGCGCAAGGCCTTGAGCTTGCGCTTGTAGTTGGCGAGCTCGGCCTTGGTGGGCAGTTTTTCATGCACCAGCAGATAAGCGATTTCCTCGAACTCGGCGGCTTCGGCAAAATCGAGAATGTCGTAGCCGCGATAGTGCAAATCGTTGCCAGTGCGCCCAACAGTACACAAAGCCGTATTTCCGGCGGGAACGCCGGACAACGCGACAGATTTTTTTGGTTTGGGCGATATCGTGCTTTCAGTCATTTTTGCTTTCCCCTTGCAAACAATTCATCGAGCTTGGCCTCATACTCATGGTAGCCGAGATATTTGTACAAATCGGCGCGCGTCTGCATCATCGGGACCAGATTCTTCTGCGTGCCTTCGGTGCGGATGGTCTGATACACCTTGAGCGCCGCGGCGTTCATGGCGCGGTAGGCCGAGCAGCAATAGAGCACGATATCGACCTGCGCTGAACCCAGCTCCGTGGTCGTGAACAGCGGTGTGTGGCCGAACTCAGTGATATTGGCCAGTATCGGCACGTTCACGGCATTCCTAAACTTCCGGTACATCGCCAGCTCGGTCATGGCTTCAGGAAAAATCATGTCGGCGCCCGCTTCGACATACGCGCAGGCGCGATCGATTGCCGCATCCAGACCCTCAACGGCCAGTGCATCGGTACGCGCCATGATGACGAAGCCCGCATCGGTGCGCGCATCGACCGCGGCCTTCACCCGGTCAACCATTTCTTCCTTGCTGACCACTTCCTTGCCGGGGCGATGGCCGCAACGTTTGGCGCCGACCTGATCTTCCATGTGCACGGCGCCCGCACCGGCTTGGATCATTGAGCGCACGGTGCGCGCGATGTTGAACGCACTGCCCCAGCCGGTATCGATGTCCACCAGCAGGGGCAGGGTGGTCACTTCGGTAATTCGGCGGACATCGGTGAGCACATCTTCCAGGGTGCTGATGCCCAGATCGGGCATTCCGAGCGAATTCGCGGCCACGCCGCCGCCGGAAAGATACAGCGCCTTGAAGCCGGTGGCTTCGGCCATGCGCGCGGTATAGGCATTGATCGCGCCAATCACCTGCAAGGGTTTTTCAGCGGAGACGGCGGCTCGGAACTGCTGACCAGCGTTGGTTGGCATGGCTCTGCGCCTATTTCATCAGATGCTTGATCGCTTCGCGCTCTTCTTCCAGTTCCTTTAGCGTGGCGTCCATTTTTTCCCGGCTGAACCCGTCAATGTCGAGTCCCTTGACCATCTGGTACTTTCCGCCCGCGCAGGTGACCGGAAAGCCGTACATGATGCCTTCGGGAATGCCGTAAGAGCCATCGGAGGCAAAGCCCATGGTGACCCATTTTCCGCTGGTGCCCATGACCCAGTCGCGCACATGATCGATGGCGGCATTGGCGGCCGATGCGGCGGACGACAAACCACGTGCCTCGATAATGGCAGCCCCGCGCTTGCCCACTGTGGGTATGAACGTATTGCGGTACCAGGTTTCGTCGTTGACCAGCTTCGGCGCAGGCTGTCCAGCGATGGTGGCGAAGCGGTAATCCGGATACATGGTCGGCGAATGGTTGCCCCATACAATCAGCTTGTCGATGGATTCGACCGGCTTGCCCGTCTTGGCGGCTAGTTGCGACAACGCGCGGTTGTGATCCAGGCGCAGCATGGCGGTGAAATTCTCGCGCGGCAGTCCCGGCGCGCTCTTCATGGCGATATAGGCATTGGTATTGGCGGGATTGCCCACCACCAGGATTTTGGCGCTGCGTTTGGCCACTTCATCGAGTGCCCGGCCCTGGCCGGTGAAGATGGCGCCGTTGGCTTCGAGCAAATCCTTGCGCTCCATGCCCTTGGAACGCGGACGCGCACCCACCAGCAAAGCGACATCAATGTCCCGAAAGGCCACTTTCGGGTCGGATGCCGCGACCATGCCCGCAAGCAGGGGAAAGGCGCAATCGTCCAATTCCATCATCACGCCTTTGAGTGCGGCCTGGGCCTTTTCGTCGGCAATCTCCAGCATTTGCAAGATGACCGGCTGATCCTTGCCCAGCATTTCTCCGCTGGCGATGCGAAACAACAGGCTGTAACCGATCTGACCGGCGGCGCCAGTCACTGCGACGCGCAGAGGCGTTTTCATCAAGGGAGCTCCCGGGGTGATGAGTGTAATTTCTGGAATCTAAACCGGACCCAAATCATTGGCGCCGGCCGAATTTCGGCTACTGCGCGGTTCCTGCGGCGGTCCGAACTTTGCGCCGGGCATGATAGCCAAGCAGCTTTGCCGGTGTCAAACTGGTCTTATGTCTTATAAAAGATAACTGTTTTCGTGGACGGCGATACTGGCTCTGTGCTAAAAAGTTACTTCCTCAGATGAAGACCGCCGCTATTTCTGCCTCACCCGCTTATCAGCCGCTTTACCGGCAGATCAAGGCGCTGATTACCCAAAGTCTGGTTTCCGGAGAATGGCGTCCAGGCGATCTGATCCCGAGCGAATTCGAACTGGCCAGCCGCTTCAGCGTGAGTCAGGGCACGGTGCGCAAGGCTATCGGCGAATTGGCGATTCAGAATCTGCTGGTCCGCCAGCAGGGCAAAGGAACCTTTGTCGCTTCGCACTGCGAAGAACGCAGCCAGTTTCCTTACCTGCGTATCACGCCGGATCAAGGCGTGCTTGGCGCAGTCGCGGCGGATCTGATCGATTGCGTCAGGGTCAAGCTCGATGCGGTGTCGGGGAAGAAGCTCGGACTCGCCTCCGGGACCGGCGCGTTTCTGATCTCGCGTGTGATGTCGATAGCGGGCACCAGGGCGATCTACGAGGAAATACTTCTGCCGGCCGCGCGCTTCAAGGGTTTGTCGGCGCAAGTCATTTTGCATCACCATTGCATGCTTTACAGCATGTACGAAACAGACTTCGATGTCCGGATATTGCACGTGGAAGAGCAGATCAAGGCGCAGGCTGCCGGACACGAAGTCGCAGAAAAACTAAGCATCGCCGTGGGAATGCCATTACTGGTCATCGAGCGTGTGGCCTATACCTACGCCGACAAACCTGTTGAATTGCGCAAGATCCATTGCAACACGACCGCGCACTACTATCGCAACCGCATCGTTTGAGCGCCGCTATCGGGAAACATCCATGAATGTCCGTGAACGTCCGAAGCATCTTGACCTGTTGCGGATCAGGTTGCCAGTGCCTGGTTTGGTTTCCATTCTCCATCGCATCAGCGGTACCGCCATGTTCGTGTTCGCGGGCGCGTTGCTCTATCTGTTGCAGGAAAGCCTGGGCTCGCCGGAATCTTATGCCCAGGTTCAGGAGATCATGGATTGCTGGCTGGTCAAGCTGTTCCTGATCGGCATGCTTTGGTCTTTCCTGCATCATTTTTTCGCCGGACTGCGATTTTTATTGCTCGACGTGCATGTCGCATCCGATCTCGGGCCGACGCGCGCCATGAGTTGGGCGGTGCTGGCCATAAGTTTGTCGCTGACAGCGATTTTAGGAGCATGGCTGTGGTGAAGCGCATCGTTACCGGCGCCCACTACGGACTGAAAGACTGGCTGGCGCAGCGCATAACCGCCCTGATCATGGCGGTCTATGTATTCGCTTTCGCAGGCTTGCTGCTGCTTTGCCCGCCACGGGACTATGAGTCCTGGCGGGCGCTGTTCGGTAACGCATTCGTGCGCGTCGCGACTGTCGTTTTCTTCCTGAGTCTGTTCTGGCATGCCTGGATCGGCATGCGCGATATCCTCATGGATTACATCAAATCCACCGGGCTTCGTCTTGGCGCGGAAGTCATAGTTGTGCTGCTCCTGGCCGGGTATTCCGTCTGGGTTGTGCAGATTCTCTGGAGTCTTTGACGCATGGCCTTACCGGTAAGAAAATTTGATGCGGTCATCGTCGGTGCCGGCGGCGCCGGCATGCGTGCTTCCCTGCAGCTGGCCGAAGCGGGACTCAAAGTCGCGGTATTGTCGAAAGTATTTCCCACCCGTTCCCACACCGTTGCCGCGCAAGGCGGCATCGGCGCCGCGCTCGCTAACATGGGCGAGGACAACTGGATGTGGCACATGTACGACACGATCAAGGGCTCGGACTGGCTGGGCGATCAGGACGCGATTGAATTCCTGTGCCGGGAAGCACCCAAGGTCGTCATCGAACTCGAGCATTTCGGCATGCCTTTCGACCGCAATGCCGACGGCACGGTGTATCAGCGTCCGTTTGGCGGCCATACGCAGAATTTTGGCGGACCGGCGGTGCAGCGCTCCTGCTGTGCGGCAGATCGCACCGGACATGCAATGCTGCACACGCTGTATCAGCGCAATTTGCGCGCCAATACCCACTTTTTTGTCGAGTGGATGGCGCTTGACCTGGTGCGCGATGCCTCGGGTCAGGTGCTGGGCGTGACGGCGATGGAAATGGAGACGGGTGAAGTTTCCATCATGCATGCGCGCGCGGTGCTGTTCGCCACCGGCGGTGCCGGACGCATTTACTCGGCGAGCACGAACGCCTATATCAACACCGGTGACGGTCTTGGCATGGCGGCGCGGGCGGGAATTCCGCTCGAGGACATGGAGTTCTGGCAGTTTCATCCGACCGGCGTGGCCGGTGCCGGCGTGCTCATTACCGAAGGGGTGCGCGGCGAAGGTGGTTATCTGCTGAACAAGAACGGCGAGCGTTTCATGGAACGCTACGCGCCGAACGCCAAGGATCTGGCCAGCCGCGACGTCGTGTCTCGCGCCATGGCGACCGAGATCAAGGAAGGCCGCGGCTGCGGACCGGATGGCGACTATGTGCTGCTCAAGCTCGATCACCTGGGCGTCGATTTGATCGAAAGCAAGCTGCCGGGTATCCGGGAAATTGCCAAGAAGTTCGCCAACGTCGATCCGGTCTCTGCGCCGATCCCGGTGGTGCCGACATGTCACTATCAGATGGGCGGCATACCGAGCAATTATCGCGGCGAAGTGGTGGCACCTCTCGCGGGTAATCCGGAAGCGGTAGTGCCCGGTTTCTACGCGGCGGGCGAATGCGCCTGTGCCTCGGTGCATGGAGCCAACCGCCTGGGGACCAATTCGCTGACTGACTTGCTGGTATTCGGCAAAGCTTCCGGCGATTCCATGATTCGTTTTCTCAAGGAAAATCCCGGACACAAGGACTTGCCCAAGGATGCGGGCGATCAAAGCAGCGCGCGTCTGGCCAGACTCGACGCACAGCAAGGGGGCGAGAGCGTGCACGAAGTCGGCGCTGAGATGCGCCGTATCATGCAGGCGCATTGCGGCGTGTTCCGTTTTCCCGACATGCTGGTCGAGGGAGTTTCTAAAATCAAGGAAACTGCGGCGCGCGCGCAACGAACCCAGATACGAGACAAGAGCAGGGTGTTCAATACCGCGCGTGTCGAAGCTCTGGAACTCGATAACTTGATCGAAGTCGCGGTCGCGACATTGGTATCCGCGGAGGCGCGCAAGGAAAGCCGCGGCGCGCATGATCGCGCCGACCATCACCAGCGTGACGATGCCAACTGGCTCAAGCACACCCTTTGGTATAAAGAAGGCAACCGGCTCGATTACAAGCCCGTGCATATGCAACCGCTCACGGTGCAAAGTATTGAACCCAAGGTCAGAACGTATTGAAACGAGGACGATTATTCGGACTGAAGTTAAAGGTACAGCACGTTGTCGCCGCTAATGGCAAGTGTATTCAGTCCTGATTCCCTGAGGACAACATGAAATTCAGAATTTATCGCTACGATCCGGACACAGACACCAAGCCCAGAATGCAGGATTACGATCTGGCATTGCAGCCGACCGATCGCATGCTGCTCGACGTATTGATCCGCATCAAGGCGATGGATGATTCACTGTCCCTGCGGCGCTCCTGTCGTGAAGGCGTGTGCGGCTCGGACGCT
>JANNTE010000140.1:0-4318 GCA_031403365.1 Betaproteobacteria bacterium | reverse complement strand
GCATCCGGATTTCACGCGCGCGTGGTGCAACATGAGACCGATCATCTGCTGGGTATTTTGTACCCGATGCGCATTCGCGACCTGCGCCGGTTCGGCTTCAACGAAGAGTTGTTTCCGGGCCAGCAGATTGTTGATGAGTAGTTCCTGACATCGGTCAGGTCTGCAGCTCTTGCACCAGTTCGGTTTCCAGGCGAAGCACTTGCTTGGTATCGCGCAGCGCGTCGCCGCTGACGATGAAAGTGTCTTCGGCGCGTTCTCCCAGGGTATTGATTTTCGCCGTGTAAAGATTGACGTCGTGTTTGTCCAGCACGCGCGCGATCCGGTATAGCAGACCCGGACGGTCTCCGGCGACGACGTTCAGGTAATAGTAGGCATTTTTTTCGTCCGGACGAATATGCACCTGCGGGGTCATCGTCATGTATCGGACCTGCCGCGACACCCTGCCTTTCGACGGTTCCGGCAGCGCGGCGTGGGTCCGCAGATACGATTCAAGCTCGTGTTCCACGTAGCTGATGAGATCGCGATAGTGCAGCGTGGTGCGTGTCGGATCCAGGACCTGGAACGTATCCAGCGCATATCCGTGACGGGTCGTGTAGATCTTGGCCTCGATGATATTGAAATTGATGCCCTGGAAGAACCCGCAAATTCGCGCGAACAGGGATTTTTCGTCAGGAGCATAAATCATGACTTGCAAGCCTTCGCCGACCCGGGACAATCTTGCCTTTACGACCGGCACCGGAGTGTCGGCGCGAAAATTCAGCAGGCGGGTATGCCACACGACATCCTGCTCGTCGTGCCTCAGAAAATAAGTATCGTCGAGCTTGTCCCACAGTTTGTGATGGGCATCGTCGGCAATCGCGTAAGCACGCAATCGGACCAAGGCGCGGGACTGGCGCGCCTGTATCGCGTTCTCCGCCGGCACCGTGCCCGGATTGAGCAGCTTGCGTGTACTGCGAAACAGATCTTCCAGCAGTTTTGCTTTCCAGGCATTCCAGACCTTGGGGCTGGTGCCGCGAATGTCCGCGACCGTGAGCAGATAAAGCGCCACCAGCCGGCGCTCGGTTGCCACTTTTTCGGCAAAGGCCTGGATCACTGCCGTGTCGGTCAAGTCCTGCTTCTGCGCCGTGGCAGACATCATCAGATGCTGTTCGACCAGCCAGGTCACCAGTGCGGTATCGTCCTTCGACAGTCCGTGCGCGCGACAGAAGCGGGAGGCATCGACCATGCCGAGCCTGGAGTGGTCGCCGCCGCGGCCTTTCGCGATATCGTGAAACAGACCTGCAAGGTAGAGCACTTCTATGCGCTCGAATTCCACGATCAAGCGGCTGCACAGCGGATACTCGTGCGCCATCTCGGCAACCGCAAAGCGGCGCAAATTGCGCACGACCATGAGGATGTGCTCGTCGACCGTGTAGACGTGGAATAAATCGTGTTGCATGCGCCCCACGATGCGTCCGAACGCCGGGATGTAGCGTCCCAGCACGCCATACTGATTCATCCGGCGCAGCGCCCGCGCGTTGCCTGAAGGACGGCGCAGTATCGCCATGAACAATGCCCGATTCTCGGGGCTGCGGCGAAAAGCGGCATCAATTTTGTCGCGCGCGTGCCACAGGGCGCGCATGGTTGGAACGGCGAATCCCTTGAGTTCGGGATGATCCTGCAGCAGCAGAAACGCTTCGAGTATCGCAGCAGGTTGGCGCTGGAACAGGCCGTGGCTCGCTTCGAGCAATTCCGCGTTGATGCGGAAGCGGTCATTCAAATCGCGCGGTCCCTGCGTGGATGCGGGAAAAATCCGCCGCTGCAGGTTCTGCAGGACAATCGTGCTCAGTAGTTCCACGGCTTTGGCTGTGGCATAAAACTGCTGCATCAATTGTTCGCTGGCCCGGCGCGCGGCAGTGTCCGCCAGGCCATACTCCTTGGCCAGAGCCGACTGGTAATCGAACAGCAGGCGATCTTCGCGTCTGCCGGTCAAATGGTGCAGGCGAACGCGCAATGCGCAAAGCAGGCCTTCGTGATGCCGCAATTGACGTGCTTCTTCGCGGGTCAGAATTTTTTGCCGCGTAAGGTCGGCCCAGCCGCTGCCCAGTCCGGCGGCCCGGCTGATCCAAAGAATGGTTTGCAGGTCGCGCAGCCCGCCCGGGCTTTCCTTGATGTTCGGCTCGAGGTTGTAAGCGGTGTCGTTGTAGCGCGTGTGCCGCTGCTGCTGTTCAAGCAACTTGGCCTCAGTGAAATCGGCGGCATTCAGATCCTTGACCACGGTGCGCACGAAGCGGGCGTACTGCTTGCGGTTTCCGGCGATGAGGCGCGATTCGATCAGTGTGGTTTGTACCGTGATGTCGCGACGCGCCTCTTCCTGGCACTCGGAAATGGTGCGTACGCTGTGACCGATCTCAAGGCCCATGTCCCACAGCGCGCCGACCAGCGCTTCCACGCGCGCATGCGAGTCGTCCGTGATGACATCCGGAAGCAATATCAGAACGTCCACATCCGAATAGGGGAAAAGCAGGCCCCGCCCGTATCCGCCAACCGCGATCAGGGCAAGGTCTTTCGACTGTCCTGTCTGGTGCCAGATGGCATTGAGCGCTTCATCGACCAGGGCACATTGCTGGCGCAAGGCCCGTGTCACGTTCGCCCTGTGGCCGAACTGTGCCTTCAGGGCAGTACGACCCTGGGCCAGAGTCTGGCGCCAGGTGCTGGGCGTCGGCGCGGCGTCGTGTAGCCGTGCCTCGCGCGGAGGCGAAGAGGAGGGCATTTATGGCACGAACCCGGGCGCCGGTGGGGAGCCGGAAGACAGCGTCAGCACCTCGAATCCGCCATCGGTTACCAGAACGGTATGCTCCCACTGCGCTGACAACGAGTGATCTTTCGTCACCACGGTCCAGCCGTCGGCAAGCTGGCGGATGCCGGCTTTGCCGGCATTGATCATCGGCTCGACGGTGAAAATCATACCGGAATGGAGCTTGGTACCGGTGCCGGCGCGCCCGTAATGGAGCACTTGCGGGTCTTCATGAAATTTTCGACCAATGCCGTGGCCGCAGAACTCCCGTACGATCGAAAAGCCATTGTCTTCCGCGTGCATCTGAATAGCCTCGCCGATATCGCCGAGGTAGGCGCCGTGCCTGATGGCCTGGATGCCACGCCACATGCATTCGTAAGTCACCTCTGCCAGCCGCCGCGCCTGAATCGATGGCTCCCCGATAAAGAACATACGGCTGGTGTCCCCATGGAAACCTTCCTTGATCACCGTAATATCGATGTTGACGACGTCTCCCGGCTTGAGTTTCTTCGAGCCCGGCACTCCGTGGCAGACCACGTGATTGACCGACGTGCAGATGGACTTCGGGTAGGGCTGGTAGCCCGGCGGCGCGTAGTTCAGCGGCGCCGGTATGGTTTTTTGCACATTCACCATGTAGTCATGGCAGAGTGCATCGAGTTCGTCCGTGGTCACGTTCGCCCGCACATGCGGTGCGATGAAATCGAGTACCTCGGCTGCAAGACGGCCTGCGACCCGCATCTTCTCGACTTCTTCCGGGGTCTTGATGATTACGGACATGTCTGGAGTGATGGCGTCGGGAGGAGAAATGGCTTCTTCCGCTGGTGCCAGTGAAGCTGAGTTTCTGGGCGGCGTCCATGCCGCGCAGCGGGAAGCATCGACCAGCCCGCTTTTCCTGGCGCCCGGGACAAGGCGGCAGTGATGGCTCCCCGACCTGGGCTCGAACCAGGGACCTGCGGATTAACAGTCCGTCGCTCTACCAACTGAGCTATCAGGGAACGCGAAAGGGCGACATCTTATCCATTCGCTACGGCACGGTCAATGCGTGACCTTTGCGATCGCCTGCGAAACGTGATCGATATTGCGCGAGTTGAGTGCTGCCACACAAATGCGGCCGGTATCGATGGCGTAGACGGAGAATTCATTGCGCAGGCGTTCAACCGCCGATTTCGAAAGCCCCGAATAAGAGAACATGCCGCGTTGCGCGGTGACGAAATTGAAATTCGATCCTGGCAACAGCGTGTGCAGTTTCTCCACCAGCTGGTGGCGCATATCGCGAATGCGGCCGCGCATCTGCCCGAGTTCCTTCTCCCATAACGCCCGCAGCGTGGGGCTGGCGAGCACCATGGCAACGATCTGGCCGCCGTGTGTGGGTGGATTTGAATAATTCGTACGCACCGTGCGCTTTATCTGACTCATAACGCGCGCCGCCTCCGCACTGTCGCTCGTCACCACGCTCAACGAACCCACGCGTTCGCCGTACAGTGAGAATGATTTGGAGAAAGAATTGGAGACCAACACCGGGCAGCCCGCCGCCGCAAAGCG
>JANNTE010000139.1:0-6673 GCA_031403365.1 Betaproteobacteria bacterium | reverse complement strand
CGACCTTGAGGTCGTCATCCACGGTGAGTCGCAGCCACATTTCATGCAGTGGTTGTCCGGCCGGCGCCGGGCCGCGATCGAGGTCATTGAGATCGTAGCTCTTGGTATCGACCAGATGGCCTTCGATATCCCACAGGCCATCCTCGCGCCGGTAGCCGGTGCATTCAATCTGACGGCAATGCATGAGTTTGCGCGGTGCGGGTGGGGTCAAGTCACTGTTCAATGTGCGGTCTCCGTGCGCTGGCGCTCGTCGATACGTTCAAGCACCGCGAGTTTTTCAGTTGAGGAATATTCCAGCCAGCAGGCGATTTCATCGAGCGTGCGCAGGCAACCCAGGCACAGCCCGGTGTCCGGATTGATCTGGCAGATGTTGACGCAGGGCGAGGCAACGTCGCCGGCTGCTTTGCTCACGCGGCGGCCTTGTCGCGTTTCGTTGCCAGGGCGCGGCCCGCGCGCGACACGGTTGCGCGGCTGAGGTGCCCGCAGATAAATTGCGCGGCATCGAGCAGCTTGTTCATGTCGATGCCGGTGTCGATGTTCAGTCCGTTGAGCATATAGAGCAGGTCCTCGGTGGCGACATTGCCGGTGGCGCCTTTCGCGTACGGGCAGCCGCCCAGACCGGCCACGGAACTGTCGAAGGTTGCCACGCCCAGTTCCATCACCGCGAGTATGTTGGCGAGCGCCTGGCCGTAGGTATCGTGAAAATGTCCGGCCAGTTTTGCCACCGGAATTCTTCCTGCCAGCGTTTCAATCAGGCGCTGCGCCTTCGCGGGCGTGCCGGTGCCGATGGTGTCGCCGAGCGAAATTTCATAGCAACCCATGTCGAGCAATTGCTGCGCGACGTCGACCACGGCCTGCGGCCTGACCTCCCCTTCGTAAGGACAGCCGAGCACGACGGAAATGTAGCCGCGCACGCGCACGCCCGCCCCCAGCGCGGCTTTGCACACTTCGGCCTGGCGAATCATCGATTCGGCAATCGTGCAGTTGGTGTTGCGCTGGGAAAACGCTTCCGTGGCGGCAGCGAAACCCGCTACTTCCGTGGCCTGTGCCGCGATCGCCGCTTCCAGGCCCTTCAGATTCGGTACCAGCACCGGATAGGCAACGCCCGGCCTGCGCCGGATCCGCGCCATCACCTCGGCGGTATCGGCCATGCGCGGCACCCATTTCGGCGACACGAAGCTGCCGGCTTCCACCGCTTGAAATCCGGCATCCGTCAGGCGGTCGATCAGATTCACCCGGACTTCGGTGGGCACCGAACCCGGCTCGTTCTGCAAGCCGTCGCGCGGGCTGACATCGACAATTTTTACACGCGCAGGGTATTTCATGTCTTCACGCTTTCCTCCGGCTCGAAGCCCAGCAATTGTGCGCCCTCGGCGACTTGTTCGCCCTTGCGGAAGTATATCTGCCCGACCGTGCCGCGCTTCGGTGCGCTGATGGTGTGCTCCATTTTCATCGCCTCGATAATCATCAATGCCTGACCCTTGGTCACGTTCTCGCCGCTTGCGACCAGCACCTCGATCACGCTGCCCGGCAGGGGTGAAATCAGACGGCCCGTGGGGTCTTCCTCCTCGATCGCAGCCGCTTCCTCGAACGCGAGGCGATAACTCTCGCCTGCGGAAAACACCGTCAGGCCGCCGCCGTGGCGCACCACCGTTGCCCGGCTTTGCAGCTCGCCGATCTCAAACTCGAGATCATGGTTCGCGAGATCACGCGCGCATGCGCGCAGGCGCGCGCCCGAGGGCAGTTCAAGCAGGTAACCGCCGGCGCGATAATGCGCGATGATTTCACGGCGCTGCCCTGCGTCCAGCAGTACCACGGTGAGGTGATTGTCCTCGTTCAAGCGCCAGCCGTGACGCAGATTCCATGGCGAAAAAGGATCGTTGGAACGCGCCGCACTCGCCGCCGCTTCGCGGTCCCTGCGCAGGGACTCGCTCAATACTGCCATGGCCAGGATGGCATCAGGTACCGGCGCCAGCTCCGGCAACAGCGCCGCGCGATGGCGTTCGATCAGTCCGGTATCGAGCGCTCCCGGATCGTGCTGCGCGCCGGCGAACGCCGGATGCGAGCACAGCGCGCGCAGGAAAGAAACATTGGTCACCACGCCGGCGATCTGATATTCGCCAAGCGCGGCACGCAGGCGTCCCAGCGCGGCAGTCCGATCGCTGTCCCAGACAATCAGCTTGGCGATCATCGGATCGTAGTGCACGCCGACTTCATCGCCGGCCTGCACACCGCTGTCGATGCGCACCTGCGCATTGGTTTGCGGTTCCCGCAGATGTTCCAGAAGTCCGCCGGTGGGCAAAAACCCGCGCGCCGGATCTTCGGCATAGATGCGCGCCTCGACGGCATGGCCGTTGATTCTGATCTGCCGCTGGTCGAGCGGCAGCGCTTCGCCGCAGGCGACGCGCAACTGCCATTCGACCAGATCGAGGCCGGTGATCATCTCGGTCACCGGATGCTCAACCTGCAAGCGCGTGTTCATTTCCATGAAATAGAAATTTCCGTCCGGCTCGGCGATGAACTCCACCGTGCCCGCGCCGACGTAGCCCACCGCCTTTGCCGCCTTGATCGCGGCTTCGCCCATCAGCTGGCGGCGCGCCTCGTCCATGCCCGGCGCCGGGGCTTCCTCGAGAATTTTCTGGTGGCGGCGCTGCACCGAACAGTCGCGCTCGAACAGATGCACGCAATGGCCCTGAGAATCGGCGAATACCTGTATCTCGATATGGCGCGGGCGCGTGAGATATTTCTCGATCAGCACCCGGTCATCGCCGAACGAAGAAGCGGCCTCGCGCTGCGCCGAGGCCAATGCCGCGGCGAATTCCTGCGGCGCATTCACCACGCGCATGCCCTTGCCGCCGCCGCCGGAGCTGGCCTTGATCAGCACCGGATAGCCGATGCGCGAGGCTTCCTTCGCCAACCTGGCGGGCTCCTGCACATCGCCGTGATAACCCGGGACCAGAGGCACGCCAGCCTGGGCCATCAGCGTTTTCGCCGCTGACTTCGACCCCATTGCTTCGATCGATGCCGGCGGTGGCCCGATGAACACCACGCCGGCCTGCGCGCAGGCGCGCGCGAAATCCGCGTTCTCGGACAAAAAGCCGTAGCCTGGATGAATCGCCTGCGCGCCGCATTCACGCGCCGCCTCGATGATGCGATCCCCGCGCAGATACGACTCGCGCGGATGCGCCGCGCCGATCAGCCGCGATTCGTCGCAGCTTTTTACGTGCAGCGCGTTCGCATCAGCGTCCGAGTAAACGGCGACCGTGCGCATGCCGAGCCGCCTCGCGGTGCGCGCAATGCGGCAGGCGATCTCGCCGCGGTTGGCGATGAGAATTTTCTCAAACATGCTGTTCAGCTCTTCCTCACCCAGGCAGGCGGGCGCTTTTCCAGGAAACTGCTCAAGCCCTCGCGTCCCTCGGCACTGACGCGGATCGATGCAATACGTTTTGCGGTCTCGCCCACCAGCGCATCGTCAAGCGGATGGCGCGCCACGTCCGCGATCAACGTCTTTGCCGCCGCCAGCGCCTGCGGTCCGCCCTTGAGCAGGTGCGCGGCCATGCTTGCCACCGCGGCGTCCAGTGCGCTGGCATTGACCACTTCGTGTACCAGTCCGATGCGCCCGGCTTGCGCGGCGTCAAAGCGCTCGGCAGTGAGGAAATAACGCCGCGCTTCGCGCTCGCCGATGGCGGCGATGACATAGGGACTGATGACCGAAGGGATCAGTCCGAGGCGCACTTCCGAGAGACAAAACACGGCCTCGTCGCTGGCAATGGCAATATCGCAGCAGGCCACCAGCCCGACACCGCCACCGAAAGCCGCACCCTGCACACGCGCAATGGTCGGTTTGTGCAGGCCATGCAGCGTGCGCATCAACCCTGCCATCGCCGCCGCGTCGCGCAGGTTCTCGGCCTCGGAATACCTCGCCATGCGTTGCATCCAGTTAAGGTCGGCCCCGGCGGAAAAGCTCTTGCCATTCGCCGCCAGCACCACCACGCGCACCATCGGGGCGTGATCGAGCCGGAGCAACTCCGCGCTCAGCGCGGCGATCAACGCATCGTCAAAGGCGTTATGCACCTCGGGGCGATTCATGCGCAGCGTTGCCACGCCGTCGCTGATTTCGGTTTGCAGCATGATGTTTGCTTTAAATAAAGTCTATTACCGCGGAGGCGCAGAGGACGCGGAGGAAGCAAAGAGAAAACACAAAGCCGGGGACGGCTAGATATTCTGTTGCCTATCGTTTATTCCGAGTTTCTCCGCTTGCTTTTCTCTGCACCCTCTGCGTTTCCGCGGTCAAGATACTTGCATTCAATCCGGGGCGAAGCGCTTCGCCACTTCTTCAAGCATGACTTCCGTCGCTCCGCCACCGATCGACAGTACGCGCGCATCGCGTGCCAGCCGTTCGATGGCCGATTCGCGCATATAGCCCATGCCGCCGTGGAACTGCTGGCAAGTGTAAACCACCTCGTTGGCCAATTCCCCGGTCAGCGCCTTCAACATCGAAACCTCGCGCACGCAATCGCGCTCCTGGCTGGCAAGCCAGCCGCAGTGATACAGAAACTGGCGCGCGGCGTGGGTTTTCGCTTCGAGCATCGCCAGGCGCTGGCGGATCACCTGCTTGTCGAACAACACACCGCCGAAAGCCTTGCGCTGTTTGACGTACTCGATGGTGAGCTTGAGCGAGGTCAGCGCATTGCCCACCGCCATCGCCGCCGCCGCGATGCGCTCACGCTGGAAATTCTTCATCACCGCATAAAATCCGGTGTTTTCTTCTCCCAGAAGATTCTGTGCCGGCACCCGGCAGTCTTCGAATATCAACTCAGCCGTGTCCGAACTCATCCAGCCGGTTTTATTGAGCGCGCGCCCCACGCGAAAGCCCGGTGTGTCCTTCTCGACAATAAACATGGATATGCCGCGCGAGCCCTTGGCATTCGTGTCGGTTCGCGCCGCGACGAAATACAGATTCGCGTATACGCCGTTGGTGATGAACATCTTGGCGCCGTTCAACACCCAGTCAGCGCCATCACGCCGCGCGCGGGTGCGCATACCGGCCACATCAGAGCCGGCATCCGGTTCGGTCACCGCTACCGCCGTGATGCACTCGCCACGAATGATCCCGGGCAGGTATTTTTCCAGTTGTGCCTTCGATCCGGCATTCACCAGATGCGGTGACGCCATGTCGGAATGTACCAGCGCCGTCACAATGAATCCGCCGAAAGTGCTGCGCGACAGCGCTTCGGCGAACACCAGCGAGGTCAGCGCATCCGCCTCTGAACCGCCGAATTCGGCGGGGTAGGTAATGCCGAAAAAACCCAACTCTCCCATTTTGCGCAAAACTTCGCGCGGGACACTGCCCTGTTCCTCCCATGTCGCGCCGTGCGGCTCGACTTCCTTCGCGACGAAGCGCGCAACCTGTTCGCGCAGCGCGACATGTTCCGGTCGTATGTAAATGCTCTCAGTCATCGATTTTTGCCTGGTGTACTGCGTTCACTCATTCCGGACACCAAGTCGCGCGGGTCTCGCGAAAGAGCGGCCCCTGGCGATTTCTCTTGCCTTCCTCAATGAGGCTTGTCTGGGGGTTGTCAGATAAGGCGGCGGGGTTGCCAGATTGGCTTCCCAGCGGTTCGGTGGTTGGCACGTAATAGATTGCCGAACTGCGCCCCTCGACATGTCAGCGCCTCTCGGTTTTGACGCTCAACCATGTGTGGCCTCTTCGAGCACCTCGGTAGCCCATTGATTGAGGCTCTTGCCTGCCGCCTGAGCTGCAACCAAGGCCGCACCGTGCACTTCGGGTGGAACTCGCAGCATGAGCTTGCCGGACGCCGGCTTCTCGGGGCGAACCCCTTGTTCCTTGCAGTCGCGCAAGAACTCTTCGATGGCGATCACGAACGCGGCACGCAGCTCTTTCACCGTTTCACCATGAAAGCTGATCATCGTGTGCAACCCGAGAACGCGACCGACAAAGACATTGTCGCGCTCGTCGAATTCTATTCTTGCGGTATACCCCTTGTGACTCATTGTGTTCATGACTTGACCCCTACACGTTCCAGCAATTCGCGGGCCTCTTCGACCTGATAGCGCTTGGCTTCCTTCCCTGGGTGAGGACGGTGACAGTGCCATTCCTCACTCTGCAGCGTGATCTTGACGCGCGAACCTTTACGCTCCGTGACCGAGCCACCCAAGGCAACAACCAGCGCTTCGATGTCGGAGAAGACAACTGACGGCGAGGTTGGCCGGGCAAAGATGGCTTGAAGCGTCTTGCGGTGCTTGGCGTTCACGAGGCCGGATGCTAGCGTTTCTTGCTAGCAGATGCAAGCGCTAAGTGATAGCGCTGCCAAGGTGGCGCAAGGCGTCCAGTCGCACATCGCTAGCCGGCGCACCGGCAGCACCCGGAGTGGCGCTGTTCGTGCGTTCGGCCCAGAGCGATATTAGCCGCCTGATTGCTCAAGAGTACGGACTGAGATGAGGTCGCAGTCATCCCACGCGCCGGAGATCGGCTACGCCCAGCGTGACCAGTGCCTGGGCTCGATCCGACGATGCGACAAACTCGACCTCGAACGCGTCCGGTCCATAGACCTCCACGATTGCCCCAAGATCACCCCGACGAAGGCCATCGTCGGAAATGTCGCGCGTTAAGACCACAGCATCCAGAACATTGAACATGAATCACTTTGGG
>JANNTE010000138.1:0-1573 GCA_031403365.1 Betaproteobacteria bacterium | reverse complement strand
GCGATGGCATTCGCGCAGGCTGCGCACGACATGGATTGCGACAACCGGGTCAATGCCAATAGCTGCCTGCAACAGGCGACCGCAACCGATCAAAGTTCCAGCCAGGTCGAGATTGTGATGTTGGGAATGCCCGATGTGGTGATTCTGACGTTGCCCCGTGAATTCGTGGCCCGGCCCTCGTTTGTTATTGCGGCAACCGCTCTACCCTGCTCCACCGACCCTCCCGCCTCGATCCGCTTCTGTAGTTTCCAGCTTTAGGCTCCGCCAGCACGCAATCGCGCCGCGTACGCGGCTGTTTGTGTTTTCACTTGCCGCACGAGCGGTAAGGGTTTTCTGGCGGAGGCATCATGAATTCTCAATTATTTCGGGCAAGGATCGTCCTTGCCGCACTGGCAAGCCTGACCGGGCTGTGCCCGGCTGTCAGCGCAGCCACCGGAGCCGAAGCGCTCACGCATGTAGACGGGCTCACGCTTGCCGAAGCGCAGCGTCGCGCAGTCGAGCGGTCTTTTCAGTTACCGGCGCAGGATGCCGCCATTGCCGCCTCACGCGAGATGGCGCTGGCGGCCGGGCAATTGCCCGATCCGGTGCTCACGCTCGGCGTCGATAATCTGCCGATCGAGGGCGCGGATCGATTCAGCCTCACGCGCGATTTCATGACCATGCGCCGCATCGGCGTCATGCAGGAAATTACGCGCATCGACAAGCGCCGCTTGCGCGCGCTTCGCTTTGAGAGCGAAGCGCAGAAATCCCTGGCGGAGAAAACCGCTGTCATGGCCTCCATCCAGCGCGAAACCGCGCTGGCCTGGATGGAGCGCTACTACGCGGAGGTCCTGGCGGCCGAAGTGCTGCAACAGTCCAGCGCGGTCAGGCTGGAGATCATTGCCGCCGAAAGCGCCTATCGCGCCGGTCGCGGCAGCCAGGCCGATGTATTCGCGGCGCATGGCCTGTTGGCCGCGCTGGAAGACCGCAAGAGTGAATTCCAGCGCCGCATCGCCACCGCGACAACCGGCCTCGCCCGCTGGATCGGCCCAAGCGCCGAAGCACCGTTGAGCGGCAAACCATCGTTTGACCTGATCCGACTCAACATGGCGGCGCTGGATCAGGAGCTGGCCCATCACCCGGACATTGCCGTGCTGTCGCGACAGATGGATCTGGCCTCAGTCGACGCCCGGATCGCTCAGGCAAACAAGACCGCCGACTGGAGTGTCGAACTCAATTTCGCCCAGCGCGGCCCGGCTTACTCGAACATGGTCTCGATCGGCGTCTCTGTCCCCCTGCAGTGGGACCAGAAAAACCGCCAGGAGCGCGAACTCGGATCACGCCTGGCGCTGGTCGAGCAGGCCCGGGCGCAGCGCGACGAGCTGCTGCGCGCACACGTCGCCGAGGTCCGCGCGATGGTTCAGGAGTGGGAGAACGGTCGCGAACGCCTTGCGCGCTACCAGCGTGAAATCATTCCCCTCGCCGGCGAACGCACCCGTGCGGCGCTGGCGGCTTATCGGGGCGGCAAAGCGAGCCTGAGCGACTGGTTGTCGGCGCGGCGCGGCGAAATCGACTCGCGCATCGAGTCGCTGCA
>JANNTE010000137.1:0-5105 GCA_031403365.1 Betaproteobacteria bacterium | reverse complement strand
GTGAGGGCCGACATGACCTGCGGCCTGATCGTGCTCAGATAATCATCCGCCGAAATGGACTCGGAGGTTCCTAGGCCGTTCAGCCCCAGCAGTTGAACGCCCGGATGCACTTGTGAATAGTAGTTGGCGATTTGCGCGCCTTCCGGGCTGGCCAAATTGTATAGGACCAACACGTTCTCGGGCGCGACGGCAAAGACGGAAGAAGCGGGCTGAAATAAGCCTAGCGAGAGGAGAGCCAGTGCCGACAACCGTCCGGCGCGCATAGGACAAACCGCATCTCAAAAAGCGTTCTGACACGTCCAGCAATCAAAAAGTTGAGGCGTCAGCCAGCGCAGAAATGAGCGCCTAACTTGTGGGAATTCAAGCGGCGTGACGTCGCAGACGCCTGGCGGCGAATAGGGATACCACGGCAATCGCCGCGAGGGTTAGCGTGGTTGGTTCAGGCACAGGACTAGGCAAAGTGGTCGTGTTAATTTGGTTACCACCGCCCGAGATTGCCGCATTATTAAACTGTGGGCCGAACGGGCTGGTGAAAAACAGGATGGTCGAGTAACCCGTAGAGACCGGCAATGTCGGGGAGGAAAACGACCACCTTGCATTCACGACGCTGACTCCAGCGTTGAATATTTCCGTATTGGGGGCCTGCCCGCCGTTGGGCGAGGACCAACTGTCGACGCGGTTCGTGCCGACGTAGCTCATCGGAATTGCACCTGCCACCGTCGACACACTCAAGTAGAGCAGAGGCGTGGTAGTGACAAGCGAAACTTCGTAGGCATAGACGTAATCGCTATCGAAGCTGGGATCGGCCGGGTTCCCCAAAAGGACCGACTGATCGAACATGCCGGGCGCGTACACGGCATACTCGACAGTTGCCTGGATCTTCGTCGCGGAATTCCATGTAGATTGCGTGGCGTGCCATCCCGGCAGGCCTGTCGTCGCGTCGGTTTCCAGCGACAACGGACCCGCGGCAGATGCGCTAGTCAGCAGAAGACACAAGAGAGCTGCACGGCTCAGGATCGTGATGTTCATCGGCATGGCGAAATTCCGTTTGGCGAGGGTGTCGAAAACTTTGCCTAAAACTCCGTTGCCGCACGCACAGCTATTCAACCTTTACGCTGCGATGCTTTTCAGCCCACACTCGAGCACCGTTGACGGGAAGCAGGTATTCTTCGCGACGTCTCCCAACGTGAGTTGTCGAGGTATGCTTCCTGCCGAAACGGACACCTAACCTGAAAAATCAAGACACTTAACGGCTGGCCCTTCGTGAACGCCGTCGCAGCAACTGCAACCCAAACACCACCAGCCCGCACATCGCTAGCGTCATGGTGCCCGGCTCAGGAATGTATAGCGGATCCGGCGAGGGAAGCGGAATCACGTCGCCGACGCTGCCGTGGTCGATCACCGAACCGCTGAGCAACTTCGGTCCAAACGGGCTGGAAAACACCAAGCCGACCGACGTTTGTCCCGCTGCGACGGAAGGTGGCGCTAAGTCCCAATTGGCCGACGGAAATCCACCGCCAATGAAGAAGTCGGAAGTCGTCGCAACGCCGGCGACACCATTGCCGGTAAACGTGCCGATGTTGTTGGCTGCTGCCTCGAGCACGACCGACAGGCTCGAGAGCGGAGCCAAGGCGGCTGGATCCTGGATGACTTGATAGGCGTACACGAATTCGCCGGCGGTCGGCGTGTAGCCAAGATAGCCCGGCGTGAAGTCGCCTGGACCGAAGACGACCCAATCGATCGTCCCGTACATGTCACTGGGATCGGAGTTGATCGGGTAGTCGTTGTAGCCTTGATAAGGCGTCGAGCTTTTCCAAATACCAAGGTAAGCGTTGGCTTCGACTGCCAGGGGGCCCGCAACCGCGGTTGTGGCGCAGAGTGCCACGGCACCAAAAAGAAGAGAGGTTATGAAGCGGCTCATTAGCGTATCCTTTTCAAAGGTGCTTTCGCATTTTCCGGTCCCCGGAGAGCCTCCGCCCTCCGCCATCTGTACGGCGTTGATAATACCAGGGCAAATGCCCCTGTCAAGCAATCCGTGAAAAATTTACAAAATGTTTTTCAGGACACCAACGCAACGCTGAAACCTCGAGAATTCCCGACGATTATCGCTCCGTGGCCCTGCCGTAGGCTCCGTGAAAACGAAGAATGATCGGGAATTTTTTATCCCCCTGACCATACAGACGCATTTATTCAAAGGGGGGGTGCCACGAGAGTTCAAAACCCCTGAGCTCGTTACAAATGCCACGGTTCTTGCTAGCTGCTGCTAGCTCGGGCGCCGGTGCACGCTTGGCTAGAGGCAATGCCGGCGCCACCTCTACACCGTCAAATTGGCCGTTCCTGGCACCCCCGACCAGGGCCCGACAATTTGGCTAAATCTTTGCTGGACAATTGATTCCGCAACGGCTAACTTCTATTTTACTCATTTCGCAAGGTTTCGTCCTTGAATCGCTCCAACTAGACTAACGCTCATGGCTTTCTACCGTGCCGCTGCCGTGATGCGGGGCTGCCGCATCATTGCCGCGGGGTAATGCCAGGGGAATCTCATGCGGGACGACCGCTGGCACAAGTCGCGGACAGATACGCAAAACAGGCGGTTTGGCGGAAGGCAGGGACTCGTTTCCCGGCCTCCGCACGTCCGGGGTTTTGCGTTGGAGTCGCTGGAAAGCCGACTCTTGCTGACCTTGCCGGCCGTCGTTTCAATCGATCGCTCGGCGCCCCCGACGGCGGGCACCGGCGCCGCGGAAGTCGCCTACGTCGTGACGTTCAACGAACCGGTCACGAACGTCTCGAGCGCCGACTTCGCGCTGGTAATAACCGGCACGGCTTCGGCTGCGATTCCACTGGAGGTAACCGGCAGCGGCGCCGTCTATTCGGTGAAGGCGGTTCAGATTCAAGGCAGCGGCCAAATGCGGCTGGACCTCGTCGACGACGATTCGATCCTCAACACGCTCAACGTTCCCTTGGGCGGAGTTGGCGCCGGCAATGGAGACTTTCAGGGTCAGACGTATCTGATCGATCCGATCGCTCCGTTCGTGCTAGCGATCAACGGCTCCAATCCCACGAATCTGACCACTGGCGCCACGAGCGTTGCGTACACGGTTACGTTCAGCGAATCGGTGCAGAACGTCGATTCAGCGGATTTTTCCGTGGCAACGACTGGCACGGTTTCCGTCGCGTCGGCACCGTTGGTGGCGGGCAGCAATGGCGTCTATACGGTTACCGTCAGCGGAATTTCTGGAAGTGGTTCCCTGCGGTTGAACCTGGTGGACAACGGCAGCATACTCGACCTGGTTGGCAATCGGTTGGTCACGGTCAACGCACCGGCCTCCTTCGGGCCGGCGGTCGCCTACCCCTCGGGACTGGTGCCGGTCTACGTGACTGCCGAAGACTTAAACATGGACGGCAAACCCGACTCGATCGCCGCCAACTTCTTGGACAATAATGTCGCCGTTCGACTCGGCAACGGCGATGGCACGTTTCAGCCCCAGGTAACGTTTCCGACCGGTCTCAATCCCAATTGGGTGGCCGTTTCCGACGTGAACGGCGATGGCAATCTCGACCTGGTCGTCGCCAATCTGGGCAGCGACAACGTTGGCGTGCTGCTGGGCAACGGCAATGGCACGTTTCAGGGTCAGACGACTTTTGCCACCGGCGCGGATCCGCACTGCGTGGCGATCGCGGACATCAACGGCGATGGACGTCCCGATCTGGCCGTCGCCAATTTCAGCGGCAATACGATCGGCGTGTTGCTGGGCAACGGCGATGGCACGTTTCAGCCTCAGGTCACGCATGCGACTGGGAACAATCCGCAATCGGTGCTGCTGGCCGACGTGAACGGAAACGGAACGTACGACCTGGTCGTCATCAATTTCGACAACAGCAACGTGGGGGTGATGCTGGGCAACGGCGATGGCTCGTTTCAAAGCCAGGTTACGTTTCCCACCGGTTGGAAGCCGCGGTCTTTGGCGGTTGGCGACGTCAACGGGGATCTCTGGCCCGATCTGATCGTGGCCAATTCGGGAGACAATAACGTCGGAGTGCTGTTGGGAAACGGCAACGGGACGTTTCAAAATCAATCGACCCAGCCCGTGGGCATGAATCCGCAGTCGGTAGCCATCGCAGATGTCAACGGCGACGGCAAGCGCGACGTAATCGTGGCCAGCTTTGCCGACAACCGAGTTGGCGTGCTGTTGGGTAACGGCAACGGCACGTTTCAAAATCAAACCACGTTCGTCGCCGGCACGAGTCCGCAATCGGTGGCGGTGGCGGACTTGAACCTGGATAGCAAGCCCGACTTGTTGACGGCCAATTTCCAAAGCTTTGACCTGAGCGTTCTGCTGGGCAACGAGCTTGGCAATTTCTCCGGCCAGATTTACACGATCGAATCCGCGACCCATTTGACTTTTGAGACGTTGCCCGGATTGACCTTAGCTGGCGCGGCCCTGAACTCACCGGTCGGAATTCGTGTCGCTGTGCGCGATCAGTTCGGCCAGGTCGTCACGGACGACACGTCGACGGTGACGGTTAGTCTGATCGGAGG
The DNA here is from genome assembly GCA_031403365.1 of Betaproteobacteria bacterium. Taxonomy (GTDB): domain Bacteria; phylum Pseudomonadota; class Gammaproteobacteria; order Burkholderiales; family JACQAP01; genus JACQAP01. The sequence goes on along the minus strand of JANNTE010000137.1, from coordinate 565 downwards.
CACTTTTGCCGGCGGCGGCACGACTGCCATGGCCCCGGTGAGCAACGGAATCGCGATATTTGCCAACCTGGTGATCAACGCGGTCGGAACGTACGCCCTGCAGGCAAACGATGGCACGCTCATTGGCGCGATCACGCCAAATTTTCAGATCGCCACGGCGACGCTCGCACGCAACTTGTTCTATGCCGGCTCGTCGCGCTACAACGTGACCAACGGCCTATTCCCGGGATTCAGCGACGACAATGCGATTGCCTTGGACAAGGTGGCCTTGCTGCCCGGCGCGGGCGCGGCCACGTTTGCAAATGTTTCAAGCTACTCCCGCGGCATTACGGGCGTGATGGTGGATTTGCTAGGTACCAGCGGCGGCGGTTCGATCGCAGCCGGCGACTTCACGTTCCGAATGGGCAATAACAATACGCCCGGACAATGGGCCGTCGCGCCGACGCCGGCTACCGTGACGGTGCGATCGGGCGCTGGGGTGAGCGGTTCGGATCGCGTGGAATTGATTTGGCCCGCGAACCAGCTCGCAAAGACCTGGCTCGAAGTGACCGTGGCGGCCAATTCA
>JANNTE010000136.1:0-8431 GCA_031403365.1 Betaproteobacteria bacterium | reverse complement strand
TTGAGATTGTCGATCGAACCACCGGTGACTTCGGCACTGGCCTGATAGCCGGCCAGACGCGCGCTGAGCACGTTGGCGAACGCGCCGCCGAGCGGGTAATAGACCCCGCCGGTGCCGCCGGTGGCGATGGATAACATCTGCTTGCGTTCGCCGCAGGCCGATAGCGACACGGCCGCGATGCCGAGTACCAGCACGGCGGCGCAACGGCGGACAAGAGAAAAAGAAAACCTGGAAGGAAGGTGCATGGCCGGCATCGCTGGTTCTGACCTGGCCATTGTAACCATGCGACGAAGGATTCAGGCACTGACCAAAAACATAAGGCGGCTCTGGGCCGCCTTATGGGATTCTCAAGCTGCAGCGATTTATTCGCTTCCCGCCATTTTTTCGGCTTCCAGCTTTTCGCGGATACGGGCCGACTTGCCGGAGCGGTCGCGCAGATAGTAAAGCTTGGCACGCCGCACTTCGCCGCGACGCTTGATTTCGATGCTCGCGATCAGCGGAGAGTAAGTCTGAAAGGTGCGTTCCACGCCTTCACCCGAGGACATCTTGCGGACGATAAACGAAGAATTGAGCCCGCGATTGCGGATCGCGGTCACCACGCCCTCGTAGGCCTGCACGCGCTTGCGTTCGCCTTCCACCACGTTCAGGTTGACGATGACGCTGTCACCCGGCGCGAATGCGGGGATTTTCTTCCCGAGGCGGGCAACTTCTTCCTGCTCGATTGTCTGTATGAGATTCATTTGATCAACTCCTGTGTTGCCTGCGTTTCCAATTTATATTCCTCCAACAGATCCTTCTGTTCCGCGCTCAGGGACAGATTGGCCAGCAATTCCGGCCGCCTGTGCCAGGTTCTTCCCAGCGACTGCTTCATGCGCCAGCGCGTAATCTGCGCGTGATGCCCAGACAAGAGCACCGGCGGCACCGCATCGCTTCCGTATACTTCCGGCCGGGTATATTGCGGACAATCCAGCAGCCCGTTCACGAACGAATCCTGCTGCACCGATTCGGCATCATTCAGTACGCCCGGAATGCGCCGGATCAGCGCATCCATCAGCACCATCACCGGCAACTCGCCTCCGGATAATACATAGTCGCCGATCGATATCTGATCTTCAATCTCGGCGTCCAGCAATCGTTCGTCCACACCCTCGTAGCGTCCTGCCAGCAACACCAGCCCTTCGTACCTGCCCAGTTGCTCGACAATCTGCTGCGTCAGCGGCCGCCCCTGTGGCGACAGGTAAATGGACCGCGTGCGCTTTACCCCGCAACTGGCCTGCCTCTGGCGTGCCGCACGCAGCGCCTTGGCCAGCGGGTCGGCCATCATCACCATTCCTGGCCCGCCGCCGTATGGCCGGTCGTCCACACTGCGATAGGCGTTGGTGCTGAAATCCCGCGGATTCCACATCACCAGCTCGTAGTGCCCGTTGCTGCGCGCTCGCTGCGTAATGCCGCTGCCAGTGAGCGCGTCGAACATTTCCGGAAACAAACTGACAACATCGAAGTGCATCATTGCCGCAGGCCGATCAATTCAGCTCCCAATCCACCACCATCCGTCTGGCCGTCAAATCCACATCAACGATCACGTCCTGGATGAAGGGGATCAGCAATTCCTTTTTATCGTCTTGCGCTACCACGAGCACGGCGTTGGCACCGGTATCGAAAATATTTGCCACCGTGCCCAGCCTCAAAAGATCACGCTGGTTGACCTCCATTCCGAGCAGATCGTTCCAGTAGTACTCCCCCGCTCCACTCTCCGGCATGGCGTCCCGGGGAACCGCCACCTCCTTGCCACGCAGCCCGGCGGCGGCCTCGCGGTTGGTAATTCCATCCAGCCTGACGACGACCATCGACCCGTGCACCGCCGACTCGGCAATTCGATGTTCCTGCCAATGCCCGTTTGCGCCCAGCCACCACAGCGGGTAGTCGAGCAATCCTTCGACTGCCTGTGTGAACGGCTGAATTTTGACCCAGCCTTTCAAACCGTGCGGGGCGCACACACGCCCCATCACTACCATTGCTTCAAGGCTTTGACGTCGCACCGAACTGCTTGACCAGACGCGCCGTCGTATCCGAAAGCCGGGCGCCTTTGCCCTGCCAATAGGTCAGGCGATCCATCTGAATACGCAGCGATTCCTGGCCAGCCGGCGCCTTGGGATTATAGAAACCGACACGCTCGATGAAACGGCCATCGCGAGGGTTGCGCGAATCCGCCACGACCATGTTGTAAAACGGACGCTTCTTGGCGCCACCACGCGAAAGACGAATAACGACCATGGCCAGACCCTTAAATAGCGAAGCGCGCGATTCTACGCCCTATGTCCGCCGATTTGCAAGGCGATTCTCGCCGTCGTGCGGGCTCCAGCGGCATCATGAAGCACCCTGCTTTTGCTTGCGGCCCCAAAGGTTTATGGCAACACGGGTCAACTGCGGATGACAGGATACCCGCCCGCGCCGGCGGGCCGTTCGGGGATTTGAAGGGCTACTTTGGGAGCGCAGCGCTCGCGGCCGATCCGAAACGGCTGTCGAGAAATTCCACCAGGACTTTGACCAGATCATCCTCGCGACCCTCGAAGAAATGCAGCGCGTCCGCGACCACGATCTGATCGGAACCGGGCACTTTCATGATCTGTTTCTTGCGCTCGTAGGCGCCTACCTGGGTAATTTCCCAGTCCTTGCCGCCGAATACATCGAGCACCGGAATCTTGATTCTAAACATTTCTTCCAGTCCGTTGATGATGCCGATGAATGCCCAGGCTTTCACCGGGGTGGAATCGGCGTGAATCAGATATTGGTTCGCCATGGTTGCACCCAGGCTATGGGACACGATGGCGATCTTCTCGAAGCCCTTGTCCTGCAGAAATTTCGCGGCCAGCGCGTAGCGCTCCTCGGCATCCGGATAGATCGGCAGGTAGTCGCCCACCTTGGCGCCCGGACCCAACACCGGCAACTGGATGGCGAGCGTGGTATAGCCTTGCTCCGCAAGTTTCACCCGCAAAGCGCCGTAGAGTTCGAAGTCAGGATTCCAGCCCCGTCCGTGGCCAACGATGACAGCGCCACGCGGTTTATCGGCCTGCGTAAGAATCGCAAGAAACTCGTGGCCGCGCTTTTGTTTGATCCAGACCACGTCACCGACCAGGATGGACGGCACAATCTGATCCGACCAGCGCTTCTCGCGCTCGTAATCTGGCTGTTGGGCGTTTGCGATCGGTGACAAGAGAACAGCAAGGACAAAAACGGCATAGAGACGCATGGACGAAGACCTTTGAATGTGATGGCAGTAGAGAACCAAAAGTATTTCAGTTGAGCCCGCATGCCGCAGACCTTTTTCAGACTGCCCGATCCGGCAAACGTTCCGGCTCTGTCAGCGCAAACCGGGAAAGCCACCGCCGGAAAATCCGCCCTTGGCCGCCTGCATCATCTTCTGCAAACCGCCCCGGCCCATCATTTTCATCATCTTCTGCATTTGCTCGAATTGACTGAGCATGCGATTGACTTCCTGCACCGTGACCCCGGCGCCGGAGGCGATGCGACGCTTGCGCGAGGCCTTGATGAGCTCGGGCCTGGAGCGCTCGTGCGGCGTCATGGCATCGATCATTCCGACCGTGCGGCCGATAACGCGCTCGTCGGGTCCGCTGCCCTTCGCGGCCTGCGCCAGTTGCGCCGGCAGCTTGTCAATCAGCGCGCCGAAGCCACCCATTTTTCTCATCTGCAGCATCTGGCTGCGGAAGTCATCGAGATTGAAGCCCTTGCCGCTCTTGAGTTTGAGCGCGAGTTTCTCGGCCTCGTTGCTGTCGACCGTGCGGTGCGCTTCCTCCACCAGCGCCAGTACGTCACCCATGCCGAGGATGCGCGCCGACAAGCGCTCGGGGTGAAATGGTTCCAGGCCGGAGAGCTTCTCCGACACGCCGACAAACTTGATCGGCCGCCCGGTAACCTGTCGCACCGACAAGGCCGCGCCACCCCGTGAATCGCCGTCCAGTTTGGTCAGAATCACGCCGGTCAGTGGCAAGGACTCAGCGAAGACTTTCGCTACATTGACCGCGTCCTGCCCCTGCATCGCATCGACCACGAACAGGGTTTCGACCGGCTTGAGAGCTGCGTGCAGAAGACGGATTTCCTGCATCATCGCTTCGTCGATTGCCAGACGGCCGGCGGTGTCCACGATCAGCACGTCGTGGTAGTGCTTTCGCGCGTAATCCAGCGCGGCGAGCGCGATGTCTTCCGGCGCCTGGTCGGGCGTGGACGCAAACACGTCGATGCCGGCCTGGCGCGCCAGCGTCGCCAACTGCTCGATGGCTGCCGGACGATAGACGTCGCAACTGACCACCAGCACTTTCTTTTTCTGATCGCGCAGCAGCTTAGCCAGCTTACCGGCGCTGGTCGTCTTGCCTGCGCCCTGCAAACCCGCCATTAGAACCACCGCGGGCGGAACCGTCGCGAGATTCAGCGCATCATTGCGAGCGCCCATCAGTTCAGTCAATTCGCGATGGACTACGCCGACCAGCGCCTGTCCGGGCGTAAGACTGCCGATTACCGCCTCGCCGACAGCCTTTTCCCGGATCCGGGCGATGAATTCCTTGACCACGGGAAGCGCGACGTCCGCCTCCAGCAAAGCAATGCGCACCTCACGCAATGCATCCTGGATATTGGATTCGCTCAGGCGCGACTGGCCGCGCAGCGTCTTGACAACGCCGGCGAGCCGGCTGGTAAGACTATCGAGCATGCGCGATGACCTTTGACTTGTAACGCCGGGTTGGTGATGCGCGAAGAATATGGTTCGGATGCGGTTGTTGTAAACTGGGATTGCGATTTTTTCGCCGCGATGTCCCTTCACCCGAATGCACGACATTCTACTTCATCTTCTGGTCAGCCTCGGTTATGCGGGATTGGCCATTCTCTTCTGGAGCGCATCGCGTGCGCCGTCCGATGTGCAACCGAGGGTCTCCTGGGCGCATGCCGCGCTAATCGTGCCGCTCGCCCTTCACGGCGTGCTTCTTGCCCGCGCCACCTTCGCCAGCGACGGTCTGCATCTGGGCATCGGAAATGCCCTCTCGCTCATCATCTGGCTCACGGTGCTCATCTACTGGGCGGGCAGTTTTTTCTACCGGCTCGAGGGACTTCAGGTGCTGGTCGTGCCTTTCGCGGCGGCGCTATCGCTGCTGCCGCTGGCGCTGCCCGCCACTCGCCCGCTTGCCCATACTCACATGGCGGCATTCAAGACTCATCTCGCCGTGTCAATGCTTGCCTACAGCCTGTTTACCATCGCATCGCTGCATGTACTGATGATGGCGTTCATGGAGCGGCGCCTGCATCGCGGCAACCTGCCGCCTTTCCTGAAAAATCTGCCGCCGCTGCTGACCATGGAGCGCTTGCTGTTCCAGATTATTCTGGCGGGGTTTGTTCTGCTCACCCTGACTCTCGGCAGCGGAATATTGTTTTCGGAAACGCTGTTCGGCAAGCCCATGCAAATGACGCACAAGACGGTGTTCGGCATCTTGTCCTGGTTGATCTTTGGCGCGCTGCTGTTCGGACGAGCACTCTACGGATGGCGTGGCCGTGTCGCCATGCGCTGGACGCTGGCCGGCTTCCTGTCTCTGTTTCTGGCCTACATCGGCAGCAAGTTTGTGCTTGAGGTACTGCTTCAGCGCTGACGCACCACGTAAAACCCCTGCCGTGCGCGCTTGACACCGCGATTTTCGCTCCCGATACTGATTTCGAATCCACTACACTGCGGTGACCGCATTTGGATGATATTTCACTTTCTACGCTGCTAGTCGCACTTATCGTCCTGCTCGTCCTATCTGCGTTCTTCTCGATTTCCGAAACCAGCATGATGGCGCTCAATCGCTATCGTCTGAAGCATTTGAGCAAGACCGGTCATCGGGGAGCACGACTGACTTCTCAGTTACTGGCCCGCACCGATCGCCTGCTCGGGGTTGTCCTGCTCGGAAACAACCTGATCAACGCTGCCGCGGCCGCGCTGGTCGCCGTAATCACCTTCAGGCTGTTCGGAGAAAGCGGGCTCGCGCTTTCGTTGGGAACTCTGGCGGTGACGTTTCTGATACTGGTATTCAGCGAAATCACCCCAAAGATCATGGGTGCGAGTTATCCGGAGCGCATTGCTTTTCCGGCGAGCTATGTTCTGACACCGCTGCTGAAACTGGCCTATCCGGTGGTCTGGTTCGTCAACCTGTTTGTTCACTCGCTGCTGTGGGCGCTGAGGCTCAAGCCGCGAAACAACGATACACATACCCTGACCCTGGAGGAGTTGAGAACGCTGGTACTGGAGGGCAGCAACTTTCTGCCGCAGAAGCACCAGAACATGCTGTTGAACCTGTTTGATCTGGAATCGATCACGGTGGAAGACGCGATGACGCCGCGCAATCAGATCGAGGCTGTCAATATCGAGTCTTCGGCAGAGGAAATTCGCCGCGAAATCGCGAACAGCAATCACGCGCGACTGCCAGTCTTCCGGGAACGCCTGGACGAAATCATCGGCATTGTGCACGTTCGTAAAGTGCTGAATTTCTCGAAAGGTGAAGAAATCAACTCCCAAACCCTGCTCGAAGTATTGCGAGAACCTTACTTCATACCCATGGGTACGCCGTTGTTGACCCAGTTGCAAAACTTTCAGGAGAAACAGGATCGCATCGGTCTGGTCGTGGACGAGTACGGTGAACTTAAAGGACTGCTGACTCTCGAGGATATTCTGGAAGAGGTCATTGGTGAGTTCACAACGCAGTCTCCGCTGCAGACGGCCCGTTTCCGGCGCATGGAGGACGGCAGCATAATTGTCGAGGGCGGAACCCTGCTTAGGGACATGAATCGCAAGCTGGGTTACAAGTTTCCTTTGGACGGACCCAAGACGCTGAATGGGCTGATTCTTGAGCATTTTCAGGACATCCCGGAGCCGGGTACCAGTTTGCGGCTGGCCGGTTACCCGATCGAGGTCCTGCAAACCCAGGACCGCGTGATCCGATCGGTGCGCCTTTTGGCGCCGGATAAAGACTAAAAATCAGTGCTATTTATCAGATACTTCCATCTTTACTTTAAGCTTTGGTCAGTGCATTATCCTCAATCAGTAATGGGTCGTTGTATGTGGTGACCGGACCAGGGACTCATTGAATAACGCGACGAGGAATGGCTATGGCTATCGCAGCAAACGCAGTTCGCGACAAGATCAAGGAATACACTTTTCTTTGGGAAGGAAAGGACAAGGCCGGCAAGCTGATCAAGGGCGACATGCGCGCCGGCGGCGAAAACGTGGTCACGTCTCAACTGCGTCGCCAGGGAATTACGGTCCTGAAGATCAAACGCCAGCGCGGGGGCGTGGGTGGCTCGGTAAAAGAAAAGGACATTACCTTGTTTACCCGGCAACTGGCGACCATGATGAAGGCTGGTGTCCCGCTGCTTCAGTCATTCGACATTGTTGGCAAAGGCCATTCGAATCCGGCCGTCGGCAAGTTGCTGATGGACATCAAGAACGAAGTCGAAACCGGCAACAGCCTGAATGCGGCTTTCCGAAAATATCCGCTTTACTTCGACGCCTTGTTCTGCAACCTGGTGGGCGCGGGCGAACAGGCCGGCATTCTGGACAGCCTGCTTGATCGGTTGGCGACTTACAAGGAAAAGATCCTTGCCATCAAGAGCAAGATCAAGGCGGCTCTCTTCTACCCCCTATCGATTATCGTGGTGGCATTTATCATAACTGCGGTCATCATGCTTTTCGTTATTCCGGCGTTCAAGGATCTATTCTCCAGTTTCGGCGCCGACCTGCCGGCACCGACTTTGTTCGTCATGGCCGTATCGGAAATCTTCGTGCAATGGTGGTGGCTGATTTTCAGCGTTGTCGGTGGAGGCGTGTGGTTCTTTTTTTACACCTGGAAACGCTCGGTCAAGATGCAGAACGTCATGGACCGCATGATTCTGAGGGTGCCGGTCTTCGGTCCCTTGATCCGAAAAGCGACCATGGCACGATGGACACGGACGCTTTCCACGATGTTCGCGGCCGGCGTGCCACTGGTCGAGGCGCTGGATTCGGTCGCCGGTGCTGCGGGTAATGTTGTCTACTACGACGCCACGAAGAAAATTCAGATCGAAGTGAGCGGTGGCGTAAGCCTGACCAATGCCATGACCAATACCAACGTGTTTCCGAACATGGTTATACAGATGGTCTCCATCGGCGAAGAATCCGGATCTCTCGACGGAATGCTTAGCAAAGTTTCCGACTTTTTCGAGCAGGAAGTAGACGATGCTGTCGATGCACTTTCCAGCCTGATGGAACCGATGATCATGGTCGTGCTCGGCGTATTGATCGGTGGCATGGTCATCGCCATGTATCTTCCCATTTTCAAAATGGGTCAGGCGGTCTAGGTTTATCGCCCGGACTGCAAAGCATCCGGCCTTGCCGGATGCTTTGTGTCCGTAGATT
>JANNTE010000135.1:0-2251 GCA_031403365.1 Betaproteobacteria bacterium | reverse complement strand
AAGCCGAAGTCTATCACGCACCCTGAGCACGTCCTCGCGTGTGCGCATATGCCAATGCCGCGACGCTGCCTTAGAATGCCGGTTGGGCAACAACACTTTCTTTCCGATGCACCAATACCTCGACCTAATGCGTCTCATTTTCGAGCACGGTACCCGCAAGGACGACCGCACCGGCACCGGACCGCTCAGCGTCTTCGGCCCGCAACTGCGCTTTGACCTCGCTGCCGGTTTTCCGCTGCTCACGACCAAAAAAGTGCATCTCAAATCCATCATTCACGAACTGCTGTGGTTCCTGAAAGGCGAGACCAACACCCGCTATCTGAAGGAAAACGGCATTTCTATCTGGGACGAATGGGCGGACGCGAGCGGCGAACTGGGTCCGGTGTACGGCTATCAATGGCGCTCCTGGCCGGCGCCGGACGGGCGGCATATCGATCAGATGAGCCAGGTGATCGCCGAGATCAAGCGCAATCCGGACTCGCGCCGCCTGATTGTGTCGGCCTGGAATGTGGCCGACCTCGACAAAATGGCGCTGATGCCCTGTCATGCTTTTTTCCAGTTTTACGTGGCGGATGGAAAACTCTCCTGTCAGCTCTACCAGCGCAGCGCCGATCTGTTTCTTGGCGTGCCCTTTAATATCGCCTCCTACGCGCTTCTCACCATGATGGTCGCGCAGGTGTGCGACCTCGGGCTGGGCGAATTCGTACACACGTTCGGCGATACGCACCTGTATCTGAACCATCTCGACCAGGCGCGCGAGCAGTTGTCGCGCACGCCGCGAAAACTGCCGTTGATGAAAATCAATCCCGCCGTGCGTGACATCTTTGCTTTCCAGTTCGCAGACTTCTCGCTCGAAGCCTACGACCCGCACCCGGCGATCAAGGCGCCGGTTGCTGTTTAGCCGACGGTTCATGCCGGGTGGAAACCAAGGTGTCAGCGCGCTCGCGCATCTCGATTATCGTCGCCTACGCATCAAATCGCGTCATCGGAGCAGGCGGGAAGATGCCCTGGCATCTTTCCGGGGACCTGAAGCGCTTCAAGGCCCTGACCATGGGACACACCATAATCATGGGACGCAAGACCTGGGAATCGCTGGGCCGGCTTCTGCCCGGGAGGCGGCATATCATCATCAGTCGGAAATCCGGGTACGCGATTCCCGGTGCCATGACTGTCGCCACGCTCGACGCGGCCATTGCAGCCTGCGCAGGTGAGGTCGAGGTGTTTGTAATTGGAGGCGGGGAGATCTACAAGCTGGCAGTGCCGATTGCCGATCGGATCCTTGCCACCGAGATCGCGACCGAGTTTGCAGGGGACACCTTCTTCCCGGCCATCGACTTCCGGCAATGGCGCCAGATCGGCATAGAGCCGTTTAACCATGGTGACATCCACGGCCGGTACGTGACCTACCAACGGGCCAGAAAGTGACGGTCAGACCGGATGGGTTTCTCCTTCGGCAGATACGCGCAGATTGACCGGTGGTTTGCCGTCGCGCCAACGCGCGACCATGAATTCCAGCGCGCTTTCGTATGATCGAACATAGTCTGCCGCGCGAAACAGCGGCGCATCGCTTCGCGCACGCGCCAGACGCGATCGAAGCGCTTGCAGCGCGTTCGGGTCGGTCGCCAATCGAATCGCAGCACTGCAATACGCGTCGGTCGTGTCTACAATCAATTCCGGCATTCCCAGGGCAGACAGGATGCTCGCACACTGGCGCGAGACAAAGTGCTGGCGGCTGATCGACAGAACCGGCAACCCCATCCAGAGCGCATCGCAGGCCGTCACTGCGGCATTGTATTGCGGCGTATCGAGGAACAAATCGGCAAGCCGGTAGCGCGACATGTAGCGCGATTTGGATTCGCGCGGTGCAAAGATCAGTCTGGACGAATCCACGCCCCGCGATCTTGCTTCGCTGGACAAATTCGAATTGGCCGCCGCACTTCCCGACACCAGCCAAAGTACCGCCCCAGGCAGATCCCGCAGCAGGGACATCCAAATGGAAAAAATTTCTGGTTCGATTTTGTAGCTGTTGTTGTGACAGCAAAATACAAACGCGCCATCGGGCAACCCGTATTCTTCCCGCGCGGGAGGTACAAAGGGAATGGACTGCGCGGTGTCGTAGATCAGGAAGCAGTCCGGCATGAACACCAGCTTTTCGCTCCAGAAGGCCTCTTGCCCGGGTGGCGTGACGACCCGGTCGGTAATTCGATAGTCGATCCATGGCGCGCCGGTCGTGCCGGGAAAACCGATATGC
>JANNTE010000134.1:0-3511 GCA_031403365.1 Betaproteobacteria bacterium | reverse complement strand
AGCCAATTCAACGAACCGCCGATCATCCAGAGCACCTGAGTAACCCAACCACGGTAAGACAAGATCATGCCACCGGGGACTTTTTCATGAAGATCAGTGTTCTTTTTCTGAGCGTTGTCCTGTTCTGCTCAGGCCCGCTGGCCGCGTTCGAGCAGGAGGAAACCTTTACCGACCTTACCCCCGGACAGGGCATGCTCGACCCGGCTGCACTTACGGAATTGCTGCGCCAGGGTGATGTTCGAGCGATGAACAACATTGCCCTGCTCTGGGCCAAGGGCTACAACGGCAAACAAAGCTATGTCGAAGCGCTGAACTGGTGGAAGGAGGCGGCCAGGCGCGGCTACACCGTGGCGATGAACAATCTCGGTCTGATGTACGCCAATGGCCATGGTGGGGCGCAGGATTACGCGGAAGCGTTCAAGTGGTGGCACCAGTCGGCCTTTCTCGGCAACGCCTGGGCGATGAACAGCGTCGGCGACCTGTACGAGAACGGCCTCGGCACGCAACGCGATCTCATGATGGCAATGACCTGGTACAAGAGTGCCGCCGAGCAGGGCGATCCCCTGGGAATGTATAACGTCGGCCTGCTCCATGAAGCCGGCGGCGGAGTCGCCCGCGATGATGCGGAGGCGCTCGCCTGGTATCGCAAGTCGGCGGGCCTGGGGTACGGGTCGGCCATGCACCGCATCGGCCGGATGTACGCTGAGGGCCGGGTGGTCGATGCCGACCAGGTGGAGGCGCTGGCCTGGTACAGCGTAGCCGACTTGCGCTATCCGCCGGAGGATGCGGCGGAGGCGAAGTTCAACCGGCAAACAATCGAGGAGATTACGGCGCGACTGGATGCAGCGCAGCGCTCGCTCGCCCGTGACAGGGCGGCAGCCATCGATGCGATTACCCAGCCGCCCAAGCGGGAACCGCCCAAACCGCTGCTGCCCGGCGAGAAGTCCACTTGAGCAATCCGGGCAACGCACTGGCGCTTGCGGCATTCGCGCTAGTGTGCGCCTGCAGCCCGGCCATCGCGCAAACCGGCAAGTCGCCCGCACCTAAAACCGGTGGCGAATCCGCCGGCATGTACAGCCGCTATACCGACGAGAGCAACGTGGTGTCACCGAAGTATCTCGGCAAGGCGGATGTCGATGTCCTTGCGGAAGCGGAACTGATGCCGGCGCTGTTGACAGCGCTCGACCAGCTGTCGCGATATCGTCGGGTTGAAAGTCTCCCCAGGATTATCCGTGTGCCCCACGCCCGCATTGAGGCCATGGTCTGCAAATCGACATGCAGCGCCCTCGCGGCGTACCGATCCGGAGAGGGAATTTACCTTGATGAAAGACTCAAGCCGGAAACCGTATTGTTCGACCGTTCAATCCTGCTCCACGAACTGGTGCATTTCCTGCAGGACGTCCATGAGCAGTATGCGGACATGAAAGATTGCGATCGCTGGTACCACCGCGAGATTGAGGCCTATGCGATTCAAAAAACCTTTCTCGCCATGGCCGGAAGCCAGGTCCGGGTCGGTTACTCGGCGAGGGAGTCGGCGTGCGACGGCAGTCCTCAAGCAACCAAAAACCTGCCCCCATCTTGAACTGGGAGTCGGCCCCTTGCGCGAGGCGCGCTCCGAATATAATCCCGCGTTCAACCATTGCCGCGCTGACATGCGGCGGCCAACTTTGAGCGGGAGACCTGGGTGACGAACAAACCGACGCCATTTTCAGTTCGCGTCAGCGATGACGTGTTGATTGATCTGAAAGAAAGGCTCGCGCGTTTACGCTGGCCGGACGAAATTCCGGGCAACAACTGGCAATACGGAACGGACCTGAAGTATCTGAAATCGCTGATGGAGTACTGGCGCGACGCTTACGACTGGCGCCGGCATGAAGCGCAGATCAATCGCTTCAATCAGTTCAAGGTCAACATCGGCGGCATCGGCGTGCACTACATCGTGGCGCAAGGCAAAGGCCCTTCGCCCACGCCGCTGTTGCTCTCGCACGGCTGGCCGGGATCTGTGTACGAATTCCACAAGTTGATCCCGATGCTCACCGACCCGGCGGCGCACGGCGGTGATGAGAAAGACGCGTTCACCGTGATCGCACCCTCGCTGCCGGGTTACACGTTCTCCTTTGCGCCGGGGCAAAAGCGCTTCAGCGTGGAGGAAATCGCCGACACCTTTCATGAGCTGATGTCCGGCGTACTGGGTTACTCGCGCTATTGCGCGCAAGGCGGAGACTGGGGCGCGTTCGTCACCTCACGCCTGGGCTACGCTTATCCGGATGCGGTGCGTGGCATTCACATCAACCTGCTGGCAGTGCGGCGCGATCCCAAACTTCTGGAGAACCCCACGCCGGAAGAAAAGAAATTCATCGACGAGTTGAATACTTTTCTCAAGGAAGAAACCGGCTACCAGTGGATCCAAGGCACCAAACCGCAGACGCTCGCCTATGGCCTGACTGATTCGCCGCTGGGACTGGCGGCCTGGCTGGTGGAAAAATTCCGCTCCTGGACCGACTGCGACGGCAACCCGGAAAACGCGCTCACCCGCGACGAAATGCTCACCGACATCATGCTCTACTGGGTCACCGGCGCCATCGGTTCCTCATTCTGGCCTTACTACGCCCGCATGCACGGGCCTTGGCCGATCCCGGAAATCGTCAAAGTGCCGATGGGCTACATCGAGTTCCCAAAGGAAATCCTGCGCCCGCCGCGCTCCGTGGCTGAGAAAATGTACGGAAACATTCAACGCTGGACCAAGGCACAAAAGGGCGGCCACTTCGCCGCGCTGGAGCAGCCGGAGTTTCTGGCGAAGGAAATTCGTGAATTTTTCCGGCCGTTGCGCTAATCGAACGCCATGCTCAGGTCATCCGCTAACCGCGGAATAGCATGAGCGCTGGCAGCTTCAGCGCTTGACGCTGTGCTGCCGCAGCCAAGCGGCAAAGGCTGCTTCGTCCACATCGCCAGCGGCGACGGCGAGCATGGTCAGGGTGGCGTCCGCTTGAGCTGCGCGGAGCCGATATCCATTCAGGAAGAGAAACAGGCCGGTTGCAAGGAACGCCGCCCGCTTGTTGCCATCGACGAACGGATGATTTTTCGCCAGACCAATTGCGTATGAAGCCGCGAAGTCGGGCTTTGAATACGCTTCGAGATTGAGTGGCCGGGCCAGCGCGGATTCGAGCAACCCCTCATCGCGAATGCCCGCCGAGCCGCCATGCTCAGCCAGGCTTTCGTCATGCAGCAAGAGCAGCGCCTGCTTGTCGACCCAGCGCCAGCTCACTTGGCGAGCTGGCGAAAAGTATCGCGGTACTCCTGCATGAACTCTCGACCGGCTTCAAGCTGCTCGTCGAGCGCCGGATCGTACGGTGTGAGTGCGAAGCCCTCGGGTGTTTCGGTAACGAACACCGTCCCGCCTTTTTCCAGCTTGAGCCGCGCCAATACTTCCTTGGGCAGGATGACGCCGACCGAATTGCCGATCTGAGTGAGTTTGAGGGTGAACATGGGGACATCCCTAGTACGTTATAAC
>JANNTE010000133.1:0-15132 GCA_031403365.1 Betaproteobacteria bacterium | reverse complement strand
TTGAGGGCGACCAAGCCGTTTATCAACTACTACACCGGGGGCGAGCCGCAGCTGCGAACCTACCGCGCGATGGTCAGCGCGGTCGATGCGGCGCTCGACCAGGTGGTCAAGGCGCTGGACAAGCGCAGGATGCTCAATGACACAGTGGTCATTTTCCACGCCGGCACCGGCGGCGCGGTCAAGCGCAAGTTTTCAATCGGGGAGGGAAATCCCGACGCCAATGTCGCCAGCAATGGGCCGCACAAGGGTGGCAGCGGGGGTTTGCACGAGGGCGGCATGCGCGCGGCGGCATTCGTCTGGCGCCCGGGCCAGGTTCCCGCGCGCGTCGTCAACGAACTGATCCATGTGGTGGATCTGTTTCCCACTCTGCTGCGTCTGGCGCAGGTCGCTCCCCAACAGACCAAACCGCTCGACGGCCTGGACGTATGGGAAACCATCGCGCACGGCGAGGCCTCGCCGCGCAGCGAGGCCTTGCTGAGCATCGACGAGTTCAGCGGTGCGCTCCGGATCGGCGACTGGAAGCTCATTCAGTACGCCACGATGGCGGGCAAAGTCGAGGTCTACAATCTGCGCGCCGATCCGTCCGAGGGGGACAATCTGGCGACGCGTGAGCCTGATCGCCTGCGCTCCATGCAGACGCGCCTGACTGAATACGCGTGGGACATGGCGCCATCGAGGTATCTGGAAGACCTGGCCAAGCCGCGCAAGGTCGAGGTTCCGATTTACTGGGGAGAAAACCCGGTTCGGGAGTAAGACACTAAGGCCGGCCCGGGATATCTCTTCCGGGCTGGTCCGACCGGACTCGTCCGGAACGACCCGCACTTCCGCGTCTGGTGAAATATCCAGGCTGACTCATCCGCACGTATTCGTATTCCACCGGCTGGTTGTTGATGCCGCGTTCGGGTGGGGCAATCCAGCCCGCCATCTTCCTCGGCGTTGTGACCGGGCGCATCAGGCTGCGAACAAAGGCGCGGTCCGCCTTCGGTCGGCAACCACCCCGGAAGCAGGCGCTCGTACTCGGCAGGGTCCGGAAGTTGACCCTCCGGATGCACCGGCAGATTGGCCCGGCGCTTGACGCCAATTTCGCAATTCTTGATGCAGGACTGGCACATGTCTGCGTTCACGGCGTTGCGCAAGCAGACTTCCCCCTGGCCTGCGGGGTTTCCAGCGCGAGGGCCGCATCACTGCATGCGTCATTCTGGATTTCGGATTCGTCGGCCCAACCCCGAACGCTGACGGCATCCAAAACCGATGCACCTTCGATTCTTTTGCCAGACCGAGTCGTCCGGCTCGGATAAAATCGCAGCCGCAATCCGCAACGAAATTAAAAGGCCAATGGCGCTTGAATTGACGATCCTGGTCGGCACTACGAACGGCATCGCGCAGTTGGTCGCTCACGAGATCGAGTTGCGGCTCGAAAGCGACGATCTGAAGGTCACCACGCTGCCGATGGATGAACTCGATGCTGGCGTATTTGCCCGCGGCGGCCTGTTCCTGATCTGCACTTCGACTTACGGCAAAGGCGATGTGCCCGACAATGCCATGAATTTTTACCAGTCACTGCAGACCGTTCGACCTGATCTGCATCACGTCAGATACGGCGTATTCGCACTCGGTGACATGGTTTATGCGGAAACTTTTTGCAATGGCGGCAAGCGCTTCGATCGCCTTTTGGCTGAACTTGGCGCCAAGCGCATCGGAGAAATTGCGTTGCATGACCTCAGCTCGGGAAGTCTGCCGGAAGACGAAGCTGCGCAGTGGATCGAGGGCTGGATCGCTTTGTGCCGGAACGCAATCGGCGTCGGGGTTTCTGACTAGCCCGGGAAAAAAGAAATATGCAACGCGTACGCACGATGGGCGCAAGGAACACAAAGTGGAAGCCTCAGGGGAGGACGCAATGACGTTTCAGCCGCAGCGGGATACGCGCACGAATTGTTTTTTGACTACCTTGTTTTCCAGTGCGTACGCAGTGCCTGAGCGTTGAGATTCTCCTCTTGGGATTAACGTCATTTTTGGCCCGACTGGTATATTTCGTCCGGGAACAGTGAGGAGACAAGGCGTGCCAGGACTAAGCCGGGCGGATCACAGCGTGAGCCCGCCGCTGATCGACATTCCGCGCGAGTACAACGCGGCGAGCGATCTCATCGACCGCAATCTTGTTGCGGGGCGCGGCGGCAAGATCGTTTATGTCGACGATCAAGGCCGTTACACCTACGCCGAGCTCGCCGCTCGCGTCAACCGCGCGGCTCAAGCATTGACCGGGCTGGGGCTGGGAATGGAAGACCGGATCATGCTGGCCCATTTCGACACGATCGATTTTCCAAGCGTGTTCCTCGGCGCGATCAAGGCTGGCATCGTGCCGGTGTGCACCAATACGCTGCTGACCACAGCGGACTACAAGTTCATGCTGGAAGACAGCCGCGTGCGCGCGCTGGTCGTCTCCGAAGATCTGCTGCCGGTGTTCCAGCCCCTGCTCAAGGACCTGCCATTTCTCAGGCACGTCATCGTCTCGGGAAAACAGGCGCACGGACATCTGCATCTGCAACAACTCATGGCCGGCGCGAAAACGCAGTTCACCGCCGCGCCGACCAGCGCCGACGACCCCTGCTTCTGGCTTTATTCCTCGGGCTCCACCGGCACGCCGAAAGGCACGGTGCATGTTCATTCGAGCCTGATCCAGACTGCGGAGTTGTACGCCAGACCGATTCTGGGTATTCGCGAAAGCGATGTGGTGTTTTCCGCAGCCAAGCTGTTCTTCGCTTACGGCCTCGGCAATGCCCTTACCTTTCCGCTCGCGGTGGGCGCGACAGCGATCCTGATGGCGGAACGCCCGACTCCGGAGGCGGTTTTCAAACGTCTCAAGGAACACCGCCCGACGATCTTCTACGGCGTGCCGACACTTTATGGTGCACTGCTTGCCAGTGCGCAATTGCCCGGCCGCGAGCAACTCGCGCTGCGCGTGTGTACCTCGGCGGGCGAGGCGCTTCCGGCGCAACTGGGCCAGCGCTGGCGCGAACACTTCGGTGTGGACATCCTCGACGGCATTGGCTCCACCGAAATGCTGCACATTTTCCTGTCCAACCGGCCCGGCGACGTGCGCTACGGCACTACCGGCAAACCGGTTCCGGGCTATCAGGTCCGGCTGGCGGATGAAGACGGCAGGGAAGTCGCCACCGGTGAAATCGGCGAATTGCAAATTAGCGGCCCGAGCAGCGCAACGCACTACTGGCGCAATCGCGAGAAATCACTGGCCACGTTTATCGGCCCGTGGACGCGAGCGGGCGACAAGTACATACGCGACGCGGAGGGCTATTACACCTACGGCGGGCGCTCCGACGACATGTTGAAGGTCAGCGGCATGTATGTCTCGCCCTTCGAGGTGGAAGCGGCATTGCTTACGCACCCGGATGTGCTGGAAGCGGCGGTGATCGGTGCGGCGGATGAACATGGGCTGATAAAACCGAAAGCGTTCGTCGTGGTCAAGGCGGGTGTTTGCGTATCGGCGGCACTTGCCGAGGCGCTCAAGAGCCACGTAAAGGACCGGCTTGCGCCTTACAAGTACCCGCGCTGGATCGAGTTTATTGCCGATCTGCCGAAGACCGCGACGGGAAAGATTCAGCGGTATAAGCTGCGGAAAGCGCAGCAGTAGTACGGGGCGCAGGAATCTCGAAAACCAGAACCACAGGGACAGGAAGATGCAAAATCAGAAAAGACGTGAATTGATCATCGCTGCCGGTGCGCTGGCAGGCGCTTCGTTGCTGCCGTCAATTGCGCGCGCACAACCGGCGAAAATCCGGCTTGGCCTCATGCTTCCCTATACCGGCACCTTTGCACAACTCGGCACGGCGATCGAGAATGGGCTTCGACTCGCTCTCGATCAAATCAGTGGCAAACCCGGTGGCCGCGAATTCGAGTTTTTCAAAGTGGACGACGAGTCCGATCCGGCCAAGGCAACCGACAACGCCAACCGCCTCATTACCCGTGACAAGGTCGATGTCCTCATCGGCTCGGTGCACTCGGGCGTTGCCATGGGCATGCTCAAGGTGGCGAAGGAGAATGGCACACTGATGCTCATTCCGAATGCGGGCGCCGGCGCCGCGACCGGCGCGTTGTGCGCGCCGAATGTGTTTCGCACCTCGTTCACCAATTGGCAGCCGATTCACCCGCTGGGCAAGGTGATGGCGGAGCGCGGTCACAAAAAAGCAGCGTTCATGACCTGGAAGTACGCCGCTGGGGAGGAATCCCTGGAGTCCTTCCGTGAAGGCTTCAGCGCTGCAGGCGGCAGCGTGGTGAAGGAACTGTTCGTGCCGTTTCCGAACGTCGAATTCCAGGCACTGCTCACCGAAATCGCCGCGATCAAGCCGGACGCGGTGGCGTGTTTCTTTGCGGGAGGCGGTGCAGTGAAATTTGTCAGGGACTACGCCGCTGCCGGCCTGAAAGACAAGATCCCGCTCTATGGTTCGGGATTTCTGACCGAAGGCGTGCTCGCCGCGCAAGGCGATGCCGCCGACGGCCTGCTCACCACGCTGCACTACGCTGATTCGCTCGACAACCCGCGCAACAAGGCGTACCGCGCCGCCTATGTCAAAGCGTACAAGATCGAGCCCGATGTGTTTTCGGTGCAGGGCTACGACACCGGCCTGCTGCTTGCGCAGGCGCTGGAGAAAGCGAAAGGCGACATCGGCAACCAGAAAGCGATGATCGCGGCCATGGAAGGCGCAGTGATCGATAGTCCGCGCGGACCGTGGAAAATGTCCAGGGCGCACAACCCGATCATGGACATCTATCTGCGGCGCGTGGAGAAAGGCGATAACAAAGTTCTAGGCGTGGCCTGGAAGGCGCTCGAAGATCCAGCGCGCGGCTGCAAACTGGGCTAGAACCCGGAACTCGACGCAGCGGCACAAAGCGCGCAAAGGAAAGCCATGCACTTTCTGTAAAGGCGATGGATCGGGGCATTGCACAGTTCACTTTGTCCCGGCGGCTTCGCCATGCGAAGCCATGCGGGTAGAATTCCGCCAGACTGATCCAAGACCCTTGACCTCGTGATTTTATTTGCGCTTTTGCGTTGGGTGTTGCCCTAAGTGGATTTGGCTACCGTCCTGATCCAACTGCTCAACGCCGTCCAATACGGCCTGCTTTTGTTCCTGATCGCAGGCGGCCTGACGTTGATCTTCGGCATCATGGGCATTGTCAATCTGGCCCATGGCAGTTTCTACATGGTCGGGGCTTATCTGGCGTGGTCGCTGACGGATCATCTGGGCAGTTTGTGGATGGCCATTCCCGCAGGAGTCGTGCTCTCGGTGCTGCTCGGCATCCTGCTTGAGTGGCTGCTGATCCGCCGGCTCTACCGGCTCGGCCATCTGCAACAAGTGCTGCTGACTTACGGCCTGATACTCGTCATCGAGGAATTGCGCAGCATCCTCTGGGGAGACGATGTGCATAGCGTGGCGGTGCCGGAGCTGCTGGCCGCATCGATTCCGCTTACCGACACCCTGTCCTATCCGGTCTACCGGCTGGCGATCTCCGCGGTGTGTATTGCGCTCGCGGTGCTGCTCTATGGCTTGATCCAGCGCACCCGGCTCGGCATGATGATCCGCGCCGGGGCGGCCAACCGCGAGATGGCGCAATCGCTCGGCATCAACATCGATCTGCTTTATCGCTTCGTGTTCGCGCTTGGCGTGGCGCTCGCCGCGCTGGCCGGCATGATCGCGGCACCAGTGTCTTCAGTGTTTCCCGGCATGGGCAATCAGGTGCTTATTATCTGCTTCGTGGTGGTGGTCATCGGCGGCATCGGTTCGGTGAAGGGTGCGCTGGTCGCGGCCTTGATGATCGGGCTGGTCGATACTTTTGGCAAAGTCGTTGAAATCAGCATCGCCGGTTTTCGTGTGCTCCCGGAATTGTCCGGCATGAGCGTCTATGTTTTGATGGCCGTGGTTCTGATCTGGCGTCCGGCCGGGTTATTCGGCAGAGCATCGTAATGGGCCGATCGCGCACGTCGCTCATCGCGGCCGTCGTCGTTGTCCTGGTTCTGGCGCTGCTGCCATTCATTGCCGAAAAATTCACAGTCCAGTTGGCAACCCGCATTCTTATCATGGCGATCTTCGCCATGAGCCTTAATCTGCTGGCCGGCCAGGCCGGGCTGGTGAGTCTGGGCCATGCGGCTTTTTTCGGCGTCGCCGGGTATTGCCTGGCGTTGATTTCTCCGCAGTACGAAGCGGCAAATTTCTGGCTGAGCCTGCCCGCGGCGATGCTGACCTCCGGCGTTCTTGCCCTTGCCATCGGCGCGCTGGTGCTGCGTACCGGCGGCATCTATTTCATTCTCGCCACACTGGCGTTTGCACAGATGCTTTATTTTCTGCTGCACGATACCGGCCTGGCCGGTGGCTCCGATGGCATGTATATCCAGGTGCGCCCTGCGGCGAGTCTGTTCGGCTGGCAGCCCTTCGATCTGGAGAAATTCGGTGACTTCTATTTCGTCGTGCTTGCACTGTTCCTGATGGTATTCGCGTTCATCGCCGTATTGCGCGCCTCCTTGTTCGGCCAGGTCATTGCCGGCATCCGCGTCAACGAGCCGCGCATGCGTACGCTCGGGTTTGCCACTTTCCGTTACAAGCTCGCGTGTTTTGTTCTGGCCGGCATGCTCGCCGGAGTGGCCGGCTTTCTCGCAGCCGCCCAGCACGGCGTGGTCAATCCGGACATGCTGGGCTGGCACCTTTCCGGCGCTGTGCTGATGATGGTCATTGTCGGCGGCATGGGCACGCTGAGCGGGCCAGTGATCGGCGCAGCCGCGATGCTGTTGCTGGAGCTCGGATTGACATCACTGCCGGTGATGGGTGATTTCAATCCGGGAAAGCACTGGCAGTTGCCCATGGGACTCATCATTGTGCTGGTGGCGTTGTATTTTCCGAATGGCATTTCCAGGCTGTGGCGCAGAAAGATGGTTGATGGCTGAAGCAATTCTGCAAACGCGCAGTCTGTCGCGCCATTTCGGCGGTCTGATCGCGGTCGATGAAGTCTCGATTGCCTGCGCGATGGGAAGCATCCACGCCGTCATCGGGCCGAACGGCGCCGGAAAGAGCACGCTCATCAATCTGCTCTCCGGCGAACTGCCCGCATCCTCCGGCGCGTTATGGTTCGACGGCAACGACATCACCGGCTTCGCGCCAGAGCGTATTTCGCAGCGCGGCATTGCGCGCAGTTATCAGAAAACCAATTTGTTTCCGCCGTTCACCGTATTCGAAAACTGCCGTATCGCCGCGCAGTCGCGGCTGCCAACGTCCATGCATTTCTTCCGGCCGGCGGACGCGCGCGCGGATGTCAATGACGCCGCACAGCGCGCCCTCGCGCAGGCGGGCCTGGCGCATCGCGCGAGCGCAATGGTCGCGACCCTGTCCCACGGCGAGCAGCGCCAGGTTGAAATCGCCATGGCGCTCGCCACCCGCCCGCGCGTGCTCTTGCTCGATGAACCGCTCGCCGGCATGGGTGCGGAAGAATCAGCGCGCCTTGTGGACTTGTTGCGCGCGCTCAAGGCCGATCATGCGATCCTGCTCGTCGAGCACGACATGGACGTGGTGTTCGCCGTGGCGGACACGCTAACCGTAATGGTCAACGGCCGGGTGCTCGAATCCGGGATACCCGAACAAGTGCGCACAAGCCGCGCGGTGCAGGAGGCCTATCTGGGCGAAGAAGCCGGTGAGACGGACTGAATGTCATGTCCGATAATTTGATTGAAGCGCGCGGCATTCACGCCCATTACGGTGCGAGCCATGTCCTGCATGGCGTCGATCTTGTCGTACGGCGAGGCGAAACCATCGGGCTCATGGGCCGCAACGGCATGGGCAAGACCACACTGCTGAAAAGCATGACTGGATTGCTTGCGCCGAGTCAGGGAACGCTGCGCATCGGCGGCATCGCCATGACCGGCTCGGCGCCACATCAGGTGGCCCGTTCCGGTGTGGCCTACGTTCCGGAGGGACGCGGGATATTCGCCAATCTGTCGGTGCGCGAAAATCTGATCATGGCATCGCGGCCGGGCACGCACGGACGCCGGGACTGGACGCTGGAACGCGTGCTCGCGACTTTCCCGCGTCTGGGTGAGCGCCTCGGTCACGGCGGCCAGCAACTCTCCGGTGGCGAACAGCAGATGCTCACCATCGGCCGGGCGCTGATGACCAATCCGGATGTGCTGATTCTCGATGAAGCGACCGAGGGGCTCGCGCCGCTGGTGGCACGGGAAATCTGGACCATACTTGCACAAGTGCGCGCGTCCGGCATGTCGGCAATCATCGTGGACAAGAATTTCTCGGCGGTATCCAGAATCACTGACCGCAACATTGTCCTGGTGAAAGGACGGATCGTTCTGGAAGGCAGCAGCGCTGAGTTGAAGCGCGATGCGCAGGCCCTGCAGCGCCACCTTGGCATCTGAAAGGCTGGCCGGTGCCGAGTGGAAGCGTGCCGGCGGGACGCTGCTGAGTCCGTTCGCGGTAATCAGTTTTCCACACCACGACGCACGCCTTTGCGCTGAAGCTGTCGCTGCCATTCTGATCCGCCGCGGGTGCCCCGGGCTGGAGGGCAGTGCGTGCTGGCCGGCAGGGCCGGCGGCGGGTTAACATCACGGCTGGTCAATTTTCGCGCTAGTTTCGTGCAATTTCTCTCCGCAGGCGGGCATCGCCTCGAATACCGCCAGCTTCATCCGCAACAATTTTCCGGCCCTGCCACCGAACTGCCGCCAACGCTGGTGTTTCTGCACGAAGGCCTGGGATCGGTTGCCTTGTGGAAAACGTTTCCCGCCGATGTCGTGGCCGCGACCGGTTGTCCGGCGCTGGTATATTCGCGTCACGGCTACGGCAAGTCGGACACTCGCAAAGCACCGCGCGCGGTGGATTACATGCATCGCGAAGCGCTCGAAGTGTTGCCCGAAGTTCTCGACCAGTTGCACATCGCCAACCCCATTCTGATCGGGCACAGCGACGGCGCATCGATTGCGCTGATTTACGCGGGCAGCGGCAAGCATTGCGTCCGCGGCCTGGTGGCGATGGCGCCGCATGTGTTCGTCGAAGACATGACCGTGGCCAGTATCGCCGAGGCGAAAACCGCCTTCCGTGACACCGATCTGGCCGTGAAGCTCAGGCGCTATCACGACGATGTGGATTCGACCTTTCGCGGCTGGAACGACATCTGGCTGCATCCGGATTTCCGGCTCTGGAATATCGAAGCCTGTCTGGCTCCGATCACCGTTCCGGTGTTGTTGATTCAAGGCGAAGACGACCAGTACGGCAGCATCGCTCAGATCAAGGCGATTGAGCAGCAGGTGTCGGGGCCGGTCAAGACCGTTATGCTGCCCGATTGCGCGCATGCTCCCCATCTGGCGCAGAAGGAAGCCACGGTGGCGGCCGTCGCCGGCTTTGTCGCCGGGCTGCGTAAAGCGCAGTAAGTCGCCTGTTACATTGATTTTCGCGAGGAGAGGAATACTGCATGAGTACGTTGAAAGGCAGGTGCGTGGTCGTCACCGGCTCCACCAGCGGCATCGGGTTGGGCATCGCGCGCGCATTCGCCGCACAGGGCTGCGACATCATGCTCAATGGCTTTGGAGATGCCGCGCAGATCGAGAAGCTGCGCGCCGGCCTGGCTGCGGAACATGGCGTGGCCGTGGTGTATTCATCGGCGGACATGAGCAAGCCCGCTGAGATTGCCGCGCTGGTGGATCAAGCGGAAACGCGCTTTGGTTCGGTTGATGTGCTGGTCAACAATGCCGGCATCCAGCATGTCGCGCCGGTGGAGAAATTTCCGGTGGAGAAGTGGGACCAGATTCTGGCGATCAATCTATCCTCGGCGTTTCATGCCATTCGCGCCGCGCTTCCCGGGATGAAATCGCGCAACCGGGGTCGCATCCTCAACATTGCTTCGGCGCACGGGCTGGTGGCTTCACCGTTCAAGTCCGCCTACGTTGCCGCCAAGCATGGCCTGGTCGGGCTGACCAAATCTGTTGCGTTGGAGACGGCGGGCAAAGGCATCACATGCAATGCCGTGTGCCCGGGTTTCGTGCTGACGCCGCTGGTGGAAACCCAGATCCTGGATCGGGCCAGGGAGTACGGCATTTCTCGCGAAGATGTGATCAAAAACGTCATCCTCGAACGCCAGCCGTCGAAGGAATTCGTGAAGGTCGAAGAAGTCGCCGCGCTCGCGGTGTTCCTCGCCGGCGACGCTGCTGCGTCAATCACCGGCGCGGCTTACTCGATAGACGGCGGCTGGACTGCCCAGTAAACCTGAAGCCGCGCAGCCATGAACCGGCTGCGGGTGTAATGCTCATCTTTATTGACCGGGTTCCAACTTGACCCGCCGGTGCAGTTGCCCTATCTGGCCAGGCTTTGCTCCTCGCTGCCTTTGACATCGGGTGCTGCCACTCGGAATTTATCGCGCATGCGTCGAGCCGGAACTTCGTGCTTCGTCACCACGGGTTGCTGTTGCAGGGGAGGACGCGTAAGGGAGTCGATGTAATCGGCCGCGTTGGCGATCGGTGCCTTTGATGCGATCTTGTCCATATCGTGAGTGACCAAGAATTTCGAGGTGGCAAGCTAACACACCGGACATTGCAAGAATGTGACGTTTCGATGTCTGCCGGCGCAACCTTTAGAATTTCGTTTTGAGTTAGATAGTTAACGATGACGCATTGGTGCCTGCCGAGGGTGCGCCGATGTGGAATTCCCGGTTCACAGCAACTCCGGGCCCGCCAGCTTTGTCGACCGGCCGGGTGTCACCGGCCGAAGATCCGCCACAGAGCCGATACAAAGTCCGCGATGGCCAGCCAGTTCGCGATTGCCCCGCTGACCGCCAGCGCTACAACCAGGTACTTGAAAGACGATTCCCGGCCCGCATAGGCAAGCCAGGCCAGGCGCAGCCCCGCCGCCGAGAAAGTCGGCACAATCAACAACAACGGCAGCATCAACAGATAGGAAATCGTCGCTTGATGGTCGAGCGGCACACGCCCGAGCATGTTGGCGAACCACTGGGTTCCCAGTCCGATGGCCAGCGCCGCGCCGGCGGCCAGCAGCGGCGAACGCCGCCACCACGGCCGAATTTCTTCCGGGGCGTCATTGGACGCGCCGGAAGTGTCCGGCAGTTCAGGCGCCGGACTGGGCAAGTCTTGCACGGATGGCCTCCACTCGTTTGCGATTTGCGCCGAGGTCGCTGTGGCCCAGACGCGAAGCCGAGCGCACATGAATAATCTTTTCCTGCGCGGGAAAATAAAACTCCACGTCATCAACGAATCCGAGCAAGGCACTGGTGTACTCGGCGTAAAGATAATCCGGCATCATCGCAACGATCGACGTATTCGGCGTCGTCTCGACTATCGCCTTGAGCGCTTTCATGGCCTGCTCCCGCGAACCCTTATAGGTCAAAGGCGCGATCTGGTGATAACCGCCGCTCGCCTGGCTGCTGACCACATTCGGCGAGGTTGGCACGGACTTGAGCCTTGCGTTTTTCACGCCGAGATCGGACGGACGTTTGCCGCTCAAAAGTCCCATGATCTTTCTCCTTCCGAAGTTCCAGGCCTTCGATGCCAAAATGGCGGAGGGCATGTGCCGCATGATAGCCCACTACCCCCGGTGCGCCAGTCATGCCCGCCGCCAGGCGCGGTACCATCGGCGCAGACGTATCAGGCAGAAGCCTGACGAATCCCGCAACCACGATGAAGGAGTACGACATGGCCGTTTACGAGATGAGAACCTACACACTTTATGTCGGCAAGATGAGCGAAGCGGTGAAGCTCTATACCGAGTTCGGCTTTCCGGCGCTGAAGAACGGGGGTTACGACCGCTGTCTGATCGGCTACTTCCAGGCCGACACGGGCGAGATCAATCAACTGGTGCACCTGTGGAAATTCGATGACGATGCCGCTCGCCGCGCGCACTGGGCTTCGTTGTTCGCCAACAAGCCGTTCATGGAAGGTTTTGCCGCGAAGTTTCGGCCACTGGTATTGACCCAGGAAGTAAAACTGCTCACCCCGGCGCCGTGGGGACCGCACCCCTGAGCGGTCCTCGCGCCTGGATCTGGATGAACCCTGTCGCAGACCGCCCCGACGCGAGAACCTGGCCTGGATCACATTCCATCGCCGTGGCACGATGAACGCGTTCAACAGGAAATCGGCGGTGGCGTTCCACGGTATCGTCAACCGTTGCAACATCGGCAAACCCATGCGCGCAGTCGTGCGCACGGGTCGGGGAGCGCGCGTGGTGCGCGGGCGGTGATGTCGCGGAGTTCGCCGGGCATGGCGACAATATCGAAATGCTGGCTCGCGAAATTTCGCATGGGTAAGCGCCAGAGCGCAATCGGGGCGGGAGAATTCCCCCGGCTTCGCTATGACGCGGCAGGGATCTCCGCCAGCGAGTAGTACACCGCCTTTCCGTGTCGCTGCGCGAGACTCACCATCTTATCGGCGCCTGCCGACGGGCCGCCGATGCGCAGGCAGGCATCACATTTCGCGATCAGGCGGCGCGAGACGGGATGAAATATCTCATTGAAAACGGCATCACCAATGCCGGTGGAGCCCGCGTGCTCGATCAGCGGCAACGCATACCACTCGCCCATCACCGGCAGATGTCCCGCGCGGAAAATCTGGAGTGAGGCATCGGTCATCGCCGCCACGTTCCTGAAAATCAGGACCGGATCATCGCCCGTTCCTGAACGATAGGGGCCAGCAACCAGGATCATCAGAGGATTCATTCGCGCTCCTTTGCGTGTTGCCACTGCACCCGTTCGACGGCGACCCGAATGGCCGGTTTGAC
The DNA here is from genome assembly GCA_031403365.1 of Betaproteobacteria bacterium. Classification (GTDB taxonomy): domain Bacteria; phylum Pseudomonadota; class Gammaproteobacteria; order Burkholderiales; family JACQAP01; genus JACQAP01. Next base: position 2,347 of record JANNTE010000133.1, on the reverse strand, counting down.
GGGATGCCGGTTTAGAACACAGCGTACTCCGCACTCACCATCGCTGCGCCCATGCAGGTGCCGCGATCGGGTCCGGTTCGCACACAGACAAGTCTTCTTCGAATACGACCTCAAGGCCATCGTGATTCGCATTGCAGATCTGCAGCTTCCCGCTGCGCGTGGCCGCCAGCAGGCGCCCTTCCTGATCCCAGTCCGCCCATTGCAAGTGATCCATCAGTTGCATTCCCCCGCCTGCTTCCAGCGAGTAGCGCACGCGCAGGCCGTCCACCGCCTGCCTGACGCCGAACTCGCCGCCGGCCCAGCCGAGGCTTTCCACGCATAACACCCGCTCCCCGCCCGGCTGGCGTTTTTGCATGCGCGCATTGCGATGTTCATCCCAGGTATCCGAGGGCGAACGCGGCGGCGAATCCGCGGTTTCCACCCAGCCGCGACGCCGCTCGTTCGAAAACTGAACCGCCGGAATGGAACGCAATCCGTAGGGAATTGCGATGTTCGCACCCTCGGTGACCTCGCCATTCCCGTCTTCGGTGAAATAATATCCGCGCGTCCAGGTGCCACAAGTACGGAAGGCGTGCAACGCACTGAGCCAGGGGAGTTTCGAAATGGCCACGTAGGCCTCGCCATGTTCCCACGTCGCACTGGGCTTGTGCGCGAAGTAACACAGGAAACGGCCGTCTGGCGACAGATCGGATCGCCGCGGAAAAATCCGCCCGCCGAGCCATGCGCCGGGTTCATATCGTCCCGGCGCCAGATCCCAGCGGCCCACATGAGACCAATTCGTCGGCCCGCGGCGGAACACCGCCACGACCGGCGCCCGGGTCGCCGGGATGCAATACAGGCGCGGAGAAACCTTCCGATTCACGCGAACAATCCCTCGTTGTTCAACAGCCCGGTTGAGGCACGCATAATCTTTCAAATGCGCATCGAATGATCCCGATCAACCATCATAGTCGCACTAGCCCGCCAATAGTGTAAAGAGACGGCTTGAAGCCGCCCAGTGCATTGTGGCCAAAAGGGTCCGCGGGGTAGTCCGCTACGCGATCACTGTGTGCGACATCCGGAGCGAACCGAAGCGCGTCAAGTGGTGTTCTTTGCCGGCATCGTGCACAAGGCCGAATCGCACACCCAGAAAATGAAGAACAAGATCGACAGCAAAGAGGGCAGACAAGGCTACCTTCAGCGCTTTGCCACGGTGGAACCGGTATTCGGCAATATCCGCCACAACAAGCGACTGAGTCGCTTCACGCTACGCGGCAAAAAGAAAGTCGACACGCAGTGGAAGCGCTACTGCCTGGTGCACAACATCGAGAAGCTCGCGCACTACGGGCATTGGCCGTGAGAAAGGCAAGAAACCGGGAGAACCAAGTGGCAAACGAAACAGAGAAATAGAATCCGCGACAGACCGAAATCAATAAACGAAAAATCTAATTCTGCTACAGCGCTCGCAGCCGCCAAGGGACGATGATGGTCGCGTGGAAAAACAATTTTTCTACAGCCTCAACGTGGCTGTAGAAAATCCCTCCTGCAATCTTGCTCCTGGCATTTGCATCCTGCAATATCTGGCCATCGAGATTTTGTAGAAAGAAATGCACGATGCCCCGCTACAAGCGAATCGACACCGGCATGAAGTTGCTGCCCATTGATCTGTCCGTTCAGTTGCTGCCCGGCACCTTCGACACGTTCTTACTCACCTGATCGATCACGAGCTCGATCAGGTGGTTCTGGACGAGCGTTTTAAGAACCATGAATCCGGCGCTCCGGCCTATGCGCCCTCGGTGTTGCTCAAGGTGGTGTTGTCGCGATCCTTGGCCACGCAAACGGGGATGACCAACGATAGGCTCAGGACAGTCACGTGCCCGCTCGCCCCAGATGCATCAGCCTTGCAGGCGGCGCCTCTTCGCCAGTCATGAACAGTCCGCAGGGACTGTTCAAGCACGGACTCAGCCTCATATCCGGTTTTCCCCCCACAAGGGGGGACCGAGGTGTTCATCGTCCCGCAGTTTCGGATTGGACTTCCTTCAGACCCCGCCTCGCGACGACGCCCTCGCCTAGAGGCGCCTACTTTTGGTGCCCTTCTCCTTGCCTTCGGCTCTGCGAAAACCTGCCAGTCGGACTTGCACCGACCAAGTAACGGGCCATTCCCGGCACACACGTTATGTTTACCGGCGCGCGCGTTGCGCAAGTTGAGAAGAAATGATGACCGCTTTCGCGCGCCCGGTACAACTAAAGTTCGGCGACAAATTCACCTAAAGACCCGGGCCACTGCCTCGGCGTGCGTGCCAGAAAGCGAGAACGACCACCTTTCCCTCATGCTCGTGGTAATTGATATGGTACCGGACCCTCGACA
>JANNTE010000132.1:0-17094 GCA_031403365.1 Betaproteobacteria bacterium | reverse complement strand
CCGACCGCCGAACGTCTGCTGCAGCGAGAAGGCGATTTCCGTGCGTTCCAACGAATCGAGTCCGAGGTCCAAAATATTGGAATCCAGGGAGAGATTCTTCGCGCGTTCCTTCGCCACCGCCCGAACATGATCGAGCACGATTTCAGCGACGGTGAGATCGACTTCACCCGTCAGTTCCAAGCGCTGTGCCCGCTTGGCGGCGGCGTTTAGCGCCGTGGCTCGCTGATCGTCTCCGTCGTCGGTCATTCCCTCTTCGCCGGCTGACCAGGCAAACCACTGCGCGATCACCTGGAGCGCGTTATTCAGAAACGCATTGCGACAGGCATGGCGCTGGATTTTTCCGCTGGACGTCTTCGGCATGGAGCCAAATCGCACAAAGACAATTCCATCCGGCGGAAGTTCGTGCTCGCGCGTCACGCTGCGGCGGATGGCCTGAATCACTTCCGACCAGTCCTTTTGCCGTATTCGTTCGACTTCGCTGACGATCATCAAACACTCACGGCCGTTCAGATCCACCGCGAAAGCAGCGGTCGCTCCGGCCTGCAAGCGTGGATCGGTGCGTTCGACCGTCAGTTCGATATCCTGCGGATACAGGTTCACGCCCCGCACGATAATCAAGTCCTTCAACCGCCCGGTCACGAACAATTCGCCATGGTCCATGAAGCCGAGATCGCCGGTGCGCAGAAATTTCTTTCCGCCGATATCAATGAACGTGGCATCGTTGGCGTCTGGCCGCTGCCAGTAACCGAGCATCAACTGCGGGCCGTGGACGACGATTTCGCCCAGTTCGTTTGCCTCCAGCACGGCCAGGGTTTGCGGATCAATCACCAGTGATTCGGTATCGAAAGTTGGGAAGCCCAGGCATTGTTTGCGCGCCTGATGTGCCGGATTCATGTGCGTCTGCGAAATGGTTTCCGTCATGCCGTAGGCTTCCATGTAGTCGATGCCGCACAAGTCGTGGAGCTTCTGCGCCACGGCTTCGGGCATGGAAGCGCCGCCGCCGAAAATGTTCTGCAGTGACGACAGATCGCGTTGCGCGGTGGCTGGATGCGCAAGCAAGTCCACCACCATGGTCGGCACGTTGGCCCAGTGCGTGCAGCCGTAGCGCTCGATCATGTAGCCAGCCGCGTCCGCGTTCCAGCGCGGCAGTACGGCGATGCTGGCACCGGCGAAAATCGACGCATTCATGGTGTGCTGCATGCCGGTGACGTGAAACATGGGTGCGGTTCCCAGCGCGACGCTACTGGCATGAAAACCTTCCCACAACGCCGCGCCTACCAGCGAATGCATGATCGTGCGATGCGTGTGCATGCAGCCCTTGGAAACACCGGTCGTGCCTGAGGTATAGAGGATGGCGGCCAGATCATCGGGTTGCGTGGTGGCGGGCAGCGGCTTGTAGCCTGCAGCCAGCGCATCGGCCCAGGACACCGCACCCGGATCGGTCAGCGGTTCCCGCGGCGCACGCAGGAACTCGGGGACATCAAGCGTGGATTGTCCAGCGAGGTAATCGGCATAGGTCGCGACGATGACGTGCCTTACCTGCTTGCCGATCAACGGTTGAATCTGGGCATAGCGGTCCTGCGCGATCAGGGCCGTCGAGACACCGGCGTCGTTGAAATAATGCGTGAGTTCATCGGTGACATGCATCGGACTGACAGGCAGCACGGCGGCATTGGCGCGCAGAATAGCGTAGTAGGCGATGATGAATTGCGGTGAATTCTGCATCTGCAACAGCACGCGGTCGCCCTTGCGCACGCCGCAGCGGTGTTGCAGGAAGCCGGCCAGGAGATCGGCCTGGGCATGCAATTCCCGGTACGAGAGCCTGTTGTCGTAAAAAATCACCGCCGGTTTGTCCGGATAGCGCACGCAGGAAACTTCGAGGTTGAAGTGCAGCGAAGTGTCAGGGACGGCAAGTTGCCGCGGCAGGTGTTTTGGCCAGTGTTTGAAATGTCGTGCTTGCATCGATTCGTATCGGATTGAATGTGGGTCTCTGAACCGCCCCTTGCCCTTCGGCGGAGGGAGTGTCCTGCGAATTACTGGGGATTTACTGGGGATTTCCAGAGCGTTTCTGTTTCTCGTTTTCCTGTAGCAGGCGCCATTGCACTTTGCCGGTGGCGGACTTCGGCAACGATTCCAAGAATTCAATCACGCGCGGCACCTTGTAGGCCGCCATTTGCTGGCGTGACCAGGCGATGATTTCTTCAGGCGCCACTTTACCCCGGCTTGCATCCTTGAGGACGATAACAGCTTTTACGGTTTCCCCGCGGTGCGCATCCTGGGTTGCAATTACGCAGGCTTCGTGCACGTCGGCGTGATGATAGAGCATGGCCTCGACTTCAGCCGGCCAGACTTTGTAGCCTGCCGCATTGATCATGCGCTTCAAGCGGTCAACGATAAAAAAATAGCCGTCTTCGTCGCGATAGCCAAGGTCGCCGGTGCGGAAATACGCTTTGCCGCTGATCTCGACGAAGGCCTCGGCGGTGGCCTCGGGCTTCTTCCAGTAACCGAGAAATATCTGCGGCCCGCGCGCGACTATCTCGCCGGTTTCGCGCGGTCCCAGCACCGCCAGGGTATCGGGGTTGATGATCAGCGATTCGGTCGCGCAGATCGGAATGCCCAGGCATTGTTTCTTCGCTCGCTGTGGCGGATTGATGTGTGTGGGCGCGATGGTTTCCGAGAGCCCGTAGCCTTCGATGTAGGTCAGCCCGGTCAGATCATGCAGGCGCTGTGCCACGGCTTCGGGCATGGCTGCGCCGCCACCTCCGATATGTTTCATGCTGGACAAATCGTAGGAGCCAAGGTTCGGGTTCGACAGAAAGTCGATGGCCATGGTGGAAATGTTGGTCCAGCCGTCAATCTTGTGGCGCTGAATCAGTTCGCCCGCTGTGTCGCGATCCCAGCGCGTCATCAGAACAATGGTGCCACCGGAATATATCGGCTGATTCATGCTGCATTGCATACCGGTGACGTGAAACAGCGGCATGGAACACAGCACCACGGATTCCGGCTGCATTTCAACCCACGCGCCACCCGCGACCGTAGTGCTCATCACCGTGCGATGGGTGTGGATGCAGCCTTTTGGCTTCCCGGTCGTGCCCGAGGTATAAGGCATCACGCACAAATCGTCCGGCCCGGCCAGATGTGCTGCGGGCTCGCAATTTTCAGCGAGCGCGTCCTGCCAGAGCGTGACGCCCGGTTCGCGCAATATTTGTCTTGGCGCGGCTACCACCGCAGGCAGCGTAAGATCTGGCGACTGGCCCAGGTAATCGCCATAGGCGGCGACAATGACTTGCTGCAAGCCTTCCGCAAGCAGGGGGCGCACCTGATCGAGCAACTCCTGGCCGATGATCGCGACGGCAGCGTCACTGTCGATCAGGTAGTGGCGCAATTCTTCCGTCAGATTCATCGGATTGACTGGCACCACCATCGCATCGGCGCGCAGGATGGCGTAGAAGGCGATCATGAACTGCGGGCTGTTCTGCATGAACAGCAGAACTCGATTTCCCCGCCTGACCCCGGCACGCGTTTGCAGGAAGCCTGCCAGTACATCGACCTCGTGCTTGAACTGTTGGTAATTCAGCGCGCCTCCGTAGTAGATGACCGCCGCTTTTCCGGGAAAGCGCGCGGCGCTGGCCGCGAGATTGGCGTAGAGACTCGTTTCCGGCAGGGGCATTTCCCTGGGCAGATGTGGCGGCCAGAAGCGGAAGTGATCGGGTTGCATGCGTTGCTCTCCTCACAGGCTTCCCATGTTGTACAAGGTCGCCGCCGGGGTCAACGACGATAAGCAACATTGCGTTGCAACGCAAACACCCCCGCACACAGCAACTTTACCGTCTGCGGTGGTTGTGCCAGTATCGGCAACAATGCCCGGAACAGTGTGTGCCGGATCGAGGGGGGGGTAATGTTGGCAGCCAGCGCGGACGAAAGACAACTATCGGGCCAGTCTGCCCCGGAAGCCAGCCATCCCGACGCGGCATTGCTGCGCATCGCGGGGCTCACGGTGCGCTTCGGCGGCATCGTCGCGCTTGATGATGTGAGCTTCGACGTCCTGCCCGGTCAGATTGCCGGTGTGATCGGGCCCAATGGCGCGGGCAAAACCACCTTGTTCAATTGCCTGTCGCGGTTGTATCCGTTCCAGGGAGGCAGCATTGTTTTCGGCGGACAGTCTCTGCTGGATATTCCGCGCCATCGCATTGCTGCAAGCGGCATCGGGCGCACTTTTCAGAATCTCGCGCTGTTTCGCACCATGAGCGTGCTGCACAATGTCATGGTCGGCGCGCATTGCCGCAGTCGCGGCGGTTTTCTCAGCAATGCACTGCGCATGCCTGTCGTGGCGCGCGAAGAGGCGCGCGTGGAGGCCAAGGCCCGCGAGTTGATCGAATTGCTGGAGTTGCAGGCGGTGGCGCAGGCGCGCGTAGCTGATCTGCCGTTTGGCACACAGAAGCGGGTGGAGCTTGGGCGCGCATTGGCCGCCGCGCCGCGCCTGTTGTTGCTCGACGAACCCGCCGGCGGACTTAACCACGAAGAGGTGGAATCGCTGGCGGCGCTGATCCGGCGCATTCGCGATGAATTACGCACCACCGTGCTGCTGGTGGAACACCACATGGGCCTGGTGATGCAGCTCTCCGACAAGGTTGTGGCGCTCAATTTCGGACGCAAGATTGCCGACGGTGCGCCGATGCAGGTGCAACGCGACCCGGAAGTCATTCGCGCCTATCTCGGGAAGGACGCCTGATGGCCCTGCTCGATGTCACTGAATTGCGCGCTGGATACGGACCGGCCGACGTGTTGCGTGGGGTGAACTTCGCCGTCGAGCAGGGTGGCATTACGGCGATTCTCGGCGCCAATGGCGCCGGCAAGACCACGCTGTTGCGCGCGGTGTGCGGCATGGTGAGGCGCGCCGGTTCGATCCGCTTCGATGGTCGTGCGCTCGAATCCATGATCACCGAAGACGTGGCGCGCGCCGGTATCGCGCATGTGCCCGACGGGCGCGGCACGTTTCTGGAATTCACCACCGAAGAAAACCTGCGCATCGGTGCCTACACCCGGCGCGACAAGCCGGCGGTTGCGCAGGACTTCGAGCGCATCTATACCTACTTTCCGCGGCTCAGGGAGCGCCGGCATCAGCAGGCCGGCACGCTCTCCGGAGGCGAGCAGCAGATGCTGGCGGTGTCGCGCGCACTGATGCTGCGCCCGCGCTTGCTGTTGCTCGATGAACCTTCATTCGGCCTTGCACCGCTGGTGGTGCAGGATATTTTCCGCATTCTTCGCGAGATCAATGCCAGTGAAGGGGTAAGTGTTTTGCTGGTGGAGCAAAATGCGGCGCTCGCGCTCGAACTGGCCGATCATGCTTATTTGCTGGAAACTGGCGAAGTCGTGATGTCCGGCACGGCGGAAACAATACGCGCCAACGAAACCGTACGGCGCGCCTATCTGGGCTACTGAAGACTCGTCAGGAAAACCAGCATGGAAGCCTTCATTCACCAGGTTTTGTCCGGACTTGCGGCGGGCGGCATTTACGCCAGCCTCGCCCTTGCGCTGGTGATGATTTACCAGTCCACCAGCCACATCAATTTCGCCCAGGGGGAGATGGCGATGTTCTCCACCTATCTGGCGTGGTACGCGATCAACGCCGGCATGCCTTACTGGTGGGCTTTTCTGCTTACGGTGCTGGTGTCGTTTGCCGCCGGCGTCGTGATTGAGCGCGTGATCATCCGCCCGGTTGAGCATGCGCCGGTGCTTTCCATCATTACGGTGTTCGTTGCGCTCCTGGTCATATTCAACAGCGTCGCGGGCTGGATATTCACCTACACGATCAAAACGTTTCCCAGCCCGTTTCCGGAGCAGCCGCTGTTCGGCAACCGCTATATTTCTTCCCATGAACTGGGCGTGATCGGCGTCACCTTGGCGGTGCTGATCCTGTTGTATCTGTTCTTCCGCTTTACGCCGCTCGGTCTGGCCATGCGCGCGGCGGCGCAGAACCCGGTATCGAGCCGTCTGGTCGGCGTGCGCGTGGGCTGGATGCTCGCGTTGGGGTGGGGGCTGGCGGCAGCGGTGGGCGCGGTTGCGGGAATGCTGGTCGCACCGATTGTCTACCTCGAACCCAACATGATGGCAGGGGTGCTGTTATACGCGTTCGCCGCGGCGCTGGTCGGCGGCATCGACAGTCCGTTCGGTGCCGTGGTCGGTGGGTTCGCGGTCGGGGTGCTGGAGAATATTCTCGGCGCTTATGTGATTGGTACCGAACTGAAACTGACCGTGGCGCTGGTGCTGATCATCGGCGTGCTGCTGGTCAAGCCGAGCGGATTGTTCGGAAAAGTGTTTGTGACCCGAGTGTGAGAAATGACGGGGCAGGGACCAGGGGCGCGGGGCGCAGACGGGAGAAAACTGATTCCGCCTTCATCCCCAATCCCTCGCATGGAGGGGAAAAGCAGTTTCGCTCGTCGCCCCTTGAGTTGACTTGCCACGAGAATGATGCAAAACGTCACTGCCACAATTGAACGCACACCTCCCCGCTACGCGGGCTTTTCCGTGCGCACCTGGCAGGCACTAGGCCTCGCGCTGCTGTTATGCGCCGCGGTGGCTTTGCCGTTTCTGGTCAGCAGTTACCGGGTGTTCCAATTCAACATGGTGTTGGACTACGCCATCGTGCTGCTGGGGCTGAACATCCTGACCGGTTACAACGGCCAGATTTCGCTCGGGCACGGCGCGTTCTACGCCATTGGTGCCTATGTGGCCGCGATCCTGATGGAGCATGCCGGCTGGCCATACTGGGCGACTTTGCCGGTGGCGGGAATCGCCTGTTTTATTTTTGGATTCCTGTTCGGTCTGCCGGCGTTGCGGCTGCGCGGCCACTATCTGGCGCTGGCGACCTTCGCGCTTGCGGTGGCGATGCCGCAGCTTCTCAAGTACAAACACATCGAGCATTGGACCGGCGGCGTGCAAGGCATCGTCATCATCAAACCCGAAGCGCCGTTCGGACTGAAGCTCACCCCGGACCAGTGGCTCTATCTGTTCACGCTGGCGATCGTGGTCGTCATGTTCGTCATCGGCTGGAATCTGTTGCGCGGGCGTGTGGGGCGTGCGCTGGTGGCGATACGTGACCACCCGGTCGCGGCCGAAGCGATGGGCGTAGACATCGCACTCTACAAAACCCTGGCTTTCGGCGTCAGCGCTCTCTACGCGGGCGTCGCAGGGGCGCTCGGGGCCATCGTGGTCCAGTTCGTTGCGCCCGATAGTTTCACTTCAGGACTGTCGATCAATTTCCTGATCGGCATCGTCATCGGTGGCATCGCGTCGATCACGGGCGCGTTCTATGGCGCACTGTTCATTCAGTTCGTGCCGAATTTCGCCGACGAGATTTCCAAGGCGGCGCCCTGGGCGATCTATGGAGTGTTCCTGCTGGCATTTGTCTACTTGATGCCGACCGGCGTGGCGGGATTTCTGCGGCTCGCATGGCTGCGTCTGCGATCACTGTACTGGAAGAGTAAGGTCTGATCCGCATCGACTGCATGATTTCAAACGAGGAGAAGCGCATGAGCAACAGATTATTTTTGGTATTGGGATTGGCCGCTTGTGTTGGCGCAGCACCGGCTCAGGCGGAGAAAAAATACGGCCCCGGTGCAAGCGATACCGAAATTAAGATCGGCAACACCATGCCCTACAGCGGCCCGGCCTCGGCCTACGGCACCATCGGCCGCGCGGAAGCCGCATACTTCAAGATGATCAACGAGCAGGGCGGCGTCAATGGCCGCAAGCTCAACTTCATCAGCCTGGATGATGGCTACAGTCCGCCGCGCACGGTGGAGCAGGTGCGCAAGCTGGTCGAGCAGGAGCAGGTGTTGTTGCTTGCCGGCACGCTGGGCACGCCACCGAACTCGGCAATCCACAAGTACGTCAATGCCAAAGGGGTGCCGCATATTTTCCTTAACACCGGCGCCACCAAGTGGGGCGATCCGAAGAATTTTCCGTGGACCATGGGCTTTAACCTGAGCTACCAGGAGGAGAGCAGGATTTACGCGAATTACATCCTTGAAACCAAGCCGGACGCGAAGATCGCCATCTTGTTTCAGAACGACGATTACGGAAAAGATTACGTCAAGGGATTGAAGGATGGCCTGGGAGAGAAGGCGGCGAAAATGGTCATCGCGGAAGTCAGCTACGAGGTGACCGATCCCACCGTGGATTCGCAGATTGTCACCCTCAAGGCGTCCGGCGCGGATATCTTCTTCAACGTCACCACGCCCAAATTCGCGGCGCAGGCGATTCGCAGGGTCTACGACATCGGCTGGAGACCACTGCATATCCTGAACAACGTGTCGGCGTCGGTGGGCGCGGTGTTGATTCCTGCCGGGCTGGACAAATCGATAGGACTGGTTACCGCGAACTACTTCAAGGATACGGTCGATCCGCAATGGCAAAACGAAGCGGATTTCAAAGCGTACTCGGCGTGGATGAAGATATACTTTCCCGAAGGCGACATCCGCGACAGCCTGAACGTCGCTGGATATCTGATTGCCCAGGGCGTCGTGCATGTGCTTAAGGCCTGCGGCGACGACTTAAGCCGGGAAAACGTCATGAAGCAGATGACGAGTATCAAGGATCTGCAGGTGCCGATGATGCTGCCGGGCATCAAGTGGAACACCGGCGCCAGCGATTTCTTCCTGATCGAATCGGCGCAGCTTCAGCGCTTCGACGGCAAGGGGTGGGTGCGCTTCGGCAAGATCATCGGGAAATAGCCTCCGCGCGCAAGTTATACTCCGAGCCGCTCATCAATGAAGTGCAACATGCGGAGGTATTCATGGAAGGTAAATTCTTGCAGGGCAAAGTCGCCGTCGTCACCGGCGCCAGCCGCGGACTGGGCCGGGCGATGGCACTGGCGCTCGGCGAGTCGGGCGCAAGACTGGCTCTAGTAGGGCGCAATAGCGAGAAACTCGCGGAAACGCGCAAACTCGCGGCGGGGATTGGCGCTGAAAGCGAAATATTTCTGGCCGATGTGCGCGACGAAGCCCAGGTCGCCAAACTGGAAAAAGACGTGATCGCGCGCTTCGGCGGCGCGCATATTCTCATCAATAACGCAGGAACAGCGGTGCGCAAGCCCGTCGCGGACTTGTCACTCGATGAATGGAAATTGGTCGTGGATACCAATCTGACCGGTGTTTTTCTGGTGTCGCGTGCCTTTATCCCACACCTGAAAAAGGCGAAATGGGGGCGCATCATCAATATCACTTCAATCATGGCGCATATCGGCAGCGCGGGCCGTGGTGTGTACTGCGCGTCCAAGGCCGGATTGCTGGGCCTGACCAAATGCCTGGCGCTGGAATTGATTGGCGATGGCATAACGGTCGTGGCCATCAGCCCCGGATTTTACGAGACTGATCTGACCGCGCCGCTGCGCGCCGATGCGCAGAAAAACGCCGCCCTGCTGGCGCAGACGCCGATGGCGCGCTGGGGAAAACCGGACGAAATCGGTGCGCTCGCGCGTTACATTTGTTCCGACGCGACAGCATTCATGACTGGCACGGATATCCTGATGGATGGCGGCTGGACCGCACAGTAGGGCGGTCAATGAAAATTGTCGTTCTTGGCGCGGGTGTCATCGGTGTAACCAGCGCCTGGTATCTATCGAAGGATGGGCACGACGTCACCGTTCTGGATCGCCAGCCCGCTGCCGGCATGGAAACGAGCTTTGCCAACGGCGGGCAGATTTCGGTCAGTCACGCCGAACCCTGGGCCAATCCCGGCGCCCCGGCGAAAATATACAAATGGCTGGGCCGCGAGGATGCGCCGCTGCTGTTTCGATTGCGCGCCGATTGGCGCCAATGGTCCTGGGGCCTGCGTTTCCTGGTTGAATGCCTGCCCGGGCGCACCCGGCAAAATACGCTGACGCTGCTGCGCCTCGGGCTGTACAGCCGCGACCTGCTCAAGTCGTTACGCCGGGAAACCGGCTTGCAATATGACCATCTTGAAAAAGGCATCCTGCAATTTCACACCGACGCGAGCGAATTCGAAACAGCTCACGCGCGTGTGGACTTGCTGCGCAGCCACGGCTGCGAAATGCACATCAAGAGCGTTCAGCAATGCATGGAACTTGAACCGGCTTTGCGCGCATCGAGAATCGGCCTGGTCGGCGGGACTTACGCGCCCGATGATGAATCGGGCGACGCTCATCAGTTCACCGGCAATCTGGCCGAACTGTGCCGGCAGGGGAACGTGCAATTCGGCTACGAGCACGCGATTGAATCGCTGCGCATTGAAGGTGATGCGGTTATTGGAGCGGTCGTCGGAAAACCCGACGGCCGCAGTGAACTGGTCAAGGCCGACGCCTTTCTGGTGGCGCTGGGCAGCTACAGTCCGTTGTTGTTGTCCCGGGCCGGCATCCGCATTCCGGTCTATCCGGTCAAGGGTTATTCGGTTACGGTGCCGCTGACACATTCTGAGGCTGCCCCACAGGGGTGCCTGAGTGACGAAAACGCCAAAATGGCGATCACCCGGCTGGGCAACCGACTGCGGGCCGCCGGAACGGCGGAACTGACCGGTTACGACACCACGCTCAGTGCGGCGCGCTGTCAGGCGATTGTGTCCCGGATTGAGCAATTGTTTCCTGGGGCCGGCGACTATGCGAGCGCATCGCGCTGGGCGGGACTACGTCCGGCGACGCCGAGCAACGTGCCGCTGATCGGGCGTACCCGGCTGCGTAACCTGTATCTGAATACCGGCCACGGCACCCTGGGCTGGACGCTCGCCTGTGGTTCCGGGAAGGCGGTTGCGGATGTCATCGGCGGGCGGAGCCCGGAGGTCGAGTTTCCGTTCCTCTGAACGCCTGGTTCCGAACGCGGTAAACGCCGGCGTTGACGCCAGCGTCGTATCCGCCTGAAAATAGCGCTTTTCCATTCTCGCCACACGCAGGAATGCCCATGCCCATGGTGTGGACTTGCTGGCGAATATTTCCCCGGAAGGTTTAGATCATGGCTGTTTTTCTGAAGACCGGCATTTCCGCCGAGCAGGACGCTGCGGACATTGTCAAGGTACGCAAGACGGTCGAGGACATCCTCGCCGATATCGAACAGCGCGGCGATGCAGCGGTGCGGGATCTGTCGAAGAAGTTCGACAACTGGTCTCCCGAGAATTTCCGGCTGAGCAAAGGCGAGATTGAAGATTGCGTGCGTCAATTGCCCAAACAAGTCATCGAGGACATCAAGTTCGCCCAGGAGCAAATCCGCAATTTCGCGCAAATCCAGCGCGACGCCCTGCGTGACGTGGAAGTCGAGACCCTGCCTGGGGTAGTGCTGGGTCACAGGAACATTCCGGTCGGCAGCGTTGGCTGCTACGTCCCCGGGGGAAAATATCCCCTGGTTGCGTCGGCCCACATGAGCGTGGTCACGGCGCGCGTGGCCGGAGTCAAGCGCATCATTTCGTGCGCTCCGCCGTTCGAGGGCAAACCGCACCCGGCCATCGTCGCCGCGATGAATCTGGGCGGCTCCGACGAGATTTACACCATCGGTGGCGTGCAGGCGATTGGCGCCATGGCACTGGGCACCGCGACCATCAAGCCGACCGACATGATTGCCGGCCCCGGGAATGCCTATGTCGCGGAGGCAAAACGTCAGTTGTCCGGACGAGTCGGTATCGACCTGTTTGCCGGCCCGACGGAAACCCTGATCATCGCCGACAATACCTGCGACGCGGAGATGTGCGCGACCGACCTGCTTGGTCAGGCCGAGCACGGACCCAATTCGCCAGCCATACTGCTGACGAATTCGCGCAAACTTGCCGAAGACACGATGAAGGAGGTCGAGCGACAACTGCTGACCCTGCCAACCGGACTTGTCGCCGGCCAGGCCTGGAAGGACTATGGCCAGGTCATCCTGTGCAAGGACTATGCGGAAATGGTGAAGGAGGCCGACCGCATTGCCTCGGAGCATGTGCAGGTCATGACCAAGGACCCCGATTATTTCCTGCACAACATGAGCAACTACGGCGCGCTGTTTCTGGGACCGGAAACCAATGTTTCCTATGGCGACAAAGTCATCGGCACCAATCACACCCTGCCCACACGCAAGGCGGCTCGCTACACCGGTGGTTTGTGGGTCGGCAAGTTCATCAAGACCTGCACCTACCAGCGTGTGAAACCGGAAGCCTCGGCCATGGTTGGTGAAGTCTGCTCGCGGCTATGCGCGGTTGAAGGTTTCGCCGGCCACAAGGCGCAGGCCGATCTGCGGGTCAAGCGCTACGGGCGGCTGCGCGCCGCATAACGACTTTCTTGCCACAAGAGCACAGACGGCACAGAGAAAAATCAGAAAACGTTCATACCCGAGAATATTGAAATGAGCGCGTCATCAAAGCTCCCGGTAGTAGCGCTCTGTTTGCTCGGCATTTCCGGATTGGGCAGCTCGCTGGCGCTGCGATCGAGTCACGCGGACGATAGTCCGGTTCCGCCACCCTATCTGGTTACGGGTTCCAATCACGTGATAGTGGGCGTGGTCTGGGACGAGAAAGCCGTTCGAAAAGCACTGCCTTCATGGGTTGTCCCTGCTCAAGGCATGACAGGGGCAATCAACATTTACTCCGCGACCGGAGGCTACGGTCTGACGCCCTTTCAGTCGGCGTATTTCTGGATCGACATCGAAGGTTTTGATTCGGTAAGTGGCATCAAGGGACGCTGGATGCTCCATGGTGTCTATGGTCCGCAGGAAAAAACGGTTGTAGCGATGCGCGACTGGGAGGGCTTTCCCGTTCGTAATGGGACTGCGCGCATTGAATCGACGGCCGAGGGCAAGCGGGCAATTGGCACCGTCGACAACCATGACTTCGTGAGCGTGGAAATCAAGTCAACCCCCGGAGCTTGCGAGCCGGGTGCGGTCACCATCAACTATCTGACGCGCAAAGGACTCGTGGAAGTTCCCGCCGCGGGAGATGTGTGCAAAGCCGAGCCGGTTTTAGTTCAGGTTCATGCGCGTCCGGGTGATCCGTTTGCTGAATTCCAACCTTTGAAGACTCTTTGGGCAATCGAATTCAGGAACGGCGCATTTTCCAATCCCCATCCAAGACCGCTCGATCGACAGTAAAGTCCATTGTCTTCTCAAGGCCGCCCGGCACGCTGCGCATACATCGTAAGACCCGTCGCGGTATGCGCATCCGAAACCCCTCGCCCGTCGGCCATAGTTGTGCGTTTTCGCAGCCAAGTCGGGAATTTCCGCTATTTGTAGTCAATCCGTACCCGCCCGTTCCTTAGCCTGATCGCAGGTCGGGAGAAATCGGGTATGGGCGAAACAGGGGTGTACGTCGTTCGGGTGTATCGGCGCGATGCGGCCGGGATGACCGGCGTCGTCGAGTCGGTGGAAAGCGGCGAGCAACTGCCCTTTCAATCGAACGAGCAGCTCTGGCATGCCCTGCAAGACCTGCCTTCCCCCCGGCCAAAGTATCAATCCAACAAATCAGACCAGGAGGACGGGACATGAAAAGCTTGATAGTTGCGACGATGATGATGGGGGTGGCGCTCGTATCGGGCGCGGCGGAGGCGGGCAAGGTGAATATTCCCAAGGAGGGGAGCTACGAATTTGAATTCTGTGTAATTGGTAG
Organism: Betaproteobacteria bacterium; assembly: GCA_031403365.1. GTDB lineage: Bacteria > Pseudomonadota > Gammaproteobacteria > Burkholderiales > JACQAP01 > JACQAP01. Next base: position 3,513 of record JANNTE010000132.1, on the reverse strand, counting down.
CGGAAAGACTTTTTCCGCTGGCGACAAACTTTTTGTCATCAGCTACGTTGGGGATGCCAATTTGAAGAGTACGCCGGCGGGACGGGCCTTCGACCGGATGGGAGCCCGCTGCTACGGTGTTTATTCCAATATCAACGGTCGTCAGCAGGAGGTCGGGATTTGCGAACTGACGGACCTCGACGGCGACAAGTGGTGGATGGACTATCACGGAAATCCGGATGGCGCAGGCGGTACCTACATCGCTGCGCATGGCACCGGGAAATACGACGGCATGACCTTGCGGGGGGAGTACCGTATTGACAATGCATGGGGCAGCTCTTCCAAGGAACTAAACTTCCAGGGATGCAACCCCAACAAGGGCACGTATAAACTGAAATAGCGAAATTCGTTGGCGCATACTTCCCTGGAGTCAGCCTGCACGCTTATCGCCCTGTGCGTCCATGAGTCGGAGGACTCCGGATGGCAAAGAAAGCCTTGCCTGCAAAAACCAGCCAACCCCGCCTGTTCGGCGTGGTGCCACGGGAGCGCTTGTTTTCGATTCTCGACAACAACCGAGGACGGCCGCTGACCTGGGTTCATGGTCCGCCGGGTGCGGGGAAGACCGCGCTTGTGGCCAGTTATCTCGAAAGCCGGGGCTTCCCGACGCTGTGGTATCAGGTCGATGCGGGCGATGGCGATCCGGCGTCCGTTTTCCACTATTTGGTTGCCGCCGGCGCATCGCTGCTTGCGGTCGATGCCGTTGCACTACCGCGATTTGCCCCGGAACACCACGCCGATCTGCCTGCATTTGCCCGGCTCTTTTTCCGGGCGTACTTCGCAGAGCTGCCGCCAGGAACGGTTTGCGTGCTGGACAATTACCAGGAAGTCCCGGCAGATGCTTCATTTCACGAGATATTCTTGCAGGCTATAGCGGAACTGCCGACTAATTTTTCAATTATCGCCATTAGCCGGGTCGAGGCACCTCCGAGTTTCGTTCGTTTGACGGCCAACGCTGCAATGGCGGGTCTTGGGTGGGAGGAACTCAGGCTAACGCTGGATGAGGTGCGAGGCATCGCCGCACAACGAAAGGCCACCGATGATTGGTTGGTACGTGCGCTGCACCAGCAGTCGCAAGGCTGGGCAGCCGGCATTACGCTCATGCTGGAACGGCTCGGCCACTTTGACGGAAACGCACGCGAGCTTCCCAGTGAAACCCGGGAATCGGTTTTCGATTATTTCGCGAGCCTGATTTTCGACCAGGCATCAGAATCAACGCGCCACATACTTTTGTCCATCGCTTTCATGCCTCGGGTCACGCCAACCCTCGCCCAGGAATTGAGCGGCCGTGCCGAAGCGCCGACATTACTTGAGGATTTGTACCGCCGTCGGATGTTCATTGATCGCAGGTCCGGCCCCGATCCTGTGTATCAGTTGCACGCGCTGTTTCGAGATTTCCTAAAGAATCGCGCCGTCCAGACCTATTCATCCGAGGTATTGAATTCCCTACTCTGTCGATCCGCTTCCGCTTTGGAAAAAACGGGTGACATCGATGGAGCAATGGAGCTCTATCTTTCCATGCAGAATTGGGACAAGGCGACCCGACTGACGCTCAGGGAGGCCAAAGACCTGCTTACCAGTGGACGCAGGCAGACGCTGATTCTATGGATCCAGGCGATTCCGGAGCCACAACAAGAGGCGCAGCCGTGGCTATTGCATTGGTTGGGCCGCGCCCTGATGCAGACCGCTCCAGGGGCGGGCATCAAATCCATCGAGCGATCACTCGATTGTTTTCGGCAGTTCGATGACCAACGAGCCCAGATGGAATGCCTGACCGTCCTTCTTGACGGCGCTTTCTTGGGTTTTCGCGCATTCGAGGAAATGGACCGGTGGCTGGACGAGTTGTTGGCCCTGATGGACAGCTCTCCTGGGTTCGAGTCTTTGGATGCCGAATTGCGCATCTGGGGTGTTCTGGCGACGACCTTGTTTCACGTTCGGCCCTGGCACCCCTCCACTGTTATAGCGTATCGAAGAGTGGATGAACTGCTGCCCAATTGCACTGACCCGAGTGTCGGACTTGCGGCGTCGACGGGGGCGCTGGTGGTAAGCGGTTTGTGTGGAGACTTCGATATCGGCAATCGCGTCGCCGGTGTCGCGGAAGCGTTCGCTTCCCAAAAGTCGGCCAGCCCGTCTGAGGCCGCCTGGTGCATGGCCCAAGTGGGATGGCTGAGATTTATGCAAGCCCGATATGAAGAATCGCTTGACGCTCTCGAACGGGGAGCTCGAATTGCCGAATCCAATGGTGTCCGCCCTGTGCTGTGGGTGATCACCATGTGGCGATTTAGCTTCGAGTGGCGCGCCGTGCCATGGACGACCGCAAACAACACTCTGGCACGGGTTGAGGCCATGCCGATGCCAGCTTCCCCGATGGCCGAGGCGATGCTTCGCTTGTTCCAGGGGCGCAGGGCCGTACACGCTGGAAATTTGGACGAGGCGGCGAGGCTTGCGGCACTCGGTCAACAATCGGCGCTTCGTACCCGGTCGCGTCTGGAAGAGGTGGTGTTTTGCCTGTCAAGCGCCGACATTCTTCTGCACACGGGACGCAAAACAGAAGCGAAAACCTTGCTGGCGCACTTGCGGGTGTTGATCAAACGAGTACCGATTTATCGTTGCTTTTATGCGGCGCTGGTGTTCATGGAGGCCCGAAGTGAGCAGGTCAGGGGAAACCGAATCGAAACAATCAATAAGTTGTGCGAGGCAATGGCACTCGCGAAGGAGGGAAACAGCCGGCACTATTTACGATTTACCGACTACTCCATGCCATCGCTGTTCCGCCTCGCACTGGAAGCAGGCATCGAGGTGGATCTGGTGCTGGACATCATTCGCCTGTTTCGCCTCAAGCCGCCGGCGGATGCGCCCGATAACTGGCCATGGCCGGTACGCATTGTCACGCTCGGGCGATTCGAGGCACACGTTAACGGGGAGCCGCTCGAGTTCTCCCGAAAACTGCCTCGCAAAACTTTTCTGCTTCTGAAGGCAATTGTCGCGTATGGCGGACGCGATGTTCCAGAACAGATGTTATGCGACGCACTTTGGGGTGACGAAGAAGGTGATGCGGCTCGCAATGCTCTGTCGATCACGGTATTGCGATTGCGCAAGTTGCTGGGGTCGCACGAGTCCGTGGTTCATCAGGGTGGGAAGGTGTCGCTAAACCGGGGAATGTGCTGGGTCGATGCCTGGGCCTTCGAATCGCGTCTTGCAGATACAAGATTCGACAGATCGAAGGTTTTGGTTCTTTACGGCGGCTCTTTTCTGCCCGAGGACGAAGACGAATCCTGGAGTGTTGCACCAAGAGAGCGGTTACGCGGCAAATTCATTGACGCGTTGTCCAGGTCTGGTGCGACCCTGGAGTCCGAAAGCGACCTACCCGGAGCAGTTCAGTGTTATCTGCGCGGCATCGATGCCGACCTGATCGTGGAGTCCTTTCACCAGGGCCTCATGCGCTGTTACGAGCGGCTGGGCAAGCGCACCGAGGCG
>JANNTE010000131.1:0-4204 GCA_031403365.1 Betaproteobacteria bacterium | reverse complement strand
CACATCTGGGTATACGACAACGCAGGCGATCGAGAAAAGCGGCGCGCCGCGATGTGGGCCGATCCGGAATGGGTTGCTTACACCGAAGAAAGCGCCAAGCTGGGCGCGCTGGAGCATCAGGACAACCGGCTGATGACGCCGGTGCCCTTCTTTCCGATCAAGCGCTAGCCGCAGAAACAGCCATACCGCCGAGGCCATCGAGCCCGGACGACGCAAAGGCGCGTCGGCATCGTACTGGTGTCAGGTACGACCCCTAAGCGGCTACTTCTGAAATCTCCGGGGTGGCCTTTTCTTTCCGGGCTGGCCACCACCGCCACCACCTCCACCGGGCCGGTTGCGCCTGGATTGATTATTGGCGGACGGCCCGTCGCGACGGGCGTTCGGATCGGGCGCGTTTTCCCGATTGGCGGAAGCCAGGTTGATCTCGAGTTCGTTGATTTCATCCCACTGGGCGTCGGTGCGCTGGCGCTCCGGTATGGCCAGGAGCTCCTGCAGGCGGGCACGGGGAGATAAGGGTATGGGTGTGTTCATGTCGGTATTCTCGCATCCTTCCAAAGGCGGTGCATAGTGGGCGGTAGAATAGTGCATCGCCCGATGCCGCAATCGTAGCGAAAAATCGAGAGATTCTGTATGCGCTGCCGTTGGATCGCCCACCTGGACATGGACGCCTTTTACGCGTCCGTAGAATTGCTGCGCTATCCGGAATTGCGCGGACGTCCGGTGGTGGTCGGCGGCAGGCAGGTGCAAGCACCCGGGCCCAAGGCAGACGGCTTGCGCCACTTCGTCGCTTTAGGCCGCTACGCAGGCCGGGGCGTGGTCACTACCGCGACTTATGAGGCGCGCGCGCTGGGCGTGCATTCCGGCATGGGCCTGATGAAAGCCGCAACGATGGCACCCGATGCCATATTGCTTCCGGCTGATTTCGATGAATACCGCAGGTATTCACGCTTGTTCAAAGCCGCGGTGACCGAAATCGCGCCCGTCGTTGAAGATCGCGGCATTGACGAAATCTACATCGACCTCAGCGATCTTTCCGGCGTGCAGAATGCATCCGGCGAACCTTCGCATGCCGGCGTTCAGGCGATTGCCGAGCGCATCAAGGCCCGGGTGTATCTCGCCACCGGGCTTACCAGTTCGATCGGAATCGCGCCCAACAAACTGCTCGCCAAAATCAGCTCGGAACTGGACAAGCCCAATGGCCTGACGATCGTGACGCCAGCGGAACTTTCATCGCGCATCTGGCCTCTGCCGGTAAAACGCATCAACGGCATCGGGCCCAAGGCCAACGAAAAACTCGACGGACTGGGAATTCACACCATTGGCGAACTGGCTTCTGCGAATCCGCGATGGCTGGTTGAGCAGTTCGGTTTGAACTATGGTTCGTGGCTGCACGCGGCAGCTCATGGCCGGGACGATCGCCCGGTCGTGACCTCCAGCGAACCCAAGTCGATCAGCCGCGAAACAACCTTCGAGCGCGATCTGCATGCGCACACGGATCGCGCGAAGCTCGGCGCGATCTTCACCCGCTTGTGCGAACAACTGGCGGCCGATCTCACGCGCAAGGGGTACGTCGCGAAAACCATCGGTGTCAAACTGCGCTACGACGACTTTCGGCGCGCCACACGGGAGATGACGCTGGATTGCCATACCGCCGATGCGCGGCTGATCCGTCGCACGGCCGGCCTCTGCCTGAAGAAAGCGGTACTCGATCAGCCGCTGCGGCTGCTCGGCGTGAGGGCCGGAGGTTTATGCAAGGCCGGCGTGTTTGCGGTTCAGACAAGTGCTCAGGACAGAGACCAGCAAGTGTTGCTTGACTTCGATCCCCCGTCGACACCCGGTGGCTGGCCTGCGGCAGCTGCGGACCGTGCCCGTCACAAGCTCTGACCCCAGGGGTTTCAACACGATATCCGGCAATCTGCCAGGAGGCGCTAGGCCTTGAGTGCGCTTACCGCATGGTTTGTCCGAATTTGTCAAGCGTAGACTGTCAGATGCAGGGCTTGTCTTCGATTCTGATCGAGCGTGGGTTCGCTGTCACGCTGCGTTGCGCGAATCCGCGCAGGCATTCATGTCCGGACAAGATGGTCCAGAACTAAATCCCCTGATTGTCATGCCGAAGTTTTATCCTCAATTGCCAAAACCACAAACTAATCCAAACGCATAGGAGCCCATTGTGAATAAGACCATTGCTCAGACAGGAGTGAACCCCATGGCCCGCCAGCCCGCAGTGCCGGACTTCGTTGCCGCGCGAGTGGAGCGGTACTACCGCGAGCGGGTGCGCGAAACCTGGGGAGGAAGGCACATTCTGCACGGCAGGCAGCCGCCGACGGACGCCTTGCACCTCAGCAGCAACGACTATCTGGCATTGTCGCGGCATCCCCGCATACTCGCGGCCATGAGTTCTTCGCTGGCGCGCGAGGGTAACGGCATGTTGATGTCCGGCATCTTCCTGCACGGAGACAGCCCGCAGCTCGAGTTCGAGAATAATCTTGCCCATTTCATGCAGGCGCAAGCCGGCGTTCTTTGCCAGTCAGGTTTTTGCGCCAATACCGGTCTGATCCAGTCGATCGCCAGCGACGAGGTCCCGGTCTATGCCGACATGCTGGCGCACATGTCGCTCTGGGAGGGCATCCGCAGTGCCGGCGCGCAGGGGATCATGTTTCACCATAACAATCCGGATCATCTGGAACGGCAGATCCTGCGCCACGGCCCCGGGGTCATTCTGGTCGACACCGTTTACAGTACCAACGGCAGTATCTGCCCGCTGCGCGAGATCACCAGTATTGCCGAGGACCGCGGCTGCGTGCTGGTCGCAGACGAGTCCCATTCTCTGGGCACCCATGGTCCGAACGGAGAAGGCCTGGTGGTCGAACTCGGACTGCAGGATCGCGTGCATTTCCGTACCGCCAGTTTGGCCAAGGCATTCGCAGCCCGAGCAGGGTTCATCGCCTGTTCCGAATCATTCAGCGAGTACTTCAAGTTCGAATCTCTGCCAGCCATATTCAGTTCGACTTTGTTGCCGCACGAGGTAACCGGTTTGGCAGCGACTCTCGACGTGGTTCGCAACGAAGGATGGCGGCGCGACCGGCTGCGGAGTAATTCCGCCTATGTGCGCGCGGGGCTGGATGAACTGGGCTACAACCTCAATGGCAGCGAGTCGCAGATCATCTCCCTCGAATCCGGCACCGAACAGCAGACAATTGTGCTGCGCGATGCGCTCGAAGAACGCGGCATCTTCGGCTCGGTATTCTGCGCCCCGGCGACGCCCAAGAATCGCGCCATGGTGAGGCTGTCATTGAATAGCGCATTAAAGCAGGAGGAACTTGACCGTGTGCTGGAAGCTTGTGGCGAAGTCCGTTCAAAGACCGGATTCAACCAGTGGCCTTCGACCCGCCGCAGGCGCAATGACGAACGAGCCGATACTGCGATAGCGCAAGCGGCCTGAGCTTGAAGCCGCCCCGGCGTATCAGGGGTATCGTGAGCGACCCGCGCTTCAGGCGCGCAACCGTTCCCGGCCCGTGCCGTCGAGCTGTTTCAGGTAATCGTGGTAACTGAAGATGGGTGGCAGCAGCAGACCGCGCGCCTCTTTCACCAGTGCATAGCGATAGCGCTGAAGCCCGTTGCACTCCAGCGCCGGATAAACATAGCTGCGCCAGTCAAAATACTGAGGCGAGTACAGGCCGCGACTGCGCCAGAAATACGGCACAATACTACCGGCGACCAATGCAGTGAGCAGCGCCGCCGGGGCCGCATTATCGAAGGCCACTTCATAGTGCATGCGCATTGCATCGTCGTTGCACACCAGAAGCAGCGTACTGTTGCCGTCGCCGTCAAGCAGCAGAATGCCGTCGGGGCTGCTGCACAGATAAAACTCAACGATCCCGAGTTCAGCGCGGATTTTCTGGAACAATTCGGCAAAAAACGGATCACGCAGGAAATGCAGCGGCCCGATATTGAGCGCATCCTCCATGGTGCGCTCGATGTCTTGAAAATATTTCCCCTGCAATTCGCGAATCGTATGCTGCAGACGCGTCATCGCGTCGGGATTTTGCTTGAGAATAAAACGGTCGATGATGCCCTCATTGAACGCCTCAACGGCCACCTTTTCATCCGTTACCGGTACAACCAGGTTGGACGCCACACTGACACTGGCAGAGTTGGTACAGCCGTTGACCGGATTCGTGGCAAGCACCGTGTAAAAACCCGC
>JANNTE010000130.1:0-40172 GCA_031403365.1 Betaproteobacteria bacterium | reverse complement strand
AACAGGCCGGTGACAATGGTGCCGATGAGCAGGCCGCCGAGTGCACGTACGCCGGCACCGTCACCCATGAGCCATTCCATGCCGAAGGCCACGACCACCGGAACCAGCACCGGCAGCAGGGAGGGAATCAGCATTTCCTTGATGGCGGCTTTGGTGAGCATGTCCACCGCGCGTGAATAGTCGGGCTTGGCGGTGCCTTCCATGATGCCTTTGATTTCGCGGAACTGGCGGCGCACTTCGACGACCACGGAACCGGCAGCGCGGCCAACAGCTTCCATCGCCATGGCGGCAAACAGGTAAGGCACCATGCCGCCGATAAACAGGCCAATGATGACGGCCGGATCGGAAAGCGAAAACACCTGCAATTTTCCCAGCGCTTCAAGATTGTGGGTGTAGTCGGCGAACAGCACCAGAGCGGCCAGGCCGGCGGAGCCGATGGCATAGCCTTTGGTCACGGCTTTCGTGGTGTTGCCCACGGCGTCGAGCGGGTCGGTAATGTCGCGGATCTTCGAGGGCAGACCGGCCATTTCCGCGATGCCGCCGGCGTTGTCGGTAATGGGGCCGTAGGCATCGAGTGCCACGATCATGCCGGTCATCGACAGCATGGCGGTTGCCGCGATGGCGATGCCGTAGATGCCGGCGAATGCGTTGGCGGCCCAGATGGCGGCGCACACCGCGAGCACCGGCAGCGCGGTGGATTTCATCGACACACCCAGTCCGGCGATGATGTTGGTGCCATGACCGGTCTGCGAAGCTGCGGCGATGTGGCGCACCGGGCCGTATTCGGTGGCGGTGTAATACTCGGTGATGACCACCATGAGCGCGGTGAGCACCAGGCCAACCAGCGAGGCGTAGAACAGGTTCATCGCACCCAGCGGGCTGTCGCCCATCATGTTGCCGGTGATGAAATAGAAGGCGATGGCGGCCAACACGCCGGAAACGATCACGCCCTTGTAGAGCGCGTTCATGATCTTGCCGCCGTCATTGGCCTTGACGAAGAAGGTGCCGATGATCGAGGCGATGATAGACGCACCGCCGAGCACCAGCGGATAGAGCACCGCGTTTTCGCCGATCTTGTCCATCATCAACCCGCCGAGAAGCATGGTGGCGACAATGGTGACCGCATAGGTCTCGAACAAGTCTGCCGCCATGCCGGCGCAGTCGCCGACGTTGTCACCGACGTTGTCGGCAATCACCGCCGGATTGCGCGGATCATCTTCGGGGATGCCCGCTTCGACCTTGCCGACCAGATCCGCGCCGACGTCGGCGCCCTTGGTAAAGATGCCGCCGCCCAGACGCGCGAATATCGAAATCAGCGAGGATCCGAAGGCGAGTCCCACCAGCGAATGCAGTGCTTTGTCCGGCTCGATCATGGTGAGCAGAATGCCGTAGTAGCCGGCCACACCCAGCAGGCCCAGGCCCACCACCAGCATGCCGGTGATGGCGCCGCCGCGGAAGGCGACTTGCAGCGCGGCGTTCATGCCGTTATTGGCGGCTTCGGCGGTGCGCACATTGGCGCGCACCGAAACGTTCATGCCGATGTAGCCGGTCAGCCCCGAGAGTACGGCGCCGATCAGGAAGCCGATCGCGGAGTACCAGTCGAGTCCAAAGCCGAGTACGACGAACAGGATGCCGCCGACTATTGAGATGGTCGTGTATTGCCGGTTCAGGTAAGCCTGCGCGCCCTGCTTAATGGCGGCGGCGATTTCCTGCATGCGTGCATTGCCGGCCGGTTGGCCGAGAATCCACTTGGTAGAAATCGCCCCGTAGGCAATTCCGATGATCGCGCACACCAGCGCGAAGATCAGTGCTGAAGACATGAATCCCCCTATATCGATATTGATTTAATACAGAGCCAATAACGGGCTGGCTCCTTGACCCTGATGTAAGAACGCGCGACCGCATTGTTCCGGCATATCCGGGCTGCCGCCCTGCCGACTGTCAAGTCAGCGCGCGATTCTAACCGAATTGCCCCTCGGGGCCATAGGGGATTTGCAGGGGGATTTGCGGGAATAGTTGCAGGGAAGTTACGGCAATCAGCGCGAAAATTGCTCCGACAAGGACTTCAGAGCAGCGCTGAAGGCGCCAGGCGCGATCCGGGGCGCGGCCGCGATTTACCCTCAACAGGCGACGCCGTACTCGATGCTCTGATTCATGACATCGATCGAGAAATGACATTCATAGCGTTTGTCCTGCTTGTAGAACAGACAGGTCATTTCGCCGACTCTCCTGCGCAGCGCTCCGGTGCACTGATCCGGAGTCTCGGTGACCTTCATCGACTGAAACAGACTCTTCGCCGACTGACCGGTCAACTGGATTCTGAAGTGAGTGTCCTTGGGCTCTTCGTCGGACGGGTCCAGGTAGTTTTTCGGCGTGACGGCATAAGACCCTTTCAGGCTGCTCCACTGCGCAGCTCCGGCGCCGGTCACCATTGTCAGGCTTGCCAGGAACCACAATAGCGCCACAGGAAATTTCTGCATTGCGATCTCCAAAATGCGGCGACGAGGCATTGCCGATGAGTGCTGCCTGTTGTCGTGCTAGATTTTGAATCCGGGCAACTTTCTGGCAACCGCGGTGTTTTTCAACGTTACGTAGCGCGGCAGCCCGTTGCGATACGGCGGATAGTCCTCGCCCTGAATCAACGGAGCCAGGTATTGCCGGCATTTTTCAGTGATGGAAAAGCCATCGGCGGAAATAAAGTCGCGGGGCATGAATTTTTCCCGGTTGGCGACATCCTTGAGTTCTGCAACGCCGATGGCCCACTTGTACGGCTTGGACGATTTGCGAACGATGGTGGGCATGACCGCATTGCGGCCCTTGAGCGCAAGCTCCACGGCGCTCTTGCCGACCGCATAAGCCTGGGCGACATCGGTCTTCGAGGCGATGTGGCGGGCGGAACGTTGCAGATAGTCGGCGACGCTCCAATGAAATTTAAGGTTCAGTCCCTCCCTGACAATGTTGGCCACCACCGGAGCGACGCCGCCCAGCTGGGCATGCCCGAAAGCATCTCGCAGGCCCTGGTCGGAGAGGAATTTGCCGTCGGGACCCTTGACACCCTCGGAGACCACCACCGAACAGTAACCGTGCTTTTTTACCATCGTATCCACGCGGGCAAGAAATTTCGCCTGATCGAAGACCACTTCCGGAAACAGAATCAGGATCGGCAGATCGCCCTCTTTGTCGGCCGCGAGGCCACCTGCCGCGGCGATCCAGCCGGCATGCCGGCCCATGACTTCGAGGACGAATACTTTGGTGGATGTTTTGGCCATGCTGGCCACATCGAAACTCGCTTCGCGCGTTGACACGGCGACGTATTTCGCCACGGAGCCAAAGCCCGGGCAGCAATCCGTAATCGGCAAGTCGTTGTCCACGGTCTTGGGCACATGGATGGCCTGGATCGGGTAGCCCAAAGTCTCGGAAATCTGGGAAACCTTCAGGCAGGTATCGGCCGAATCGCCGCCACCGTTATAGAAAAAGTATCCGATGTTGTGCGCCTTGAAGACTTCGATCAGGCGTTCGTACTGCGCGCGGCTTTCCTCAATACCTTTGAGCTTGTAGCGACAGGAACCGAAGGCGCCGGCCGGTGTGTGCTTGAGCGCGGCAATTGCTGCCGCCGACTCCTTGCTGGTATCGATCAGATCCTCGGCCAGCGCGCCGATGATGCCGTTGCGTCCGGCATAGACCTTGCCAATCCTGTTCTTGTGTTTGCGCGCGGTCTCGATGATGCCGGCGGCCGAGGCGTTAATGACAGCGGTGACGCCACCGGATTGGGCGTAGAAGGCATTCATCTTTTTCGTCATGGCAAAACCCCGGGTTCCCAGTAATCAAGTCTGTTACTTCAATGCGGAAAATATCCGGTCACGGATCGATTCCATCGAGCCGATGCCCGCGACTTTCACGTACTTGGGTGCCTTCGGCACACCGCTCCGGGCCCAATTTGAATAATAGGCGACCAGCGGCTTGGTTTGCGAGTGGTAAACCTCAAGGCGCTTTTTCACCGTGGATTCCTTGTCGTCGTCTCGCTGCGTCAAGTCCTCTCCGGTGACATCGTCCTTGCCAGCGATTTTGGGCGGATTGAATTTCAGATGATAGGTTCGTCCCGATGCGCTATGCACGCGGCGTCCGGACAGGCGCATGATGATTTCGGCGTCGTCCACATCAATCTCGACTACGTAGTCGAGCAGGACACCCGCGCTTTTCATCGCGTCCGCCTGTGGAATCGTGCGAGGAAAGCCATCGAACAGGAATCCTTTCGCGGCGTCGGGCTGTTTGATGCGCTCCTCTACCAGGCCGATGATCACGTCATCCGGTACCAATGCACCGGCATCCATGAACTTCCTTGCCTCCAGGCCGAGCCGTGTCCCGTCCTTGATGGCGGCGCGAAGCATGTCGCCGGTCGAAACCTGTGGAATGCCAAATTTTCCAGTGAGGAAGACGGCTTGAGTGCCTTTGCCGGCGCCGGGCGCACCTAGCAGGATGAGTCGCATTATTTTTTGCCCCAGTAGTTGAATTCCCGATCCGGTCCGGCAAGCGTTTCGATGCGCTGCCCGCAAGCGCGGATTATACGGGCGTTCAAGAACTCGCCAGAAAGCTCCGGCGCATGTTCTCAAGATCCTCCGGCGTATCCACGCCCGGATCCGGCGCTTCGTTGGTCACGGCGACACTGATGCGGTAGCCATGCCACAGGGCGCGCAATTGTTCCAGAGACTCGAACTGCTCGGTGGCAGCCGGGGCGAGTGTTGAATAGATCTTTAGGAAGCCGCATCGGTAAGCGTAAAGACCGAGATGCCGATAAGCCGGCAATCCCTCCGGCAGGCGCGACTGATCGACTTTGAAAACATCGCGGGCATAAGGAATCGGCGCTCGCGAAAAATACGCGGCGAAACCTTCCTTGTCCAGGACGACCTTAACGGCGTTCGGATCGAACATCTCGGCGGCCGAATGAATAGGATGGCAGGCGGTGGCAATCGCCGCATCACGATGGGCAACGAGCTGTTCCGCGACCGCGCGCACCAAAAGTGGCGGGATGCGCGGTTCGTCTCCCTGGATGTTGACTACGATGAGATCATCCGGCCAGCCGCGGGCGATGGCGATTTCGGCGATACGGTCGGTGCCCGAGGTGTGATCGGGCCGGGTCATCATTGCCACGTATCCGTGACCGGTCACTGCCGCCTCGATCCTGGGGTCATCGGTGGCGATGATGATTTCCCGCGCCCCGGACTCGCGCGCGCGATCGGCGACGTGAACAACCATCGGCCTGCCGGCGATTTCCGCGAGTGGCTTGCCTGGCAGCCGGGACGATGCGTAGCGCGCGGGAATGACGGCAACGAATGGAACGGGGCAAGAATCCAGTGTCGAGGGGCGAGGGGCGAGGGCGCTTGTCACTCGTCACCCGTCACTCTTGCTCACTTCTCAAACCTCCTCGTCAGCAGGAAGTTTGCGCGCCTCATCTTCCAGCATTACCGGAATGTCGTCGCGTATCGGGTAGGCCAGCCGGCAGGGCTTGCAAATCAATTCTTTTTCAGCCTTGCGGTACTGCAGCGGCCCTTTGCATAGCGGGCAGACCAGAACGTCGAGTAATTTAGGATCCATGCCGGATGTTCAGTTTATCGAGGATGAGATGGCCGAGCGCGCTGTCGACACGCGCAATCACCGGCAGCACCCAGTAGCTTTCGCGCGCAAAGCGAAGGCATTTTATCGCATCCTTCTCGGTCATGATGATCGCATCGGCATCGATGATATCGAGATCGGCCGGTGAGTAAGGGTGATGGTCTGGAAAGGCGTGGCCGGAGAAATTCAGGCCCAGTGCCTGCAGATGCTCGAAAAAGCGCGCCGGATTGCCGATGCCGGCGACGGCATGTACCCGCTTGCCCCGAAAAGCGACTGCCCCTTGCTGGAAAGCCGGATTGAGCAAGTTGCAGAATACGTTGCCCTCGAGATGCATTTCGAACGCGTTTGCGGCGGTGCGGTTCGGCAGGAAGTTGCCGCTCACGACGACTGCATCGACCTCTGCAAGGCGCGCGGTGGGTTCCCGAAGCGGCCCGGCCGGCAGCAGCAAGCCATTGCCGGTGTTGCGGCGGCCGTCCAGTACCGCGATTTCAATATTGCGATGCAAGCGGTAGTGCTGCAAACCGTCGTCGCTGACGATGACGTTGCAATGCGGATTCGCTGCGATCAAAGCGCGGGCGGCGTCGACGCGGTTGCGCCCAATCCAGACCGGGCAGCGGCTGCGTTGCGCAAGCAGCACCGGTTCATCGCCCGCTACCTCGGGTGCAGAACCGGCGTGCACCGCCATGGTATTGCCGATACCGCCGTAACCGCGGCTGACGATGCCCGGTTGGTATCCCTGCCCCCTCAGGAACTCACAGAGCCACAGCACCAGTGGTGTTTTTCCGGTACCTCCCGCGGTAATGTTGCCAACCACGATGACGGGTATCGGCACTTGATGGGAGGCAAGCCATCGCGCTCGATACAGTGCACGACGCAAGGCAACGATGCACTTGAATAGTGTCGCGACCGGCAGCAGTGCCAGGGAAAGCCAGGAAAGCCGGTACCAGTGGCGATCCTGAAACGACAATTCCTGTTTTGTTCTAGAGGCGGTCATGGATTGGTCGACCGCCGCTCATCGGCTCTTGATGTGTTGCGTCTGATCTGGCCGGAACGGTTCGTCAGCGGGCCTGCTGCTGGGTCTGGAAAGTAATCTTGCCAAAGCCGGCGACGCGAGCCGCTTCCATGACATTGATGACGGACTGATGCGTGGCCTTGGCGTCAGCATTGATGATGATGACCGGTTCGGTGTTGCCGCCCGCAGCGCGCGTCAATTCGGCCGCCAGGGCTTCCGGCGTGGAAAAAGCGATGACGGCGCGGTTGACCATGTACTGACCCGATGCGGACACGCCGACATTGATCTGGCTCGGACGCTCCGCCGGTTTGCTCGCCTCCGCCGTGGGCAGGTTGATCTGCATTTCCGAATAACGGGAGTAAGTCGTCGTCACAGCCAGAAAAATGACGATGACAATCAGCACGTCGATAAAAGGAACCAGGTTGATTTCCGGTTCCTCCCTGAATGAGCCGCGCTGGAAATTCATGCCGGGAAAATCATGTGACGAGCCGCCGCTCAGGCCTTGCGCTGGCCATGAATGATTTCGACCAGTTTGACAGCCTGGACTTCCATTTCCACCACCAGCGAGTCCACGCGGGCGCGGAAGTGCCGGTAGAACACCAGGCTGGGTACCGCAACGATGATACCGAAAGCCGCGTTGTACAGAGCAATCGAAATGCCGTGCGCAAGCTGTCCGGGGTTG
This sequence comes from Betaproteobacteria bacterium, assembly GCA_031403365.1. GTDB lineage: Bacteria > Pseudomonadota > Gammaproteobacteria > Burkholderiales > JACQAP01 > JACQAP01. The sequence goes on along the minus strand of JANNTE010000130.1, from coordinate 32,868 downwards.
GCCATCCCGGTGGGACCCTGTGAGCCGAAGATTTCGATCATGCCGATGATGGTGCCAAGCAGGCCGAGCAAGGGAGCCATCGTCGCAATTGTGCCGAGCGTGGTCAGGAAACGCGCGAGTTCATGCGCGGCGGCGCGGCCGGCTTCCTCGATCGACTCTTTCATGATTTCGCGCGAACTGCCCGCTTCCCTCAAAGCAGCCGAAAAAATCCGGCCCAGTACGGCGGTGCTTGCGAGCCCGGTCAACATTTCGCCCGATACCCCTTTCTGGCGATACTCCTGCACGACTTTCGGCAGCAAATCGCGAGGTACCACGAAATCTGTGCGCAAGCTGTAGAAGCGCTCGCCGATGATGCCAAGGGAGATGATCGAACACAGAATCAACGGCCAGATCGGCCAGCCCGCCGCTTCAATGATATGTATCAAGCTTGAATTTCCCCGTGTCTGAAAACTGCGCCACTGTAAACCGCATCGATAGGCGCGGCAAGTCAGCGAAAAAGTAGGAAATCGGCCTTGACAAGCGATGCGTTGATTCAACTTACTCGAAAAATCTGTCCCCAATCTTTGTGGATAAGTGTGTGCACAGAATCTGCATAGGCGCGGTAAGTAGGCCTTTTCAAAGCCTTTTTGGTTGCGCGATTAAAAAATGCGCGACCATTTTAAGTTATTTAAAACAATGAGTTGAAGATATTCTCCCAGTAGGGATCGAAGCCGGAGGCAAATCAGTTGCAAATTTTGCTGCAACTGTGGACGAAGCACACAAATGAATATTCGTTTGTCAAGAGAGAAATAAAGACTTTTCTCAAACAGCCCCGCATTGGATTCGATTTATGAGAGCCACCAGGTGCAGTGCAGTGCACTAGAATGCCGCGCATGTCTGTAGACGATTCAATACCCGTAATCATCTCCGTCGCCGATCTTAATCGGCGCGGACGGGAATTGATCGAGGCCGGTTTACCGCTGCTTTGGGTTGCGGGAGAGGTTTCCAATTTTGTGCGGGCGGCTTCCGGACATTGTTATTTCTCCCTCAAGGACGCCACCGCGCAGGTGCGCTGCGTTTATTTCCGGCACAAAGCGGCGCTGATCGACTGGAAGCCGGAGAACGGCATGCAGGTCGAAGTGCGGGCGCTGCCGACCTTGTACGAGGCGCGTGGCGAGTTTCAGCTGACCGTGGAGAACATGCGCCGCTCCGGCCTGGGCGCGTTGTTCGAGGCATTCGAGCGGCTCAAACGTAAGCTGGAACAGGAAGGCCTGTTCGACGTTTCGCGCCGCAAACCGGTTCCCGAGTTTCCCCGCTCGGTTGGCGTGGTTACATCGCCAAAGGCCGCCGCGTTGCGCGATGTGCTCACCACGCTGGCGCGGCGCATGCCCGGCATTCGTGTGGTGCTTTATCCGGCTCCGGTGCAGGGCGACGGCGCGGGAGAGAAAATTGCGCAGGCGATCCGCACGGCTTCGCAGCGTGCCGAGGTTGATGTGCTGATCGTGTGCCGAGGCGGCGGCAGCATGGAAGACTTGTGGGTCTTTAACGAGGAAGTTGTCGCGCGCGCGATTGTCGCCTGCGCCATTCCCGTCGTCTCGGGCGTAGGTCACGAAACCGACTTTACGATCGCCGACTTCGTCGCCGACGCACGTGCGCCCACGCCGAGCGCCGCGGCCGAAATGGTAAGTCCGAATCGCGCCGAATTGCTGGCCCGTCTGGGGGTGTTGGCGGCGCGCCTGGCGCGCGGCATCGATCGTGCGCTCAGCGGTCTCATGCAGCAGGTCGATTACCTCGGCAAGCGCCTTCTGCATCCGGCCGAGCGGGTGGAGAGCGAGTTGCGCAATCTGGCGCACCTGGCGCGCCGGCTGGGGTCGGCACAAGCGCAAGTGCTCACCACGGCGGCCTGGAACTGGTCCGGACTGTCGCAACGGCTGCTTGCCGCGCTGCCAAACATTGAGGCGCGCCTTGCCGAGCAGCGGCAATTATGTCTGCGCCTGCAGTACAGCCAGGCCCGCTTGCTTCAGGAAAAGGAAGCGCAATTCATGCAGTTGAGGGCCAGTCTCGCCCATCTCAATCCGCGTGCGGTGCTCGAGCGAGGTTATGCCATCGTCGAGCGCAACGACAGTCAGATCGTGCGCTCGGCCGCGAACATCGCGGCCGGAGACCGGTTGCGACTGACTTTCGCCCATGGTGCGGCGCAAACGCGTGTCGAAAGCGTCGAGCTTCCTGAAACCTGATTTGGCAGCAGCGACGCAGTGCGATATCTTGTCCTGTGCATGCCGCACGCGGACCCGGGACAGCTTCCGGGCCAAACATCAACTACTCCCTAGGAGACCTTATGATTTCAGCCAAGAAATTTGTATCCCTGTGCATGGTCGTGATTTTCGGCCTGTTGTGCGCACCGGCGTTCGCACAGCTCGCGGACAAGAAAGTCCTGACGCTCGAAGCCGCGAAAAAAGTCGCTGCCGCCGCGGAGGCGGAAGCCAGGAAGAATAACTGGACGGTCGTCATCGCCATCGTCGATGACGGCGGCCATTTGGTCTATTTGCAGCGTATCGACGGCACCCAGACCGGCAGTATCGAGGTGGCGATACAGAAAGCGCGTACTTCGCAGGCCTTCCGGCGTCCGACCAAAGTGTTTGAAGATGCGATCGCGGGAGGACGTAATGCCTTGATCGCTTTGCACGGAGCCTTGCCCCTGGAAGGCGGCCTTCCAATCATGGTCGGCGGCCAAATGGTCGGCGCCATCGGTGTAAGCGGTGTGAAATCCACCGAAGACGGTGTCATTGCCAAAGCCGGTGCGGAGGCGCTGAGCAACTAAAGCTGCATTTTCCGGGAGCGCTTGCCGGCGCTTCCGCTTTCAGCTTGCGAGCTGCTCCGTGAGCCAGGTTTCGATTTGCGTCTGCAAGTCTTCGGCGAAGCAGTCGAATGCCTTGACGTCCGGAGTGGCGCGCAGCCAGGTCAGTTGCCGTTTGGCCAGTTGGCGTGTCGCGGCAACGGCTTTTTCGCGCAAGTCAGCCAAAGCAAATTCGCCATCAAGATACTGCCAGGTTTGCCGGTAGCCCACGCAGCGCATGGACGGCAGTTCGGGCTTGAGATCGTAATTTTCGCGCAAGGCGCGAACTTCGTTAATCAAGCCCAGTTCGAGCATGAGTTCAAAACGCGCTGCGATGCGCTCATGCAGGACGCTGCGTTCACCGGGCACCACCGCAGCCGCGATCAGCCGGCAAGGCAAATCAACTGTCTTGCCACTGGCAATCAATTCCGACATCGGCCGGCCGGAGAGATAGTGGATTTCCATAGCGCGCTGGATGCGTTGCGCATCGTTCGGATCGAGGCGCCGCGCCGTCACCGGATCGATGCGTTCGAGTTCCCGATGCATGGCCGGCCAGCCGATGTCTTGTGCCATGGCATCGAGCACGCGGCGGGTGCTTTCGTCGGCGGCGGGCAGCGCTGACAGGCCTTCTCGCAATGCCTTGAAGTAGAGCATTGTGCCGCCAGTCAGGAGCGGCACCCGGCCGCGGGCAACGATATCGCGCATGATCTCCACTGCATCTTCGCAGAATCGCGCGGCGGAGTAACTTTTTGTCGGGTCGATCAGATCGATCAGATGATGTGGCAGCTCGCGCAAGGTGCCCGGATCGGGCTTGGCGGTTCCGATGTTCATGTCCCGGTATACCAGCGCCGAATCCACACTGACAATCTCTACGGGAAAACGCCGCGCCAGTTCCAGCGCCACGCCGGTCTTGCCGCTGGCGGTGGGGCCCATCAGCAAAATTGCCGGGGGCAATGCTGTTGAGTGGCGAGGGACGACAGACGAGGGGTGAGGCAAACCAGATTACCCGGAATGCAAGAGTGAGCTCGCCCCTCGCCCCTCGCCCCTCGACGTTGTCATTGCCCTCTCATGAACATCTTGTCCAGTTCGCCGATAGTGACCTGAAACCAGGTTGGGCGGCCGTGATTGCATTGACCGGAGCGCTCGGTGGTTTCCATTTCCCGCAACAGCGCATTCATCTCTGTAACGCTCAGGGCGCGATTGGCGCGCACCGCCGCATGACAGGCCATGGTGGACAACATTTCGTTTTGCCGCTCGGCCAGAGCACGGCTGCCGCCGAACTCGGCGATCTCGCGCAGCACATCGCGCGCCAGTTGCGCGGGATCGGCCTGCGCCAGGGTCATCGGCACCGATCGCACGGCAAGCGCATTTGGGGCGATTGCGGCCAGCTCAAAACCCAGCCGCGAAAGCGCGTCGGAATTGTCTTCCGCGGTGGCGACTTCCAGCGCGCTCGCGCTCAGCGTGGCCGCAATCAGCAAAGGCTGGGTCGCGATGCCGTTGCCGTCCAGGGCCAGTTTCAGTTTCTCGTAGACAATGCGCTCGTGCGCGGCATGCATGTCGACAACCACGAGTCCGTGCCGGTTCTGGGCGAGTATGTAGACGCCGGACAATTGCGCCAGAGCGAATCCGAGCGGGTGTTCATCTGTGGATGGTGTGGCTGGCATGAGCGTCGCTGCGCCACCGACTGAGGCAGGTACCGGAGTTTGCGCATTGCCAAACAAAGTGGCATAAAAAGCTGAATTTTCCCGGGCTGCGAATGCCATGCCCGACTGCCGGAATTGACCGCCATCGGTACGAAACGCCATGGGTGTCGGAGCCGCGACTTCGCCGTCAGGCATGCGACCGGCGCGGGTTGCCGACAATGCTTTCTGCAGGCAGTGAAAGACGAACTGGTGCAAGCCGCGCCCATCGCGAAATCGAACCTCGATCTTGGTCGGATGTACATTGGCGTCCACCATCGCAGGATCGAGTTCCAGGAACAGCACATAGGCAGCATGGCGATCGTGATGCAGCACGTCATGATAGGCCTCGCGGACTGCATGCGTGAGCATCTTGTCGCGAACGAAGCGGCCGTTTACGTAAAAGTATTGCGCGTCCCGGGAACTGCGCGAATAGGCCGGTTGCGCTGCCAGCCCGTACAGGCGCAAACCCGCGCTGGCCTCATTGACGGGCAGGGAAGATGCGAAAAATTCTTCGCCGAGCAAAGCACGAATGCGTTGGTGTGCTGCGGCCGCCGGCAAATGCCAGTGCGCGCGCCCGTTGTGTGTCAGCACGAACTGCACATCCGGGCGCGAGAGCGCGAGTCGTTTGAAGGTTTCTTCGCAGTGCGCGAACTCGGTTTGCGGGCTGCGCAGAAACTTGCGGCGTGCCGGTGTGTTGAAGTAAAGGTCGGATGCTTCAACCACCGAGCCGTCAACGATGGCCGCTGGCTCCGGGGACGATATCGCTCCGCCACTGGTCTCTATTTTCCATGCCTGCGCGCTGCCGGCGGCGCGGCTGGCGATGCTGAAATGCGATACCGCTGCGATGCTGGCCAGGGCTTCACCCCGGAAACCCAGGCTGGCGACGGCTTCCAGATCTTCGAGCGAAGAGATCTTGCTGGTGGCATGGCGGGCCAGCGCAAGCTGCAAGTCGTTCTTGCCGATGCCTGCGCCATTGTCGGATACGCGAATTTGCCGGATTCCCCCATCCGTGAGCTGCGTCGAAATATCGGTAGCACCGGCATCGAGACTGTTTTCCAGAAGCTCCTTGAGCGCCGACGCTGGCCGGTCTACCACCTCGCCTGCGGCGATCTGGCTGATCAGGAGGTCGGGCAGCAACTGTATGGCGGGCATTGGATGCAGCTTCGGAAAACGGACCGATTATAGCCGGATGGGGCAATTTCCCGGCTCGAACTCGCTCGGCATGGAGGGGGAAACAATCGGACTGCCGCATGGGCAAAGCTACCAATGACCATTTAATCCCAGTAAAGTCTGGACGAGCGCGCCTCAAGGCCTAATAATTGGCAATACATGAAGTTACGCAGAGAATGGGGCCAGGTTTGATTCCCGATTTCACGCAACAGAGCGTGAAGAGTGGCGCCGGCCGGCTATTCCGTAGCCGATTTCTGCGATCGCGGAGCTGAGAAAGAGCACGATGGACAAAAGCACGATTTACTCCAAGACCGGAAAAGGTGTTCTTGAAATCAAGAGCAGAGCCGGCAAACTTCCCAAAGAACTGTTCAAGCTGCTGACTCTGATCGATGGCAAGTCCGTAGTTGAAGACTTGCTGACCAGGTCAAAACTTGACCAGGTTGAAATGAACAAGGCCCTGGCTGATTTGACCGCCGGCGGCTACATCAAGGAATTCAGCAATACCTCCTCCGCCCAATCGGGTGGCGGACAGGCCGGCGGCGGCTACGTGGACGACCTTGATTTTACCTCGTCGCTGGCTCCGGGAAAGAGTGTTTATCAGAACGCTCAGAGCGAATGGCGACAGCGTGAAACCGCCGACCGCGACAAGGCGGAAAAGGAAGCCAAGCGCAAGCGTCAGGAAGAAGAGGACCTGAAGAAGCAGCAGGCTGCACGGCGGGCGCGCGAAGAAGGTGAGCGAATGGCCAAGGTCGAGGCGGAGCGCAAGATCAAAGAGGCTGCCGCAATGAAGTTGCGCGCAGAAGGCGAGCGCAAGAGCAAGGCGGAAGCAGCCGACTTCTCGGCGACGCAGCGCGACCTGACGAAGATACTGGAACTTGAACGCAAGAAACTCGACGAGCAATCGGCGAAAAGTGCGGTCGAGGCGGAGCGTCTGGCCCGCGAGGAAGCAGAGCGCAAGCGCCATGAAGAAGAGGAGCGCCGCAAGCGCGAGGAAGCCGAACGCCAGCGCAAAGCGGAAGAGGAACGCAAGCGCAAGGAAGAGGAAGAGCGCAGGCGCCGTGAAGAAGAGGAGCGCCGCAAGCGCGAGGAAGCCGAACGCCAGCGCAAAGCGGAAGAGGAACGCAAACGCAAGGAAGACGAAGAGCGCAAGCTGCGCGAAGAGGTTGAGCGCAAACTCAAGGAGGAAGAAGAGCGCCGTCGCAAGGAAGACGAAGAACGTCGCAAGCGCGAAGCTGAAGAGCGCCAGCGGCGCGAGGAAGAATTGCGCAAGCTTCGTGAGGAGGAGGAACGCAAGCGCCGTGAAGCCGAAGAGGCTGAACGCAAACGCAAGGAGGAAGAGGAGCGTCTTCGGCTCGAGGCGGAAGTGGCCCGCCGGCTGCGGCGTGAAGAAGAGGATCGTCGTCGCAACGAAGAAGACGAGCGCAGGCGCCGCGAAGACGAGGAAATGCGCGGAGGCGATGACGTTGCCCGGGAAGACGAAGAACGTCGCCGTGCCGAGGAAGAACGCATTCTGGCGGAAGACCGCCGCCGCGAAGACGAATCGATACGGCAACGGGAAGATGCCGATCGTCGGCGCGAGGAGGAAGAGTCGCGCAGCCGTGACGAAGAAGAGCGACGTCGACGTGAAGAAGTCGAAGCCCAACGTCGAGAGAATGAAGACCGGCTGCGCCGGGAGAATGAAGCAAACGCGCGCGCCGAAGAGCATGAAGCACGCAAGCGCGCCGAAGAAAAAGAAGCACGCAAGCGCGCGGAAGAAAAAGAGTCAGCCAAGGTCGACCTTGGCCGATTTGACTTCTCCGGGTTGCCCGGCACAAAGGGGCCCGCGCCGTTTGATCGATCCGGCTCGCGTGCGACGGATACTCAGATTGCGGCGGAATTCGAGAAGCAGCAGGAAGATTTGCGAAGACGCGAGCAGGAGGAGGAACGTCACCAGCAGCAGCAAGAGCAAGCCCGCATGGCCATGGAGCGCGCGGAGCGCGAAGAACAGGCCCGGATGGAGGCGGAGCGGCGCGAAATCGAGGATCAGGAGCGGCGCGAGCGCATGGAGCGAGAACGCCAGGCTCGTGAAGACAGAGAGCGCAAGCGGCAGGAGGAAAAGGACGCGCGCATCCGCGAACAGGAAGAAACCAAAGTGCAGCGCGAGCATGAGCGTCAGCGCCAGGAGCTCATGAAGGTCGAAAATGAGCGACGCTCACGCGAAGAAGAACTCGCAAAGCGCCGCAAGGAGCAGGAAGAGCGCGACCGCAAGCGCGCAGAGATCGATGCGCTCAAGAAACAGAAGGGCATCAAGTCGCCGCTGGATCGTCTGAAGCCCATTGTCATCGGGGTAGCGGTTCTTGCTGCCATTGTCATCGGCGGTGTGCGACTGGTGCCGATGAGTACCTACATTCCAGCGATCGAAAAGATGGCAACCGAACACATTGGCGAGCCGATAACCATTGGCTCGATGCATGTTTCGATACTCAGTGGATTTGCCATCAATCTTGAAAACGTCAATGTCGGTGCGACCCAGGACGTGAAAATCGACAAGGTTACGCTGACACCCGAGTTCGGCTCGGTGTTCTCGGACGTGAAGATGATCCGCAAGCTGGAAGTTGAGTCAGCGAAAGTTGCTGAACAGGTACTTCCTCGTCTTCAGAAATGGCAGAACACAGCGGCCGGCGACACAAGCCTGCAGATCGATCGCGTATTGATCAAATCGGTCATCCTTGAATCTCAAATCGCGCTGGTGCCGTCCTTTTCGGTGGACTTACGGTTTGCGCCCGAAAGCACAATACAGCAAGCGTTGCTTTCCTCGAATGACGGAAAACTCAGTGTGGAAATCGTTCCCAATGGCTCCCAGTTCGATATCTCTGTTACCGCTTCCAAGGGATGGGTGCCGCCGATAGGACCGAAGATGGAATTTACCGATCTGACTTTGAAAGCGGTGGCGAGCGGCAATCAGATCAAAGTCGAAAGCTTCCAGGCGTTGCTCTATGACGGCGCCGCAAAAGGCAGCGCGATTGTCAACTGGGGCGGGCCATGGTCGGTATCCGGAGAACTCACCGCCGAGCGCATAAACCTGGAAGAGTTGATGGCGGTGTTCACCAGTGAAGCCAAGTCGACCGGGCGCCTCGAAACCGGGATGCGATATGCCCTGTCCTCGCCGGCGCTGGCAACGCTTTTTGATGCCGCGCAAATTGACGCAAGGTTCGGCATCAAGAAAGGAGATCTGGATGGAGTGGATCTGGTGCGTGCTTTGCAATCGGGCGGGCGGGGTGTTACCCAGGGCGGCGCGACACGCTTTGATGAAATTAGCGGGACAATGAGCTTGAAGGGCGGACTCTATGAGTACCGCAATTTAAGGCTGTCTTCCGGATTGCTGTCGGCTACCGGCGGGTTTGAAGTATCCTCCGGCAAGGATATAAACGGGCGTGTGTTGGTCGACTTGAGCTCGCAAGCCGCGCAGAAGCGGGGAAGTTTCAATATTAATGGTGAACTCAAGGCCATAGTCCTGCAGCCGAACTAGCCCTGGCCGGTGGGCTGTTCCAGATCGGCCGCCGTATCGATATCGTGCAAGATGCCGGGATCGTCGCAATCGACAATTCCGACATCGCGCGAATGACGCCCGATAACCGAGCGCGCGCCCTCATCGCCATTCAGATTCAGCAATTCCTCCCGATAGCGCTGGCCGAACCCGACCGGGTGACCGCGCTGTCCCCCGTATGACGGAACCGCGATTCGTCCGGTTTGGGAAATCTGCATGGCGATGGCGCTGATAGTCCGAGGCAGGACGAAAGGCATATCGCCCAAGCCGATGATCCAGCCATCCGCATGACAACTCGCTTTGATGCCGCAGATCAAACTACGGGACATGCCAAGATGCGCGTCCGGGCAAATGTGCACTGCAACGCCTTCCGCCTCCAGCAGTTTGCGCATCGCATCGTCGCCATCGCGTACCACGGCCAGAACCTGCGGCAGACTTTTGCGCAAGTTACGCAGGGACGCCACACCGATCGGTGTTCCGTCCGGCAGCGGGTGCAATAATTTTCCGCCACCGAAGCGGCTGCCGCTACCCGCGGCAAGCAGGATTGCGGCGATGTTCAATTACTGTGACTGGAACTGCGCCAGCCCGGAACGGGCCCGCGGCGGATGGCACCGTGAAATGCCAGCGAAACGTACGGTAGCGGGAACGGGGCCGTCGAATCCGCAAGCGCATGGGACTGTAAGCCGAAAGCATTGCATCAGTTCTGAGCCAGCTTGGAGCGAGCCAGCGGCGGATTCGCGGAAAAATATTTCTTGATTCCATCCAGGATTGCGCGCGCCATTTTGTCCTGATACTTGACGTCCTTCAGTTTCTTTTCTTCCGCGGGATTGGTGAGGAAGGCCGTTTCGACCAGGATGGACGGAATATCGGGCGCCTTGAGCACCGCGAATCCGGCCTGCTCGACATGTGGTTTGTGCAAATCGTTGACGCCGCCGATTTCTCCAAGCACGGCTTTAGCGAGCTTGAGGCTGTCGTTGATGGTGGCGGTCTGCGACAAATCGACCAGTACTTGCTGGAGAATGGGTTCGTAGATTTCCAGATTGACCCCGCCAATCATATCGGCCTGGTTTTCCTTTTCCGCCAGGATGCTGGCCGCGGCCGATGTCGCGCCCCGCTCGGATAACGCGAATACCGAAGAACCACGGGCATGCGACTTTATGAATGCGTCTGCGTGAACCGATACGAACAAATCGGCGTTGATCTTGCCGGCTTTTTTGACACGGTCTTCCAGCTTCACGAAGTAGTCGCCATCGCGTATCAGTACGCCGCGCATGTTCGGCTCGGCGTCAATCAGGGTCTTCAGGCGTCTGGCGATGGCGAGCGTGACGTGTTTTTCATATGTGCCCCCCCGGCCCTTTGCACCCGGGTCCTCGCCACCGTGGCCGGCGTCGATCGCAATGGTGATCAGTCGCGCGACATCGGACGCGCGCTGCGCCGGCTGATCTGGGGCCTTCGGCGCTGTCGTGCCGGGCAAGGCAGCAACCGGCTTATCCGCACTTTGCGTAGCCGAGAGCTGTGGATCGGATTTTTCCAGCAGTGCGAGCAAGGGGTCCAGCGGCACGGACGGATAGAGGTCAAGAACCAGCCGGTGACCGTATTCGCCAACTGGCTTGAGCGTGAAAGCTTGCGGGTTCACTTGGGTTTTCAGGTCCAGCACGAGGCGCACGACACCGGGTTTGAAGCGACCGATGCGAACTCCACTGACGTAGGGATCGGACGGCGAAATCATGGCAGGAAGCTGCTCGAGCGTCGCATTGAACTCGACGTTCTCAAGATCGACCACGAGTCGTGGCGGTGCCTCGATCGTGAACGCATTGTGAGTAATCGGCGTTGCGGATTCCAGCGTGAAGCGGGTGTATTCCGGCGCCGGCCAGATGCGCACTGCGCTGATTTCGTTTGCCGCCAATCCGGCGCCTGGACAGAGAATTGACAAACTGGTCGCCAAAACGATGCCGTGCAGACTTTTCCCTCTCCGGCCAGGCATTGGGGGGAAGGATCGAAACATCAATCTGGCAAGCGCTTTAAACAACTTTTTCCATGCTCCGTTCCTGCGACGATACCTATGCGTCGCCCATCACCGTCCTGACGCAGGCTGATTTTCAGGTCCGGCGCCGGCAGCAGATTTCCTACTCGCTCCGGCCATTCCACCAAACAAACGTTATCGGAATCAAAGTGCTCCCGAAAGCCTGCATCCACCCATTCTTGGGGATCATTGAATCTATAAAAATCAAAGTGATATAAGTTTAACCTAGAAAGTTTATAAAGTTCAACCAGTGTATAAGTTGGGCTTTTGACTTTTCCCGGATAACCCAAGCCCCGAAGCATGCCTCGAGTTAAGGTAGTTTTGCCGCTGCCAAGGTTTCCGCAAAGGGCGATGTACAAACCGGGTTCAACAATCTGCGCCAGCCGTCTGCCGTACGCGAGCGTGGCTTCTTCGTTTGCCAGGAATAGTGATGGTTCATCAACGGTGGGCGAATTCATCCGGTTGACCCCTCTCTCCGGGAGCGACTCGGGTCCTTCACCGTCTGCAGGGCGACATCCACGAACCCCTGCACGGCCGGCAAATCCTCGCCACGTCGCCGGACGAGGTGTATTTCGGTGAGCGGGCTGCCACCTGCGAGAGATTTGTAGATCACGCCGGTTCGTTGCAGATTGATCAGCGATGCCGGAATCAGCGCGAACCCAAGTTCGGCCGAGACCAGGCTCACTATCGTCTGCATTTGAATCGCTTCCTGTTCCACGCGCGGACTGAAACCGGCGGCCTTGCAACAACTGACAATGTCATCGTAAAGGCCGGGCGCGTTGGCCCGCGGAAACAGGATAAACGGCGCGTCCTTGAGTTTTTCCAGAGCGATCTTGCCGCGCCTGCGCGCCAGTGGATGTTGCTCCGGCAATGCCACGATCAAGGGCTCGCGCAAAATGGGAATCGACTCAAGCGAGGATTCGCTGATTGGCGGCAGTACGAAACCCACGTCTATGCGCCCGGCCGTCAGGTCGCTGATTTGCGCGTCGGTGGTGGATTCCCGCAAAGTCAACCTGACCATCGGAAAACGGCGGCGAAACTCGCGCAGCACGACCGGAAGCACGTTGTAATCGGCCACACTGATGAAGCCGATCACGAGTTCGCCAATCTCGCCGCGACTGGCCTGCTTCGTCGTCAGCACCGCCTGTTCGACCTTTGCCAATATGTGCCGCGCCTCGCCAAAGAGTGCGCTGCCGGCCTGGGTGAGCGAAACCTGGCGCTGCGTGCGCTTGAACAGCCGCACGCCAAGTTCGCCCTCCAGTGCACGTATCTGCATGGACAGCGGCGGCTGCGAGATTCGCAGGATCTGCGCGGCGCGACCGAAATGCAGTTCCTCGGCAACGGCAACGAAATAACGCAGGTGACGCAGTTCCATTCGATTCGAAAAAAGTATCAAAGACCCGTTCATAATATATTAGACATGACGCAGCGTCGCGGCCAGACTCCGCTTTTCCGGCACGGCTTGCGAATCGCCGGGCCTACAATGCAGGTTAATGCCCGAAGCAGTATCGGCGCAGGTCCAGGTAATTCAGCACATACACCCAAACGAGGAGAATTCATGGCAGACAACTGGCGCAGCAAACTGATCACCGCGGGCATCGCCCGTTCGCCCAACCGCGCAATGTTGCGCGCGGTCGATTTCAAGGACACCGACTTCGACAAGCCGATCGTTGGTGTTGCCAACGGGCACTCCAACATGAACCCCTGCAATGCCGGCATTCAACCCCTCGTGGACAGGGCCATGGACGCGTTGCGCGCTGCGGGCGCAATGCCGCAGGTGTTCGGCACGCCGACGGTTACCGACGGCATCGGCATGGGCACCGATGGCATGAAGTACTCTCTGGTTTCGCGCGAAGTCATCGCGGATGCCATCGAAACCTCAGTCAACGGCCAGATGATGGACGGCGCGCTGGTGGTAGGCGGTTGCGACAAGAACATGCCGGCGGGCATGATGGCGATCGCGCGCATGAACGTACCGGCGATTTATGTCTACGCCGGCAGCATCAGGCCAGGCAAGTGGAAGGGGCAGGATCTCACTATCGCCAGCGCCTTCGAGGCGGTCGGAGCCTTCAGTGCCGGAAAAATGAGCAAGGAAGACTACGACGGCATCGAAAAAAACGCCTGCCCAAGCGTGGGTGCTTGCGGCGGCATGTTCACCGCCAACACCAAGTCCACGTCTTTCGAGGCGCTGGGCATGAGCCTGATGTACTCCTCGACCATGGCTTCGCCGGACGGCGAGAAAGCCGATTCCGCCGCTGCGTCGGCCAAGGTGCTGGTCAACGCGATCAAGAAAAACATCCGCCCGCGCGACATCATCACGCGTAAATCCATCGAGAACGTGGTGAGCCTGGTCATGGCCACCGGCGGTTCGACCAACGCGGTGCTGCATTACCTTGCCATTGCGTCCGCCGCCGAAGTGGAGTGGACAATTGATGACTTTGAGCGCGTGCGCCGCAAGGTGCCGGTGTTGTGCGACTTGAAGCCCTCGGGCAAATATGTCGCCGCTGATTTGCACAAGGCTGGTGGCGCGCCGCAGGTGCTGAAAATTCTGCTCGCCAATGGTTTGCTGCACGGCGATTGCATGACCATCACCGGGCGCACCATCGCCGAGGAACTGGAAAACGTACCGGCCCAGCCGCGCAAGGATCAGGATGTGATCCGCCCCTTCGATCAGCCGATGTACAAACAGGGTCATCTGGCGATTCTCAAGGGCAATCTCGCCACCGAGGGCTGCGTGGCCAAAATAACCGGGCTGAAGAACCCGGTCATCACCGGGCCGGCACGCGTGTTTGATTCCGAACCCGAAGTCATGGCCGCGATCATGGATCGCAAGGTCAAGGCCGGTGACGTGGTGGTGATTCGCTACGAAGGGCCGAAAGGCGGACCTGGCATGCAGGAAATGTTAGCGCCGACTTCGGCACTGATCGGCCAAGGTCTGGGTGATTCGGTCGGCCTGCTGACCGACGGCCGCTTCTCTGGCGCCACCTGGGGCATGGTGGTCGGCCATGTCGCGCCGGAAGCCTACGTCGGCGGGAACATCGCGCTGGTCAAGGAGGGCGACTCGATCACCATCGATGCGCACAAGCAACTGATCCAGCTCAATGTGCCGGACGAGGAACTCGCGAAACGGCGTGCGCAGTGGAAACAACCGAAGCCACGATTCACCCGCGGCCTGCTCGCCAAGTACGCACATCTGGTATCCACCGCGTCAATCGGTGCGGTGACCGACTTGAACTTGTTTGACGGGCCAGAAAAGTAAGCGGACTGCGCAGTCAAGACCTGGCGGCAGACCGGCAATGCGCCGGCTGCCGCTACCTTGCCCGACCGCTGGATTGGTTGACATCGGCAGCCCGGTTGCTGCCATGCCCCATGGCCAGATAGCGGATTCTGGAAAACTCGATGTATTCGGCCAGAAATTTCTGTTGCAAGGCATCCAATACCGCCTCGCTTGCACCATCGATCTTGAGTTGCGCGAGCTCCGAGCCGGTCAGTCCGGCGGTGAAGTGCGAACCGTACTTCCCCCCCCCAACGGTACCCATGAAATCTCTAAGTCGTGAGGCGCCAATGCGGCTGGAGAGGTCGGTCTCTGGCGTACTTTCCTTGACCAAACGCCGGATTTCGCCGATGGTCAATGCGGGCGCCCCGGGGCGGCCCGGATAAACGGTTACCCATTCAGGCAGACCCTGTGGTTTGACAGGTGTCGACGGGCTAATCGTCTTGCCGATATCGGCCATGCCGTCACCACCGTCGGCCAGCTTCGCCAAATCCACTGGTTGAGGATAGAAACACGTGCAGGTACCCAGCGGTTTGCGTTGAACCCAGTAGCGGGTGAGCAGATCCACGTCGTTCACGAACGCCTGCTGCAGGTAATCGAGCACGCTGGGTGGCACGCCCGCATCGGCAAGCCTTGCGAAATCCGATCCGCGCAGTGCATACGTGGTTCTTGCGCTGTCAATGCGCTGGATCGCCTGTTCCGGCAAGGCCGCCTTGCTCAGGACTATGACTTCCGAAACCGGCATGACCGGCCGTGATGACAGGCCTGAACATGAGCCAAGCAGCAGGACAACAGCAGCGATGAATGGGCAGATTGTGACCTGGCTCAACATGACTTCCCCTTTCCGCACGCAATGCAAGAACTGTCCCGCCCGATGAATTAACGATTAGCGCGGGACGATTATCACAGGGCCGTAATGACGGCGATAACAATAGAAGCAGTCGTGCCACCAATAGAACGGGCGCTCATACTGCATGCGTGCATTCCAGTGGATGTGCTCGGCATAAGTGTCCTGCATGTAGTCCAGTACCTGATTAGGCACTCCTTGATCGTGCAGACCGACGATCCGGGACGCACTCAGCGCGTAGACAGCCTGTGTAAGCCGCAGTTCGGCAATGATGTCCTCGGCGGATTTTCCGGACTGTGCCATTTCAACAACCTGCTCGATAGTCGGTGCCGGCCGATGCTGCAGGCCAGCACACCCGCCCAACAGCGAGAATCCGAGAAGTATCGTGGCGAGAGCCGTAATTCGGATGCGCATCGCGAGTGCCCGCTATCAGGTTGTCCCTATGATCTTTCGACGCGGGTGAGGTTCAATGGAATTGCCAATCTCGAACCAGAATTCGCGGGCCAGGCGAGCAAAACAGCAGTCCATTCAGGCTGAGATATCGGGCACCAGTTGTTGCTCTAGCGTGGAAATCTGGTCTTTAAGCAGAAGCTTGCGCTTTTTCAGGCGCTGAACCTGCAACTCGTCAAGTTTCTGGTCCTGCGACAAGTGCGTGATGACATCGTCGAGATCGCGATGCTCCAGTTTCAGCTCTTCCAGTTTAACGCGTACCAGTTCAATCTCGTCCTCGGTCAATTCCATTGCGGTCCGGATCCTGCCGATGCGTTCATGGCTCGACTATAGGTCAAGACGGGCCTGCCGGTATAGCGGCGGCGCGGCACCCCGCTCAAGCCGGCCGTCATCGGCCAGTACGACATTGAACTCTCCCGCCAATTCACCGGGAGTTCCGGGTGAGGGTTCCAGCGCAACAATCAGGCTCGCGCGCGCCTTGCTGTTGCGAATGCGCGATAGCAGGAAGTCGCGTTCGTTTTCCGCGGCGCCCGCGACATACATCTGCGTGGTAAACGTGCCGAAGTCCTCGCGCGTAAGGGCGAAGTGAACATGAGGGGCGCGGCCCGGGTAGGCCACCGGCTTGACGGTGCGAAAGCGATAAGTGCCGTCCGCACCGGTCAGCGCTGTGCCGTACCCCTGGAAACCGGGATCGATGGGCCTGCCGCTGTCGTCACCATCATGGTGATATCGCCCGTAGCCGTTTACCTGCCAGATCTCAATGCGAACGCCCGCCAGTGGCCTGCCGTCCAGGGCAAGTATCCGACCGGCCAGGTTGGCGATTTCGCCAAAAGCGCTGCCTCCGTGGCCCCTGACCGTGACCAGATCGTTGTCGCGATCAAGTGGGAATTTAGCGGGATAGAACGGCCCGGGCATCTGCGCCGGCGTCGCAACCCTGTTGCGTGCCCATGATGGCACCACAGAGGTGGCAATCAGGCCCCCCGACAGCCGTAACATGTTTCTGCGATCTATATTCACAGGCAGATTCCTGATGATTTCATGCACTCAGTAACGATTGTAGATTTCCAACGCCTTGAGCATGGATTTCTCGCGTTCGATGATCGGAAGCATTTTCGATTCCTTTGCGTCGTACTGTTTGAGCAGCGCGACTACTTTTTCCGCCGCCTCCGCAGGAACAACGACGACACCGTCCGCATCGCCCACCAGATAATCGCCGGGCCGCACCATGACGCCTGCGCAGAGCACCGGAATCTGCTTGTCCACGCTGATCATGCGCCCGACCGATGTCGCCGGGCTGATGCGGCGCGACCAGACCGGAAATCCGAGCCGCTTCAATTCCGTTGTATCGCGCACCGCTCCGTCGATCACGGCGCCGGCCAATCCTCTGACCTTGGCGGTGGTGCCCATCAAGTTGCCCATGGCTGCGATTTCGAGCCCATCCTGCATCACGTACACCAGAATCGATCCGGCTTCGGCCTGGTCCAGGATCTCGAGCAGGTGATTCGGATACTTGCGCGCGTCGGTTCGCAGTACCGGGCGCATCAGCGCCGTGGCCGCCCTGCCCACGATCCTGGCCTCGTAAACCGGCTTCATGTCGGAGGACATCCAGCCGCGTGCCCCGGTGGCCTCTTCCACGGCGTCAGCAACATTGCCCGTACTGTTCTCCGGTAGTCTGAGTGCAGCAATGATTTCCTCGGGCGACAATGCGGCAACGGCCCCGGAAACGAGCAACATTGCTCCGCCAAAAACAAGCACGGTCATCTTGGAAAACAAGCGCACTGGCCCGAATCGGTACATGGTCTGCATGGAAAAATGTTACACCGATTCAGCCGGTATGCTGGAAAATTTGTGGTGCACGGACGTTTGGACGGTCGGCGCGGGGCGGTTAGCATGTGGCCGGAGGATATGCAATGAAACATGACGACTTGCCGCGCGGTATCTACCCGATGCTCTACGCTTTTTTTGACGCGCAAGGCGCTCTCGACCGGCGCGCCGCGCGACGGCAGGTCCAGGCCTGCGTCAACAATGGTGCGCATGGCATCGCGGTTCTGGGACTGGGCACCGAAGTCAACAAGCTGTCGGACGCCGAGCGGCGCCAGCTGGTCGACTGGGTGGCCGAAGAACTCGATGGCCGCCTGCCTTTGGCGATTACGATCAATGCACCAACTGTCGAAGCGCAAGTCGAATTCGCGCGTTTCGCGAAAGGCCGTGGCGCCACCTGGGTGATCTTGCAGCCGCCGCCGGATCGGGACGTACCCGAGGAATTTTTCATCCGCTTTTTCGGCGCCGTGGCCGATCGCGTCGAACTGCCGGTCGCAATCCAGAACGCGCCGGAGTATCTGGGCGTGGGCCTGACCCCGGCGGGTGTCAGGATGCTGGCGGACCGGCACCCGAACTTTGGCATCCTCAAAGGCGAAGGATCGGCGCTCGCTATCCGGCAATTCATCGAGGCGGCCGCACCTCGAATCAGCGTGTTCAACGGCCGCGGCGGACTCGAGCTGCTCGACAACCTGCGTGCCGGCTGTTCGGGCATGATTCCCGCGCTCGATACCTTTGACCGGCAGGCACGCATATTCGATCTGTTGCGCGAAGGTGCGGATGCGCAGGCGCACGCGCTGTACGAGGAGGTGCTACCCGCCATCGTTTTCATCATGCAATCGCTGGATACATTGCATACTTACGGCAAACGCATCGCGGCGCAGAGGCTGGGATTGGGCGAGGTGCACGATCGCGCGCCCGCGCTCGCGCCCGGAGATTTCGGGCTGCGTTGCGCGCAACGCTATGCCGATTTCCTCGGGCCACTTTTATGACCATTGGACGAAAACACATCGCTCTCACTGCAATACTGCTTGTGGCGCACATCGCGGCACAGATGACGCCGGCGCAAGCGCAATCGCCCGAAGAATGGTTTCGCGGCGGCCGGGATGCCGTGGAGAAAGCGCTGCGGGAGAAGCCGATAACCGGCCGCGCCCGAAACGTGATCCTGTTCGTTGGCGACGGCATGGGCGTCACCACGGTGACCGCCGCGCGCATTCTCGAAGGCCAGTTGCGCGGCCTCTCCGGTGAAGAAAATCAGCTTGCTTTCGAGACGCTGCCCTATGTGGCCTTGTCCAAGACCTACAGCGCCAATCAGCAGACCGCGGACTCCGCGCCGACTATGAGCGCGATCATGACCGGCATCAAGACCAATGATGGCCTGATTGCGGTGAATGCAAACGTCGCGCGCAGGGACTTTGGCGCACTGGCCGGGAATTCCGCGAAGACATTGCTGGAGCGGGCGGAAGATCGGGGCATGGCCACCGGCGTGGTGACCACCACCAACGTCACTCACGCCACACCGGCGGCGTGCTATGCCCATTCGCCGGACCGTGACTGGGAGAGCGATGCCAACCTTCCGGCCGCAGCCAGATCAGCCGGTTTTGCCGACATTGCCCGGCAACTGATCGAATTTTCCCGCGGTGATGGTCTGGAGGTGGTGCTGGGGGGCGGCCGCATGAAATTTCTTCCGGCCACGGTGCGCGATCCGGAATACCCGGACAGGACCGGCGAGCGTCTGGATGGCCGGGACCTGACCCAGGATTGGCTGGCGCATCACCAGCGTTCGGCATACGTATGGAACAAGGCCCAGTTCGACGCGGTCGACAGCATGCAGGTTCGTCATCTGCTGGGCTTGTTTCAGCCATCACATATGAACTTCGAGCATGATCGGAGCAAGGATGGCGCCGGGGAGCCGTCCCTGACCGAGATGACCGGCAAGGCCCTCGACATCCTGTCTCGGAACCAGAAGGGGTACTTCCTGATGGTTGAAGGCGGCCGCATCGATCACGCGCACCATTTCGGCAATGCCTTTCGGGCACTGACCGACGCCATCGAATTCGCCCGCGCGGTGAAACTCGCCATGCAGCGCACCGACCCGCGCGATACCCTGATCATTGTCACGGCCGATCACAGTCATACACTGACCATGGCCGGATATCCGAAGCGCGGCAACCCGATACTGGGCAAGGTGGTGCAGCCCGAAACGCCGTCCGCGGACTACGCCAGCGACGGGTTGAAGCTGCCCTATACGACGCTGGGTTACGCCAACGGTCCCGGCTATACCGGGGCGTCCGACCGGCAGCCCGAGGGAATCAAGAAATTTCCCCACCCAGGTACGCAGTTCCTCGGTATCACGGACGGCAGGCCCGACCTGGCCGAGGTGGATACAACTGCGCCCGACTACATGCAGGAATCAATCGCGCCGATGATGCAAGAAACCCACGGTGGGGAAGATGTCGCCATATACGCTCGCGGTCCGCATGCGCATCTGATTCGCGGCGTGCTGGAGCAACACGTAATTTTTCATGTCATGGCACATGCGCTGGGCATGCGTGACTAAGCAATAATCCTGGAAAAAGCCGGGGGCACCGTCGCGGACGCAGAGAAAGGCAATTGCCTGCATTCGTGGGCCGTTTCACCATTTCGGAGGTTGAAGTGTGAACAGGGCAGCCGCCTTGCCCTGCGTCTTTGCGGTGAAACGAGTTTGCTCTTGACCTAACTCGTGGTCTTGCGAATCTCTTTCTCGTCCGCCCATTCCAGCAACCCGTCGCGCACGTTCCACAGTTGCAGGCTGAATTTGTAGTACACGTCCTTCACGCTGCCAGCCTCCTTCACAATGGAAACGATGTTGCCTTCGATCCGGAAGGCCGCGCCGACCATCTTGCCGACTTCGGCGGCCTTGTTGGCCTCGTAGTATTCGCTTTGCTGGCGCTCCAGTTCCTCGATCTGCTGCGACATCGCTGCAGCGTCCACTGCGAAGCGTACCCGGCCGCTTTTCTGTAACTCGACGCGGATGGAATCGGTAATGGCGCGCGTGTCGATGTACTCGCTGGTCTTGTTTTTGACTTCCTGCACCGTGATGATCGGCCGGTTGCCGCCGGTAACGATCTGCGAACCGAGCAATGAGCGCGTCATCGATTCTGCGATCATCTGCAAGTCGGTGGAACCAAACTGGTTGGTCACGGTTTCGACGCCGCGTGCGTCTCCGTAACGGGTTTGAGAGGCGCAGCCGGAGAGGCCGAGGGCGGCGCACAGTGACACGACGAAGAAGACCTGGTTGAATCGGAAACGCATCATGGTGTTACTCCTTGGCGATAAGCAATGGCATGGATTATTGATCCTGGTCCGTGACGACCAGCCGGAAATCGGTGGCTTCCGGCGCGGGTGAGCGGGTTGTGATGGTATAGAGCGTCTTTCCCGGAATTAGCAGCGGTTTCCATGACTCGTCGTCCCAGGCGCGCATGCCGTCCTTGTCGAGCCAGCGGAATCGATAAGCGATGCGGCGCGGCTCGCGGCTGTTGTTTCTCAGGTCTGCATCAATGCGCAATCCTCCAGCCCGCTCGGCGCAGCGCAAATCGATCAATTCGATATTGTAAAGAGTGCCGGCGGTTTCGATCTTGGCTTTTATCAGATCTTCCTTGGATGAAATTTTCTGATCTTCGCCGATTGGGCAGCCATAGACGAGGCCTGGGCGTTCGATCTTGCTGCCGCCGCAGCCGGTCATGACGATGGCAGCGATCAGGACAGTGGTGCCTATGCGCAAGTTCATGTCGTGCTCCTGAATTGGGTGAACGAGACGGTTAAAACGTGCTGGTCCGCGAACTCGTTGACCCCGGGAATATACGCTGGTTCTCCAGCACTATGGATTGCATTTCTGTGGCCGGGAGCGTTTGCGGAAGGATCGCAAATGTGGTGCCGCCCAGAATGCGCAATCCGACTACGGCGTGGCGCCCGGATACGCGAAAACGAATATCCTGCCCTGCCGGGCTGGCGCCAGGGCCGATGGTATGCTCGCCGGACGCGATCCGCGCGCGCGCAATCGCAATTTGCCCCGGAAGCGACCGCCAGCCTCGTTCATCGGCTGACTCAGTCACCATTGATCCGATTGCCAGCGCCAGAGCGGCCAGGCCGGTGTCGTCGCGGCGGCTGGCCTCGTTCTGTGCAATCGCCTTGGCGCTCGAACGAATAATGCCTCGAAGCAGAATGCCG
Organism: Betaproteobacteria bacterium; assembly: GCA_031403365.1. Classification (GTDB taxonomy): domain Bacteria; phylum Pseudomonadota; class Gammaproteobacteria; order Burkholderiales; family JACQAP01; genus JACQAP01. Next base: position 11,054 of record JANNTE010000130.1, on the reverse strand, counting down.
GGTATGTCTTCCTGCAACGCTTTGCGTGCCATCAGGTCAGTATTGGTAATGACTGCCGTGTTGATCGGTGCTTCGCCACGTATTTGCAACTGCAAAGGCATGAAGGATGGCTTGGCCGGCGCGATGACCGGGAATGAGACCGGCACGATCAGCATCCGGTTTCTGTGGGGGAACGGCAGGTTCAACTGAATGGACTGACGTGCCGGCGCGGTTCCCGATTCGACGACGAATAACACGTCCGTGAAACCGTCGTCGCCGGCATTCGCGCGCGCATCCAGGCCCGCCAAGGCGGCTTCCAGCGCCGGCTGACCGGGTTGCAATTCGATGGCCTGCCGATACCCGGCGGCCGCCAGACCGGGCTCGCCAAGTGCTTCATAGATGAACCCGGCGAGATAATGACTGAATGCGCTCTGATAGCTGTTTCTCAGTGCATTGACCTCCGGGTTGTCGATCGTGCGCACCGGATATCCGTTCAGATCCTTGAATTGCGTCTGGAAGCCACGCTTACGGGCCTCTTCTTCGGTTTGCTGCAATTGTTTTGCCTTGAGCTGTGCGATGATCGCTTCGCGCTCATGCGTTCGCTTGATGTCCACGCGCGCGGTTTCGAAGTCGCCGCGCGCAAGGCGATCGAGGGCGAGCCTGGTGGTGAGCATGACTTTTTCGTAGTCGTGCCCACGATACGGCAGCGACTTGTCGTTGAGCAACAATCTGCCCGCACCGCCCAGCAGTTGCTGCGGGTTTGTGAGTGCGGTGTTCTCCCAAACCTGCACCTGCGCATCCGCACTCATCCAGGCGGTGGTGCTTGCCTGGTACCGGTTTCGCAAGCGTTCAAGCTCGCCCAGCTCAAGGTAATACAGCAGGTCTTTCCGGCCGTAGCGATTGTTGCCTTCAAGCAGCCGGATGGCACCATCGACATTGCCCGCCGAGGCAAGATTGATCGTATTGGTCAGTTCCGAGTCATAACTGCGAAACGTGGCGCAGCCCTGCAGCGTCGCCAGCAGCAGGGCCACTGCCGCAATTCGGGCAGACAGAAAGAAAGTTGGGGGCAGGCTTCTCAATACAAGGGTCCTGCGGCAGAAACGCCGCTGCTGCTCCTCAGTTGACGCTGTGCTGCCGGCCTTCGTCCAGGCTGACGTGTGCAAAGGTCGGCACAGCAAGCAGAACATCCCATTGCGCCCTGACGACTGCGTCCTGGATCAGTTTCATCAAGCCGTGAAGTACGGTGTCGCCGAGGTTCAGATCCAGCCCGTTGCCAGCAGGCGGCCTCAGCGACAGCACGGTCTGGTTTTTTTCGTTGCGCCGCGCCCGTACCCTGCTGACCAGCATCGGCGCTTGGCCCAAAGGATGCGCTCGTGCGGGTTCCTGCGGCGCCCGGGAGAAATTCACCTCTTGCAACGCCTTTTCGTGCTCCATGCCCAGCATCGCGTTGCGCACCTCGGGGTTGGGCTGCACCTGGATGTCCGGTTTAGCCTGTGCCATGCTCAACAGCACCGGCCAGATGCGATTGACCAGGCGTCGCGTCAACCAGAATTGAACTTCGAAAGTTCCGTCGAAGAATACGCGCATCAACAGGCGGTCTTCCTCCGCATTAAACTCCACTGTGATGCGCTCCAGGTTCATCCGCCCGGATTTTACGCGCAACTGATGCGTGGAAACAGCAGCCCGGACCTGCCTCTAGCCAGAGCCATAGCGACTCAGAACATCCGGGTCCGGGTCGAACCCCAGGCCATGCGCTTGAGGAACGGCAATAGTGCCGTTGCGCGGAATCGCCTGATCGCCGTAAAGCCGCGCTTCCAGATCGAAATAGCGCCATTCCACCATCGAAGCGCGTCCCAGCGCGGCATTCACATGCACACCTGCCAGAAAGGCGGGGCCATCGTAAAAGCTGTGCGGCATCACCGTAACGCCAAAGGCAGCGGCGAGCGTAAACACCTTGCGCAGTTCCGAGACGCCACCCATCTTGGCGGGGCTCGGTTGCACGAAATCAACCGCCCCGGCCTGGAACAGATGGTTGAATTGCGCCACCGTAGTGGCGTTCTCGCCAGCAGCAATCGCAATGCCGCCGCGCGCGCGAATCTGGGCCAGCGCCGCGTGATCTTCAGGCGGCCATACCGGCTCTTCTAGCCAGCGCAGATTCAGCGGGCGCAGTTTTTGCGCCATTTCGAGCGCCTCGCTGAGCGACCATGGGCAGTTCACGTCGAGCATCAGGTCCACATCATCACCGGCGGCTGCGCGCGCCGCGCGCGTCGGGGCCAGTGCGATCTCATGTAATTTGATGTGGCGGTAGCCGTCCTTGAGGGCGCGCTCTACATTGGCGGCAACCCGCTCCGGCTCGGTATAGCGGATCATGCTGGCGTAGCATGGCAGCTGCGATCTGCCGCCGCCGAGCAACTGATGCAATGGCTTCCCGGAAACTTTTCCGGCAATATCCCAGAGCGCGATGTCGATGCCGGACAAGCCGAAAATGATCGGACCGCTGCGCCCGAAGATATGCAGCTTGTGCTGAAGTTCCTGCATCAGAATTTCAATCGCCAGTGCATCGCGGCCGATGCACATCGGTGCCAGAATCTGGTCGATCGCCACTTTAGTGGCTGGAATGACGTTATAACCGAATGCTTCGCCCCAGCCGATAACGCCATCTTCGGTGCTGACTTTGACCAGCAATACATCTGCAGTCGGCCAGGCCTTGCCGCCCCAGACTTCGGTGTCCGACGGGCCGCCGCTGGTGTAGGGAATGCGCAGAACAGTGGTTTCGATTGCTTCGATTTTCATGGTCATTCAGACGGCTGGTTTTCTGGATCGTTCGCCCAATGATAGGCGCTCCCGCGTCTTGTGCGAAACCCCTGCTTGAATAGGCAAGCCGCTGCGCCGCCTCGGGGTCCGGTAGTAGGGCGATGGGTTACTCGCGTACCGGTTCAGTCGATTCTGTCCCGTTTGCCACAGGTAATTTCGCCAGCTGCAATATTACTGTCACGACCACATGATTTAATGCTCGACATTATGTTTATCGAGCAAGTCACCTGAATTCGCGCGATATTCCGGATTCCCTGGTAACCCGATACCGGACTATCTGGATATCCGATATTCACCTGGGTACTCCCGGTTGCCAGGCCGATTTTCTGCTGGATTTCCTGCGGCACAACGAATCTGACCAGCTCTACCTCGTCGGCGACATCATCGACGGCTGGCAGCTCAAGCGCGGCTGGTACTGGACGCGGGCCCACAACGACGTCGTGCAAAAAATCCTGCGCAAAGCGCGCAAGGGTACCAAGGTTTTATATATCGCCGGTAACCACGACGAGGTCATGCGCCACTTCCTTGGCCTTGCCTTCGGTGATATTGAAATCTGCGATGAAGCAGTGCACACGATGGCCGATGGCCGCAAGTTTCTGGTCGTCCACGGCGATCTTTATGACGCAGTGGTTCAGCAGGCCCGATGGCTGGCGGTGGTCGGCGACCAGTTGTACACGTTTATTCTCAAGCTCAACCGCTGGTTCAATCATCTCCGGGCCAAATTCGGCTACCGCTACTGGTCGCTGTCGCAGTATCTGAAGCACAAAACCAAAAATGCGGTGAACTTCATGACTGCATTCGAAGATGCCGTGGCGCGGGAAGCGAGAAATCGCGGCTTCCATGGCGTCGTCTGCGGTCACATCCATAAACCGCAGATCAAGACCATTGATGGAATTGTCTACTGCAACGACGGTGACTGGGTGGAAAGTCTGTCCGCGCTGGTGGAAACCCGGGAAGGCGAACTCAAAATCGTCGAATGGCAACATCAATCTGCGACGAAGTCATCCAACCCAATGATGCAACTAGAGGAGCAGGCGCACGCATGAAAGTGATGATAGTTACAGACGCATGGTTGCCCCAGGTCAATGGGGTCGTAACCACGCTGGGCAAGATCGGCGAGGGTCTGAAACGGCTTGGACACGAGGTCCGCTTTGTCACACCACTGCAGTTCAAATCGATTCCCTGCCCGACCTATCCGGAGATTCGCCTGAGCCTGATGCCCTTCAGCGGTGTCAGCCGGCAGATCGAGGAATTTGCCCCGGATGCCATTCACATTGCGACCGAAGGCCCGCTGGGCATCGCTGCGCGCCGCTACTGCCTGAAGCGCAGGATTGCATTCACCTCGGCCTTCCATACGCGATTCGCCGAATATGTTCATGCGCGCTTCCGGGTTCCGGTCCAGTTGACCTATCGATGGTTGCGGCACTTTCACGCCCCTGCGCGAGCGGTGATGGTACCGACCCCCAGCGTGCAGCGCGACCTGGAAGCCCGCGGTTTCAGCAACACAGTCGCCTGGACGCGTGGCGTGGATACCGGGACATTTTCGCCCGGCGAGCGCAAGGCGTTGACCACGGAGCGCCCGATTTATTTATACGTGGGTCGCGTCGCCGTGGAAAAAAACATAGAGGCATTTCTGAAGCTGGATCTGGACGGCAGCAAATGGGTGGTCGGTGAAGGCCCTTCGCGGGCGCAACTTCAACGCCGCTATCCCGATGTGCGCTTCGACGGCATCAAGACCGCCGCCGAACTGGCAAGTTACTACCGTGCGGCCGACGTTTTCGTTTTCCCCAGCCTGACCGATACCTTCGGCCTGGTGATGCTTGAAGCCCTGGCCTGCGGCACGCCGGTGGCGGCGTTCCCGGTGCTCGGACCCATAGACGTAATCGGCAACAGCGGCGCGGGGGTCTTGCATGAGGACCTCAAGGTGGCGTGCCGGCAAGCGCTTGAGATTCCGAGGCACAAAGCCCGGCAGTACGCAGAACAGTTCTCCTGGCAGGCATCCATCGATCAGTTCATCGAGCATCTGACGCCTGTCAATGCGGCCGTAAAACTGGCGGCTTCGCCGCCTGATGCCTTCCTCGCGGTTGCCGCGCCGGTACAAAAGAAGGGCTAGGAAGCGGCGCGGTAGGTCCGGTAGTAGTTCATGACCCGGGGCACGTAAATCATCGTCTCCTGGTACGGAGGAATGCGGTTGCCGAATTTCATGACTGCATTTTCGCCGGCGTTATAGGCAGCCACCGCGAGATGAACGTCATTATTGAACAGACGGATCAGGTCCGCGAGGTAGCGCGAACCGCCGCGGATATTCTGCGCCGGATCGAGGCTGTTCTTCACTCCATAGCGTTTGGCCGTTTGCGGCATCAACTGCATCAGGCCGGTCGCACCTTTGGGAGAGCGCGCAAACGGGTTGTAACCGGACTCGGCGGAGATCACGGCGTGGATCAGAGCGGCCTCCAGGCGGTTTGCCTTTGCGGCGGCCTGAATATGCTTGGCGTAACGCGCACGATTTTTTTCGGCGTAGCGGCGAATGTCGCCGGCCAGCGTTTCGCGCACCGGGCTTCGGACCTTCTTCTCCCTGAGGTAAATCTTGAAGCGACTGTCCTGCGGCACATTCGTGAAATGCACCGTCCCATCGGCGGCGACATGCCGATAGATATCTGCTTGGGCAAAGCTGACCGCAAGAGCCGACATCAGGAGTGCGCAAAGCCGTGGCATCAAGTTCGGTTTCATAAGCTTAAAGTTGCACCTGTCGAAGACGAGTGTAGCAATTTTCGGACACTTGCTGCCGCCTGCACGGACTTGACGAGCCAGACTGGGCCAGTTTACGGCATCGGGCGCCGGGAAGTTTAGCTCGCCGCGGGCGCCAGGGAGTTCAGGTCGCCGCTGGCGCCAGGGACTTTAGGTCGCCGCCGGCGACCGCGGGCCAATCAGCACGGTCGCAAGCGCCGCAATAACCAGCACCAGCGCAACATATTCCTGCCAATGCGGCGACTCGCCCAGAACGACGATGCCGCTGAACACGCCTACCACCGGAATCATCAGCGTACTCAGCGAAGACACGCTGGGCGGCGCGGTGGTTGCGATCTTGAACCAGGCCCAGTAGCAGAAGATGAACACGAAAAACATGTTGTAGCACAGCCCGAAGGTGGCGGCTGCGCTCAGTGGTTCCAATGCTCCGGCATCGATCAACAGCGCGCCTAACACGATGGGAATGCCACCGACCAGCATCTGCCAGGCGGTGAGGGCGGTAGTCTGGAGGGCAATCGGGTAGCGCTTCATGATGACGGTGCCCAGTGCCCAACTGAACGCGGCGCCGAGAACCAACATCGAACCGAGCGGCGAGGTTTGCAGCGAGGCGAATTCCTTGCCGATCAGAAGCGCCATGCCGGCCATGCCGAGCATGAGGCCGAGCACGCGGCGCCGCGAGAGTTTCTCGTGCAGAATGAATACCGACAGTAACATCGCCCACACCGGCATGCTGTAGGCAAGAATGACGCTGCGCCCGGCGGGCAGCATCCCAAGGCCGTAGCCGACCAGGATGTTCCACAGCGCGACGTTGCACAGCGAGGCGGCGATCAAGCGCGGCCATTGCCCGTGCGGAACGCGCAAGGATTGGCCGCCCAGGCGCGCAAGCAGGAACAAGCCGATGGTGCCGGAGGTCACGCACAAGCCACGGAAAGTCCACACCGGCATTTCCGCGAGCGTGAGTTTCATCGCCGGCCAGTTAAATCCCCAGCCCAGGGTGAGCACGATGAGCAGTACCCACATGGAGCGGGGCAGGGTTTGCTGGGTTTGCACGGGACGTGGTTGGGTTGTTCGCGGTGGGATTACAACGCATGCTAACATTCCGGTCCGCCAGATCCGCCGACTGCACACCCTGCAATCATTCGAAAGGTAGACGATGAAAGCCAGTCCAGCTGCTTCCAGTTCCATTGCCGCGCTGTTGTCGGTTTGCGCCCTGTCGATATCCACCCTCGCCCACGCGCAGAGCTGGGCACCTCCCGCGCCCGGCGAGCGCTGCCCCTCGAAGTGGGGCGCGGGCGATGAGCGCGGCGCCGCCAATCTGATTACGCCTTCCGCCGTGTTGAGCGCGGCGAAACTCATACGCAGCGGCGAAGTGATCGAACTCGGGCGCGTGCTCGCAACCGACATGCCTTTCTTCGGAACCCGCCGTTTCGATATCCATACCAAGCGCACGGGTCCGCTGATGGGTACCAACAAACGCGCCAGCAACGAAGAACTCATCATCACCGAACTGGGTCAGGTCGGCACCCAGTTCGACATGTTTTCTCACCAGGAAATCGACGGACAACTATACAACTGCATCGCCACCGCCGACATCCAGTCGCGCAATGGCTTCAGCAAACTCGGAGTGGAAAAAATCGGCTCGATCATGACGCGCGGCGTGTTGATCGATGTGGCTGCCGCCAAAGGCGTGGACATGCTGCCGCTCAGTTATGAAATCACCGTGCAGGATTTGCAGGACGCCCTCAAGAAGCAAGGCATCGCGCTCAAATCCGGCGACGCCGTTCTCATTCACAGCGGCTGGGGCAGGCAATGGGGCGTGGACAATGCGCGGTACAACAGCGGCTCGCCGGGAATCGGTGTCGCCGCCGCCGAGTGGCTCGCCAGGCACGAGCCGGTGCTGTTCGGCGCCGACACTTACTCGGTGGAAGTCGCACCCAATCCCGACAAGGCCTTGAGCCTGCCAATCCACCAGATCGCGCTCGTGATCAATGGCATTTTCCTGCTGGAGAACGTGAAGCTCGACGAACTGGCGGCGAAAAAAGTGCACGAGTTTGCCTTTGTCGTGCAGCCCCTGAAGATCAAGGGCGGCACGGGTTCGACCGTGGCGCCGATTGCGATTCGATAACCGGATAACCAATTTACATTGGTAACAGGAGACAGGTATGCAGAAACATCAGATGTATATCGGCGGCGAGTGGGTAGCCCCGTCCTCGGGCGAATGGTTCGAAAGTTTCAATCCGTTCACCGGTGAGCCCTGGGCACTGATCGCGCGCGGCAATGCCGCCGACGCCGACCATGCCGTGCGCACTGCGCATGCCGCGTTTACTTCCGGCCCGTGGCCGGAGATGACGGCGACGCAGCGCGGCGCATTGCTCAGAAAATTGGGCGATCTGGTGGCGCAGAATGCGCAGCATCTGGCGGAAATCGAAGTGCGCGACAACGGCAAGCTTCTGGCCGAAATGGGCGCCCAGCTCAACTATGTTCCGCAGTGGTATTACTACTTCGGCGGGCTTGCCGACAAGGTGCAGGGCGCGGTCATCCCGCTTGACAAGAAGGGTTACTTCAATTTCACCCGTTATGAGCCGCTTGGAGTGGTGGTGGCGATTACACCGTGGAATTCCCCGCTGATGCTGACCGCATGGAAGCTCGCGCCGGCGCTGGCGGCCGGCAATACCGTGGTCATCAAGCCTTCCGAGTTCACCTCCGCTTCCGTGCTGGAATTCATCAAGCTGGTCGAGCAAGCGGGCTTCCCGGCCGGTGTGGTCAATGTCGTCACGGGTTATGGCAAGGAAGTCGGCATGCCACTGGTCGAGCATCCGCTTACCGCCAAGATAACGTTCACCGGCTCCGATGCCACCGGCAGAATCATCAACGAGACAGCAGCGCGCGGCTTCAAGAAGGTCGGTCTGGAGCTGGGCGGAAAATCACCGAATATCGTGTTCGAAGACGCGGTCATCGAAGACGCGGTCAATGGCGCGGTGTCCGGCATCTTTGCTGCCACCGGCCAGACCTGCATCGCCGGTTCGCGCCTGCTGGTGCAGGAATCCATACATGACGCCTTCGTCGAGAAACTGCTGGCCTTGGCGAAAACGGCGAAAATGGGCAACCCGATGAGCCTGGAAACCCAGGTCGGCCCGGTGACCACGCGCCCGCAGTACGACAAGGTCTTGTCCTACATCGACATCGCCAAGAACGAAGGCGCGAAGCTGCGCATGGGCGGGGGCGCAGCCACGCGCCCGGAGTGCGGCAAGGGCTGGTTTGTCGAGCCGACCATATTCACCGGCGTCAATAACAAGATGCGCATCGCCCAGGAAGAAGTTTTCGGCCCGGTGCTGTCCATCATTCCGTTCAAGGATGAGGAAGATGCCGTGCGCATTGGCAACGATGTGCGCTTTGGCCTTGGCGCCGGCGTTTGGACGCGCGATGTCGGACGTGCCATCCGCATGTCGGAGCGCCTGAAGTCCGGCACGGTCTGGGTCAATACCTATCGCGCGGTCAGCTTCATGTCGCCGTTTGGCGGCTACAAGGACAGTGGCATGGGGCGCGAGAACGGCCAGAGCGCGATCTACGAATATCTGCAGATGAAGAGCGTGTGGATCAATACCGGTGTCAAGACCGGCAATCCTTTCGTGATGCGCTAAAGCGTTCTTTGGCCGATGCTGCCGGCGCCGTGCCGGCGGCACCGCACTGGCGGCGCTCCGTCAGCAGCGCCTGTATTTGCGCAAGCATCGGACCGGTCGCCCGACGACCTTCGTCGATCGCTTCGGTTGCGCGGTGAAAGTCCATCAGCGCCATCTGCGGACTGATGACCACGTCGGCCGGCTCCGCTGCAAAGCGGCTGCGGGTGATCTGTACTTGCATGATATTGATGCTGCTTGCCATGACATCGATGACCGAGGGCAGGGGACTGCCGGGGACCGGCCCGCTCCTGAGCATGCCAATGCCCGCCTGCAACCGGCTCAGCAACGCACCGACCTGGCCCGCTGGTCTATCCCCGGCAACTGGTTTGCGCAAGCGCGGTATCTTCATTCCGGAAGTCAATTCCACTGCGATGACGATGTCAGCGCCCATGGCACGACATAGCGACACCGGCACGGGATTGACCAGTGCGCCGTCCACCAGCACCAGATCGCCACGCTTCACAGGCGCGAACAGGCCGGGTACCGCGATCGAGGCGCGTACCGAGTCGATCAGCATGCCTTCGCGCAGCCATACTTCCTGTCCGGTGGCCAGATCGGTGCAAACAGCGCCGAAGGCTTTTGGCAACTGCTCGATCGCAGTGTCGGCGTAGTGGGAGCGGAAGAACGCGACCAGCTTGTTGCCTTTGATGAGTCCGCCGCCGATGGTCATGTCCAGCAGGCCGACAACGTTCTGCCAGGTCAGGGATTTGACCCAGGGCTCGAGGCGGTCGAGTTCACCCGCGCAATAGGCAGCTCCCACCAGCGCGCCGATAGACGTGCCGCAGACCAGGTCCGGCACGATGCCGGATTCTTCGAGCGCGCGGATGACGCCGATGTGCGACCAGCCGCGCGCGGAACCACTGCCCAACACCAATCCGATTCTGGCGGCAGGCCGGCTGGCCGGAGAATCCGAACCGGTTGGCAGCGGGTGCCCGCTGCCGCTTAGCCGCTTATTTTCCGGACTTGCGCTGATCTCGGGGCACGCGCGGGCAGCGCGTTCTTCAGTTTCTGTCGCGTTTCGCGCAACAACTTCTCCGTAGTCGGCCAGTCGATGCAGGCGTCCGTCACCGAAACGCCGTACTTCAGCTGCTTCAGATCGGCGGGTATGGATTGATTGCCGGCGTTGATGTTGCTTTCCAGCATGACGCCGACGATGGACTGATTGCCTTCCAAAATCTGATGAGCGCAGTCGAGCATGACCAGCGGTTGCAGATTGTGATCCTTGTTGGAATTGGCATGACTGCAATCCACTACGATATTGGCGGCGAGTTTGTTTCTGGCCAGTTCCTTTTCCACCACCGACATGGTTACCGAGTCGTAGTTCGAACCTTTCGCCCCGCCGCGCAATACGATATGGCCGTAGCGGTTGCCGTTGGTGCGAATTACCGAGACCTGCCCGCGCTGGTTGATTCCGAGAAAACTGTGCGGATGCGACACCGACAACAGCGCGTTGATTGCCACTTGCAGGCCGCCGTCAGTTCCGTTCTTGAAGCCCACTGGCGTGGAAAGGCCGCTCGCCATTTCGCGATGGGTTTGTGATTCCGTGGTGCGGGCACCGATCGCGCTCCAGCTCACCAGATCGCCCATGTACTGCGGGCTGATCGGATCCAATGCTTCGGTGCCGGCAGGCAATCCCAGATCGTTGATGTTGCACAGCAGTTTGCGCGCCAGTTGAAGGCCCTCCTCGACATCGAAGGAATCATTCATGTGCGGGTCGTTGATCAGCCCCTTCCAGCCGGTGGTGGTGCGCGGTTTCTCAAAGTACACGCGCATCACGATCAGCAGCGTATCGGCGACGTCATCGGCGAGACTCTTGAGCCGTTGCGCGTAGTC
>JANNTE010000129.1:0-7987 GCA_031403365.1 Betaproteobacteria bacterium | reverse complement strand
TGCCAGACCTGATGCGTCGGCTGATTGCGACCAAAGGCAGTTCGCAAGTTGTTAAGTGTTCAATGCAGCACGTTGTATTGTTGTAACGGCAGGTCCGTCCGAACCGCACTGGCCAGTGCGGCCAGTTGTGGTGCAGACGGGATTTTCAGATCTCAATCCAAACATTCAGACAGGAGAGCATATGAAGAACACCAACGTAATCGTACATTCGGCAATTGCAGGGCTGCTGGCTCTGGGGCTTACCAGCGGCACCGCGCTGGCCGCCAAGGACGGCATGGAAAAATGTGCCGGCATTGCCAAGGCGGGACAGAACGACTGCGGATCATCCAAACATTCGTGCGCAGGCCAGGCAACGAAGGACGGCGACAAGGAAGAGTGGTTGTACGTCGCCAAGGGGACGTGCGAGAAGATTGTCGGTGGTTCGGTCGTCGCCAAGAAGTAGGCAGCGCGCCAGCATCTGCAATGGCGCCAGTTACGACACCGTCGAGCATGAAGTCACAGGTTTTGCGCGCTGGTATCGGATGGCGCTCCCCTCACTACCGGGCGCTTCTGGAGGAGCGCCCGCCGGTGGGATTTCTGGAAGTTCACAGCGAGAATTTTTTCGGCGACGGCGGGCAGCCACATGGTTTTCTGGAACAGGCCCGCCAACTCTATCGGCTCAGTCTGCACGGGGTGGGCCTGTCTCTGGGTTCATGCGATGCACTCAACGAAACCCACCTCAATGCGCTTGAACGGCTGGTCCGGCGTTATGACCCGTTTCTGGTATCGGAACACTTGTGCTGGAGTTCGATCGGCGGGCGATACCTGAACGAATTGCTGCCTTTGCCTGGTACGGAGGAAGCGCTCACGCTGGTATGCAGTCGCGTCGATCAAGTGCAATCGCGCCTGAAGCGGCGCATCCTGGTCGAGAACATTGCGGCTTACGTCCGGTTCCGCCACGAGACCATTCCGGAGGCGGAATTTCTCGATCAACTGAGCCGGCGCACCGGCTGCGGCTTGCTGCTCGACGTCAATAACATCTACGTCAATGCCGTCAATCATGGTTTCGATGCCGCCGGATACCTCGATGCGGTGCCGGCCGATGCGGTCGAGGAAATTCATCTCGCCGGGTTTGATGAAACTGAAGACTGCCTGATCGATACCCATGGCCGGGTGGTTCAGGAGCCGGTATGGGAGCTGTACCGGCTTGCGATGCGCCGCTTCGGCCATCGGCCCACGCTGGTCGAGTGGGACACGGACATTCCGCCGCTTGCCACGCTGCTTGCCGAGGCGCACAGCGCAGACCGGATGCTGGAAAATGCAAACGCCCTCGCTGTCTGACTGCCAGGACGCCTTTGCCAGTGGCGTATTTGGCGGCGAGGACAAGGTGCTCGACTGGATCGCCGCACCGGCCGCCCGGTTCGACATTTACCGCGCGAGTGTTGTCGCGAATTTGCGCAACGCCTTGCGCGCGGTGTATCCGGTTGTGCTGCGGCTCACCGGAGAACGGTTTTTTGACCAGAAGGCAAGTCGCTACGCGCGCGAATATCCCAGCCACAGCGGCGACCTTCATCGCTACGGCGCGTCGTTCGCGGATTTTCTCGCGCGCGTCCCGGAGGCGCAGGCGCTGGTCTATCTTCCAGACGTGGCCCGCCTGGAATGGCTCTGGCATGAAGCGTTTCACGCCGCCGACGCCACCAAGCTGGACCTGGCCTCGCTGGCGCGAGTGGAGCCAGCGAACCACGAGAGGCTGCGATTTCAACTCCAGCCCGCTTGCCGTCTGTTGATCTCGGCCTATCCGGTGCTGCGCATCTGGGAAGCCAATCAGCCGATTCACAGTGTCGTCGAAGAAATTGATCTTCTGGACGGACCGGAAAATCTTATCGTGTACCGATCCGGCTGCGAGGTGTTGATCGCCAGACTGTCGGCGAGTGAATACGCACTCGCCCTTGGTCTTCAGCAAGGCATGGCGCTGGGCGCAGCCATGGCGCACGCCGTCGCTGTCGATCCGCAAGCCGATGCGGCTGCAGCCCTGCGGAGCCTGGCGACAAGTGGAGTACTCGCCGGCTTCGAATTAATCTGATTATTGGAACCAGGAGATTGAACATGTTTACCCGAATGATGCCTGCGGGCCTTGAAGCCTTTCGCCGGATCGGTCTTGCCGCACCAGTCGTCGATCTGATGATTCGTCTGTATGTAGCAAAAGTCTTCTTCATGGCCGGGCTGACCAAGATAGGCAGTTGGGACACCACCATTGCTCTGTTTGAAAACGAATACGCGGTACCGCTGCTGCCGCCTGAACTCGCCGCATGGATGGCAACTGCCGCCGAGTTGACGCTGCCGGTGCTGCTGGTGCTGGGCCTCGCCTCAAGGCCCGCGGTGCTGGCTCTTTTCATCTTGAATGCTGTCGCGGTGATTTCCTATCCGGACATATCCGATGCCGGCATCAAGGATCACGTTGTCTGGGGTCTGCTGATGCTGGTGACCTTTTTCCATGGTCCGGGCGCGCTCTCCGGTGATCACGTTTTGCGTAAACGATTTGAACTTCAGGTGGGTCGGGGCCATTGAGGCAGTTTTTTCCGGTATCGGATCATGCGCCGCTGCGGCGCATCCTGAGGCTTTGAACCGATCCGACTAAAGTCCCCGCGCGGGCAGCCGTTAGGAGACATGTTAAGTCCCCTTACCATCGAGAAAAAGATGATCCGGCCCTCATTACGCCTTTTGTTTGTCGACGATTCTGCCCTCGATGTCGAATTGCTTTGTACGGAGTTCGCGCGAGAAGGCTACAACCTGATTTCCAGTCGCGTGGACACCGAGCATGCCCTGCGCGACGCGCTGCATTCGGCACAATGGGATCTGGTGATTGCGGACGAATCCATGCCTCAAATGAATGCGATGCTGGCGCTCAATGCGGTCAAGAGATCCGGGCGCGATGTTCCATTCATCATCTATTCCGGGGTGATGACTCATCGCAAGGCGGCATTGGCAATGCGCGAAGGTGTGCACGACTACGTGCAAAAGGGTGATTTCCAGCGCCTGGTCGCGTCGGTCGAGCGCGAACTCAGGAACGCCGGCGTACGCAAGGCCATGAAGCGCGCCGAATCCCATGTCTACCGGCTGGCTTACTACGACCAGTTGACCGGCCTGCCCAACCGGAACTATTTCTGCGAGCGCGTGAACGAGCAGCTCGAGGCGCAGCCGGACCTGAAAGCGGCAGTCGTGTTTGCCGATATCGACAACTTCATGCGCCTGAATAATTGTTTCGGCTACGCCATTGGCGATGAATTGATGCGCCAGATCGCATCCCGTCTGGAGGAAAGCACCGGCGCCAAAGCCTTGCTTGCCCGCCTGCGCGGTGACGAGTTCGCGATGTTCGTGTCGGGAATCGCCGACAAGGCGGGGATAGAAGGGTTGATGGCGGCGATCATTCGCGGCTTCAAACGGCCGTTCATGCATGATTCGCTCGAATTTGACCTGACGGTGAGCATGGGCGTGTGCACCTGCCCGGAAGACGCCAGGGACGCCACGACTCTGATCGCCAATGCCGAGGCTGCCATGTCGCGCGCCAAGGCCGAGGCCGGCACCTCGTACCGGTACTATGACCGCAAGACTTTCGACGCGGCTTCGCAGCGCGTGGCGGTGGAGGTGGCTTTGCGCCGCGCCGTTGAGCGCAACGAATTGCTGCTTAACTATCAGCCCATCGCGGATCTTCAAACCGGAGCGATCGTGGCGACCGAGGCGCTGTTGCGCTGGAACCACCCGGAACTCGGATTCATGCCGCCAGACAAATTTATCCCGATTGCCGACGAGACCGGACTTATTATTCCGATCGGTGAATGGGTTTTGCAGGAGGCGTGCCGTCAGACTCGTGTCTGGCAGGAGCAGGGATTTCAGGATCTCGGCATTGCGGTCAACGTTTCCGCGGTTCAATTCGCGCAGACGCAACTGCTTACCCAGATCAAGAATGCACTTCACCGAAGCGGGCTTGCACCTCAGCACCTCGAGGTTGAAATTACCGAAAGCGTGCTCATGCGCGATGCGGAAACGACCGGCACGACCTTGCGGGCGCTCAAGGACATGGGGGTTCGCATTGCAATGGACGACTTCGGGACCGGTTATTCCTCGCTGTCCTATTTGAAACGTTTCCCGATTGACACGCTCAAGATCGACCGGTCGTTTACCCAGGATATTTGCGAAAACGAAGACGGCGCCAGCATCGTGGCGGCCATTGCAGGCCTTGCCCGCAGCCTCGGCCTGAGCCTGGTCGCGGAGGGCGTCGAAACCATCGAGCAGCGGAAGTTTCTGGAATTGCAGCGCTGCGATCGCATGCAGGGCTATCTGCTGAGCAAACCGATGCCGGTGGATCAGGTCCCCAGATTCCTGGCTGGCATGAGGGTGGGCAAAGAGGCCGCGGCCGGCCGGTTGCCACAGGAAAGGCTCTCGCGTGTAAGGGAATCTTTACAACTGATGCAGGGATAGTCCTACGCTCGTATTTCCCTGCGCGCATTCAGTTTCCTGGCGAATTCGACTCCAATGTCGCCAACGGCAGACGCTGTCGCGGTTTGGATGCATCAGGAACCGGTACACGTCGCAATCCGGCAACGTCGTTACTTGCCAGTCGCGAGGGATGGAAAAATGAGCAAAGAAAAATTGTTCGACGAAATTCGTGATGCCAATCTCAATTATCTGTTGCTGGCCCAGAGCCTGATTCGAGAAGACCGCGATGCGGCGATTTATCGTCTTGGCATCAGCGAGGACCTGGCGGACCTGCTCGAAGCGCTTAGTCCCGCGCAACTGATCAAAGTGGCATCTTCGACAACGCTGCTCTGCCGTCTGCGCTACGACGACCGCCTAATCCTCGACCTGCTGGTCAGCCATTCGCGGGACAAATCCATGGCACGCACTCACGCTTCGATTCTGGGCGCGAGCCGCGCAGTCGAAGCAATGGCCTGAAACAGATTCGCGATCATGGCCAATAAAAGCATAATCGGCGAAGGCCATCAAATTGAACTCGCCATCGAACTGGTCGAACTCGGAGCCAGGCTTCAGGTGCTCGAGGTCGAGACGACGCTCAGTCGCGAAAGATTGCTCCGCTTGTATAAGGAGATCAAGGGTGTATCCCCGCCCAAGGGCATGCTGCCTTTCTCGACCGACTGGTTCGTCACCTGGCAGCCGAACATCCATGCCTCCCTGTTCATGGAGATCCGCCATTTCCTGGTCGAAAATACCCGCGCACGCGGCATCGCGGCAACGATAAAGGCCTTCAGGCTCTATCTGGAGCATGTGTCCATCGACGGCATGGACCCGATCCTGACGTTTACCCGGGCATGGACGCTGCAGCGCTATCTCGAATCCAAAATGGTGGCCATGCAGCCGTGCGAGAAATGTAGCGGACGCTTCGTTGTCAACACTCTCGATCTGCACAGCCACTATATCTGCGGCCTGTGCGCGCCGCCGTCCCGTGCCGGCAAGACGGCCAAGGCGGCACTTGCCGCCACCGCGGACCAGGCGGCACGCGCCGCCAGTGCGCACCAGGCGACTGCCAAGACCGCGCTGGCCGAAGCGCTCGGCTGAGTATTGCCAGCCTTCCGGCCGATTAGCCGGTATTTTTCCATGCTTATTGGAGCATGGGTCCGGGGTTGCGGCTGCTAGCCTGTTCACTCGGGTTTGTTGACCAATCGGCGGTTTATCCGGAAGCGCTCCCAATGCTGGTGATCCTTGGCTACATCATCGTCTGTCTTTCTGTATTCGGCGGCTTCGCCCTGGCGGGCGGTCATGTAGCGGCCTTGTTCCAGCCGGTCGAACTGCTGATGATCGGTGGCGCGGCGTTTGGCGCCCTCTTCGTCGGCAATTCGGTGAGCAGTATCAAGGCCACCTTGCGCAGTCTCCCTCTGCTGCTCAAGGGTTCGCGTTACAGCAAAGTCCTGTTCATGCAGTTGCTGGGAATGCTCTATGAAGTCCTGTCCAAGGTGCGCAAGGAAGGGCTGATGTCGATCGAATCCGACGTCGAGAAACCAGAGGAAAGTCCGATATTCTCCAAGTACCCGGCCATCCTCGCCGATCACCACGCGGTCGAGTTTCTGACCGACTATCTGAGGTTGATGGTGAGTGGCAACCTGAACGCGTTTGAAATCGAAAATCTGATGGACAATGAAATTGAAACCCATCATCACGAAGGCGAGGTGCCGGCGCACGTCATCCAGAAACTCGGTGATGGCCTGCCGGCGTTCGGAATCGTGGCCGCAGTCATGGGTGTGGTGCACACCATGGCCTCGGTGGGATTGCCGCCCGCGGAACTGGGCATGCTGATCGCGCATGCGCTGGTCGGCACGTTTCTGGGAATTCTGCTCGCGTATGGCTTCGTCGGTCCGCTGTCCACCCTGCTTGAGCAGAAGCTCCAGGAGTCGAGCAAGCCGCTGCAATGCATCAAGGTCACGCTGCTGGCGAGTCTGAACGGCTATGCCCCCGCGCTGGCAGTCGAATTCGGACGCAAGGTTTTGTTCTCCACCGACCGGCCTTCGTTCTCCGAGCTTGAGGACCACGTCAAGCAGGCCAAGAAGAAGTAGCGCAGGACCGGTTCAGCCAGAGGCAACCCATCGTGTCAGACGAAAGCCAGCGACCGATCATCATCAAGCGCCGTAAAGTGGTCGCCGCCGGCGCGCATGGTGGCGCGTGGAAGATCGCCTATGCGGACTTCGTCACCGCGATGATGGCCTTCTTTCTGCTTATGTGGCTGCTGGGTTCCACAACCAAGGGGGAACTCGAAGGCATAGCGGACTATTTCAAGAATCCCCTGCGGCTCACCATGCAGGGGGGCAGCGGGGCCGGCGATGCGACCAGCATCATCAAGGGTGGTGGCAAGGATCTCACCCGCAGCGCAGGCCAGATGGATCGGGCGCTAATTCGCGAGCGAAAGCGGCCAATCGATCTTGAAGCCGCGCAGGCCGAGCTGGAGAAACGCGAAATGGCGCGGCTCGAAGATCTGAAAGGCAAGCTCGACGCGGTGATCGAAGCCAATCCGGCGCTCAACATCTATCGCCGGCAACTGCTGATCGACATCACTTCGGAGGGGTTACGCATCCAGATTGTGGATGAAAAAAACCGTCCCATGTTCGAACTTGGCCGCGCGCAACTGCTGTCCCATACCAAGGATATCCTGCACGAAATCGGCAAGGTGTTGAATGAAGTGCCCAATCGCATCAGTCTCTCCGGGCACACCGACGCGACGCCGTATTTCGGCGGCGAACGCGGTTACAGCAACTGGGAGCTGTCGACGGAGCGCGCCAATGCTTCCCGCCGCGAGCTCCTCGCCGGTGGCATGCGCGAAGACAAGGTCATGCGCGTGGTTGGACTTTCATCCGCGGTGCTGTTCAACAAGGCCGATCCGCTCAGTCCGGTCAATCGCCGCATCAGCGTTATCGTGATGAAGAAGCGCACCGAGGACAGTGTCAGCAATGACGGACAGCAGATCGACGTCGATCAGGAAGAATTGCCCGATTCGAGCGCGTTGACACCGGAGGCGCAGATGCCGGTTCCCGCTTCCGGGCAGTCGAGTCAATAGGCGATACCCATGCCAGCTGCTGCCACACTGGTCCGCCGCCCATTGACGCAGTTCTCGTCGCCATTGGGAAGCGCGCTGACGGCACAGGCGACGGGTTTGATCGCCGCCACTGCGGCCGCTGCGTCCTGGTCATTACTGACCGGCGCGGCGATCGCCACGATGCCGTGGATATTCGTACAGTGCGTCTCGGCCGGGGTCATGGCTGCCGCCCTGCGCCTGCAATGGTGGTGGATCGCGGTGAGTCTGGTTTTTGTGCCGGCGCTGGCAATCGGTATGGCGGTTTCGCTGCCGGCGCCGTGGACCGGTGCGGCGCTGCTCGCCTTGCTGCTGTTTTATGGCGGAACGCAGGCCACCCGGGTGCCGCTCTATCTTTCCGGCCGCGCGGCGATACACGCGTTGCGCGAACTGTTGCCGACCGACCGGCCGATCTCGCTGCTCGACATCGGT
>JANNTE010000128.1:0-26844 GCA_031403365.1 Betaproteobacteria bacterium | reverse complement strand
TATCCCTATCCGGATGGTCTGGCCCAGCATGGCACCGATCTCTACGTGCGGAAGGCCGAGGTGGAGTATCACGCTTCGGCCGAATACGACGACGAGATCGATATCGGTATACGGGTTGACCGTCTCGGGCGCTCCAGTTTTGATTTTCGAGTCGAGATTTATCGATTCGACCAACTGCTGGTGAGCGGAAAAGTTGTCTATGTCAACGCCGACCCGGTGCAACGCAAATCAGCGTCGATGCCTGGTTTTCTGCGCCTTGCCATCAAGGGCTTCGAGCGCACCGCGCCGGAGGAAGCCAGCAGTGCCGCTTAGGTTGTCTGCCGCCGGGATGTCATACTGGAGACAGCCTGATCTCGAATGTTTTTTACCCAGCACATTGCTTGACAACGCGAGGAATGAACATGAACTTCGATTTTTCCGACAAAGTAAAAGAGTTGCAGAAGACAGTTTCCGCATTCATGCAGCAGCATGTCACGCTTCAGGAGGGACGATTCTTTGAGGAAATCGCGGCAAACCGTGCCAAGGGCAACGCCTGGATACCTACGCGCATCGTCGAAGAACTCAAGCCCAAGGCGCGCGCCGCCGGTTTGTGGAACCTCTGGCAACCGAAGGACCACGGCGGCGCGCTGACCAATCTGGAGTACGCGCCGCTGTGTGAAATCATGGGCCGCAGCGCCTGGGCTCCGGAGGTATTCAACTGCTCGGCGCCGGATACCGGCAATATGGAAGTGCTGCTGCGCTATGGCACGCCCGAGCAACAGGAAAAGTGGCTGAAACCCCTGCACAATGGGGAAATCCGGTCGGCTTTCCTGATGACCGAGCCGGAGGTGGCATCGTCGGATGCCACCAACATCCAGTGCCGCATCGAGCGCCAGGGCAACGAGTACGTCATCAATGGGCGCAAGTGGTGGTCATCCGGTGCCGGCGACCCGCGCTGCAAGATATTTATCGTCATGGGGAAATCCGACCCGGGCAGCGCGGATCGCCACAAGCAGCAGTCGATGGTGCTGGTTCCAGCGGACGCCAAAGGGGTCAAGATCCTGCGTTCGCTCAGCGTGTTCGGCTATGACGATGCGCCTCATGGCCACATGGAAGTGGCGCTCGAAAATGTGCGTGTGCCGGTCGCGAACATTCTGCTTGGCGAGGGCCGGGGATTTGAAATCGCGCAGGGAAGGCTGGGACCGGGGCGCATTCATCATTGCATGCGCATCATCGGTCAGGCTGAGCGGGCGTTGGAGCTGATGTGCGCGCGTCTCAAGAGCCGAGTGGCCTTTGGCAAACCGGTGATCGAACACAATGTCTGGCATGAACGCATCGCGCAATCGCGGCTGATGATCGAACAGGCGCGCTTGCTCACGCTCAAAGCGGCCTACATGATGGATACCGTCGGCAATAAGGAGGCAAAAGCTGAGATAGCCATGATCAAGGTGATTGCGCCCAATATGGCCGAACAGGTGATCGATTGGGCCATTCAGGCGCACGGCGGCGGGGGAGTTTGCCAGGATTTTCCGCTGGCGCTGATGTACAGCCACAATCGCACGCTGCGACTCGCGGACGGTCCGGATGAAGTGCACCGCAACCAGATTGCCCGCCTGGAGATGAAGAAATCTGAAGGGCTGAAACTTCACCGCTGATCGGGTGCTGGCGCGGGCACGTCGAGCCGTTTTGCACGGATTCTCCCGAAAACAGCGGGTTTCTTTGCCCAGTTGTAATGCTGCAAAGCAACATAACGGTATCCTTAAGGGTATGGTCTGGATTTGCCCAACTCTTGATTTGTCCCACTTAAGGACGCTTTCCGCTAGCCCGGTTTCGGGAGCAGTTTGCGGGGAGCCACTCGTTCGCGCGCAGAATTTCGGATGCCGGGAAGGCGCTACGTTTTAAGAGTTGTAACGCGCTATCTATTCGTGTATTTTGGCCGCCGTAACTAACCTCACGTTACGCTTGAAAATCAACTTCATTCCTCACAGAGGGGGAGCTTTGCAATGAAAATCTCGTTCAACGTAAATGGTAAAAACCAAGCCGTGGATGTCGCGCCTGACACACCGCTGCTTTGGGTACTTCGCGATACCCTAGGCATGACCGGAACCAAGTTCGGTTGCGGCAAGGCCCTTTGCGGTGCTTGCACCGTGCATTTGAATGGCCAGGCTGTACGCTCGTGCCAGACCGCCATCGGTTCCGTCTCTGGTCAGAAGGTAACGACGATCGAAGGGCTCGGCGGCAATCACAAGGTGCAAAAGGCATGGATCGCTCTGGACGTGCCGCAATGCGGTTACTGCCAGCCCGGCCAGATGATGTCCGCTTCCGCGCTGCTCGCCGCCAACAAGAATCCCTCCGACGAAGATATTGATGCCTTCATGGCGGGAAATCTCTGCCGCTGCGGCACCTATCCTCGGATTCGCGCGGCAATCAAACAAGCCGCCAAGATGGCCTAAGGAGGAGATGACAAATGGAAAATATGATCAAGAATGAAACCCGCCGCGACTTCCTGAAGGTCAGCGGTTCTGTCGCAGGTGGCTTGGCTCTGGGTTTCTACATGCCCGGCAAGCAGAACGTGGCTCTGGCCGACCATCACGGCAAGACCAACAGCCCGAATGCCTGGGTCAAGATCGGCGAGGACAACGCCATCACCATCATGTGTGCCCGTTCGGAAATGGGACAGGACGTTTACACTTCGATGACGATGCTGGTGGCCGAAGAGCTGGAAGTCGACGTCAACAAGGTCAAGGTCGAGTTTGCTCCGCCGGCTGAGGTCTACATCAACGCCTTGCTGGGCGGTCAGCTCACCGGTGGTTCCACCGCGGTACGTGATGCTTGGGAAAAGCTGCGTAAAGCCGGTGCTTCGGCGCGCATGATGCTGGTGGCCGCGGCCGCCGCTGAATGGGGCGTTGATGCCGGACAGTGCAAGGCAGCCAATGCTATGATCACTGGCCCCGGCGGCAAGAAGGCGACTTACGGCCAGGTTGCGGCGAAAGCAGCAACGATGGAAGTGCCGAAGGACGTGCCCCTCAAGCCTTCGAGCCAGTTCAAGGTCGTCGGTAACGTCAAGCAAAAGCGTTTGGACACCGAAGCGAAGGTCAAGGGTATGGCGCAGTTCGGTATCGATACCCGCGTGCCCGGCATGAAGTACGCCGCGGTTGCCATGGCGCCCATGATTGGCGGCAAGGTCGCGAGTTACGATGATGCACGTGCGAAAGCGATGCCCGGTGTGCAAGCGGTTGTGCAGTACAGCCGCGGCGTTGCCGTGGTCGCCGACTCCTACTGGCAGGCAAAGAAAGCCAAGGATCTGCTGCTAATCCAGTGGGACGCTGGTCCGAATGCCAACAACGACCAGAAATCGATCTGGGACGGAATCCGTGCCGCCAGCGAGCAGCCCGGTGCAGTATTCCGTGAGCAGGGCGACGTTGCGGCAGGCATGGGCAAGGCATCCAAGACCGTGGAAGCGAGCTATGTGCTGCCGTTCCTGTCGCACTCGCCGATGGAGCCCCAGAACACCATGGCGGATGTTCGCGCCGACAAGGCCATCATCATTACCCCGACCCAGTTCCAGCAATTGATCCCGCACGTCGTCGCCGGCGCAACGGGTTTGAAGCCGGAGCAGGTCGAAGTGCAGACCACCTTTCTGGGCGGCGGATTCGGTCGTCGCGTTGAAGTGGACTATGCCATTGATGCCGCGGAAATCTCCAAGGCAGTCGGCGCACCGGTGAAAATGGTATGGAGCCGCGAAGATGACATGACGCATGACTCTTACCGTCCCGCCAGTCTGATGAAGTTGTCCGCCGGTCTGGATTCCAGTGGCAATCCGGTCGCCATGCGTTTCCACTCGACCAGCCCGTCGATTTCGGCGCGTCTGTTTCCGAGCATCGTCAAGGATGGCGTTGACCCCTTTGCAGTTGAAGGTATCGACAACTATCCGTACGAGACCGCCAACATGAAGCTCACCTATCAGATGCATGATACGGGTGTGACTCCTGGCTATTGGCGTGGCGTGTCGCACAACTTGAACGCGGTCGCGCTCGAGTGCTTCATGGACGAACTGGCCCATGCCGCTGGAAAAGATCCGATCCAGTATCGCCTGGATAACCTCGACATGGGATCGACCAAGCATCAGTGGTCGGGCCTGTCAGCGGGGGTCCCGGTCGGTGCCCGCATGAAGCGGGTTCTGGAGGAAGTTCGCGCCAAGTCAGGCTGGGGCAAGAAGTTGCCGGCCGGGCGGGGCATGGGCGTCGCGGTCATGGAGGGTTACAACACCGTCATCGCGATGGTCGCGGAAGTCAGCGTGTCGTCCGGTTATGACGTAACAGTCGATAAGGTAACGGCTGTCGTTGATGCGGGTACCTTGATCCATCCGGATCAGGCGCTTGCGCAGATGCAGGGCACGATTAATTTTGGTCAGTCGGCTTGCATGTGGGGTGAAATCACCATCAAGAACGGCGGCGTCGAGCAGACCAACTTCGACACTTACCGTATCGCGCGCATCAATGAAAGTCCGAAGGTTCTGGACATTCACTTTATCAAGAGCGACAGCACGCCGGGCGGTCTGGGCGAGCCGGGCACGGCGGTAATTCAGCCAGCCATCGGAAATGCGATTTTTGCCGCCTGCGGCAAGCGCACTCGTACCTTGCCGTTCACTCCGGAAAACATCAAAGGCTCTGCCTGAGATGTAGTTAGCCCGGCCGATTTGGCCGGGTGACCGGATTTACTTCAAACCCCTGGTGGTCTCCACCGGGGGTTTTTTATTGGCGTAAATTCCTGCGCCTGCATTAGAATCGTCGTTCCCGTTCGGACAGAACGGCCACATACAAGGCAGGAAATATGGATAGTGTGGATTTACAGGTTCTGCGCACCAGCGTCGCCTGGCTTGACGAGGGTCATCGCGTAATACTGGCTACCATCGTAGAAACGTGGGGTTCCTCCCCGCGGCCAGCTGGGGCAATGCTGGCGATACGCGGCGACGGACTGGTCGCAGGCTCCGTCTCCGGCGGCTGCGTTGAAGACGATCTCATCCATCGCATTCGCGACAAGTCACTCGCCGTTAACAGGCCCGAAATTGCTTCCTATGGTATCAGCAAGGATGAAGCTACCCGTTACGGCCTGCCTTGCGGCGGCAAGCTGGAGTTGGTGCTTGAGCCCATCAGCGACAAAGCGATGCTTGCTGATTTGCTCAAGCGCGTTGACCGCCACGAATTGACGGCCCGCATTCTGGATATGGCAAGCGGCGCGGTGAGTCTGCAACCAGCAAAGCGAGGGGACGGTACGCTCAATTTCGACCGTAAGTATTTGACCACGGTACACGGGCCGCGCTGGCGCATCTTGATCATCGGCGCAGGGCAGTTGTCGCAGTATCTGGCACAGATGGCGCAGGCGCTCGATTACAGTATCACCGTATGTGATCCGCGCGCGGAATATGCAGACTCCTGGAACGTCGAAGGCGCGATCCTCGATCGCGGCATGCCCGATGACGTAGTGCTGGCGATGAATCTCGATTCCCACAGCGCGGTGATCGCCGTGACTCACGATCCCAAGCTGGACGATCTGGCGTTGATGGAGGCGCTCAAGTCTCCTGCGTTCTACGTCGGAGCTCTGGGTTCGCGGCTCAACTCGCAAAAGCGTTACGAGCGCCTGATGGGCTTCGACCTTTCTGCCGCTGAACTGAGCCGGCTGCATGGTCCGATCGGCCTGAATATCGGCAGCAAGACCCCGCCGGAAATCGCCGTCTCCATACTTGCGGAAATGACCGCCGTACGTCATGGCGCGAGCCTTACCCAGGTTGGAATTCGAGACCGCGTCGATGCCTCGCAGGGCAGTCAGCAGGTGTGCGCCGTGGCACAGCAGGTTTGATTTGTTCCAGACGTTTTTGCGCAAGGGACGCAAAGGGAATCCAAAGCAGGGCTTTCGATCATTTCGATGCCGGTTTTTGTGGTCAGCACTTCGTACCTGTGTTTTCCCTGTCCCTCATCGCGTCAACGAGTTTTATCCACGTAGTTCAACCAGGAGAAGCAGGTGAGACTGAAGAATAAAGTCGCGATCGTGACAGGAGCGGGTTCCGGTTTTGGCGAGGGCATCGCGCGGCGTTTCGCCGAAGAGGGTTGCAAGGTCATCGTCAACGACTTGAAATCCGACGGCGGCGAGCGCGTGGTGAAGGCCATCAACGCCGCCGGCTGGAGCGCCAAATTCGTACAGGCCGACGTGGCGAAAGCCGCGGATTGGGAGCGCCTCGTCAAGGCAACGGTGGAAGCCTACGGTGGCCTGGACATCGTAGTCAACAATGCAGGCACAACGCATCGCAATCAGCCGATGCTGGATGTGGCCGAAGACATGTTCGACCGGGTTTACGCCGTCAACGTCAAGAGCCTTTACTACTGCGCGCGTGCGGTGGTGCCGTACCTGCGCAAGAAAGGCAGCGGCGGCGCGCTGATTACCATTGCTTCCACGGCCGGCGTGCGCCCCCGCCCCGGACTGGTGTGGTACAGCGGCAGCAAGGGCGCAGCCATGATTACCAGCCGCGCCATGGCAGTCGAGCTTGCTCCGGACAAGATTCGCGTGAACGTGGTCAATCCGGTGGCGGGCGACACCCCGCTGCTGCCCGAATTCATGGGCGCGGATACGCCGGAACTGCGTGCGAAGTTCATGGCCACCATTCCGCTCGGCCGCTTCAGCCAGCCAGTCGATATCGCCAACGCCTGCCTATATTTGGCCTCCGACGAAGCCAATTTCATCACCGGAACGTGCATCGAAGTGGACGGAGGGCGCTGCGTCTAGCGCACTTTCTGCGCCCTGCCGCAGCTGGGATTCTCGTTAGCCCGTGAAAGCCTGAATTCCGGTCTGGGCGCGACCTAGAATCAGCGCATGCACGTCATGAGTGCCTTCGTAGGTGTTTACGGCTTCCAGGTTCATGACATGGCGCATGACATGATATTCGTCGGAAATGCCGTTGCCGCCGTGCATGTCGCGCGCTGCGCGCGCGATGTCCAGCGCCTTGCCGCAGGAATTGCGTTTGATAAGCGAAACCATTTCGGGTGAAGCGCGGCCTTCGTCCATCAGGCGGCCGACCCTGAGTACGGATTGAAGTCCAAGCGTGATTTCGGTCTGCATGTCGGCCAGTTTCTTCTGGATCAGTTGATTCGCCGCCAACGGCCGGCCGAACTGCTTTCTTTCCAGGGTGTAGTTGCGTGCAGCCTGCCAGCAGAATTCGGCGGCACCAAGCGCACCCCAGGCAATGCCGTAGCGCGCCTTATTCAGGCAGCCGAACGGCCCCTTCAGTCCTTCAATGCCAGGCAGCAGATTCTCCTGGGGAACGAAAACGTCGTCCATGACGATTTCACCGGTCAGTGAAATGCGCAGGCTCAACTTCCCCTCAATCTTCGGCATCGTTAAACCCTTCATGCCGCGCTCCAGAATAAAGCCACGTATCACGTCTTCATCTTTTGCCCAAACGACCAGCACGTCCGCCACGGGCGCATTGGTAATCCACATTTTCGCACCCTTGAGCTGATAGCCGCCATCGACTTTGCGCGCCCGGCTGATCATGCCGCCGGCGTCCGATCCGAAATCCGGTTCTGTCAGTCCAAAAGCCCCGATAAATTCGCCCGAAGCGAGCTTGGGCAGATATTTCTGGCGCTGCGCTTCGCTTCCATAAGCGTGAATGGGATACATGGTGAGGCTCGATTGCACACTCATCATCGAGCGATAACCCGAATCCACCCGCTCGATTTCCCGAGCGATCAATCCATAGCAGACATGGCTCACACCGGCACAACCGTAACCGTCCAGTGTAGAACCCAGAAAGCCCAAGGCACCCATTTCCGTGAAGACCTCGCGGTCGAACCGTTCCAGCCGGTGAGCCAGAAGCACGCGTGGCATGAGCTTGTCCTGACAATAGGCACGGGCTGAGTCTCGAACCATACGCTCATCATCATTCAACTGCTCGTCGAGCAACAAAGGATCGTCCCAGCGGAACGATGGACGGATATGGGGAGCATTCATCGGATGGGCTTCTCTCGTGGGTGTCCAGTGCGGATAGGACAGAATCATGCCATCAAGGGGCTTGCATTCCAAGCCATGCTGACGGACCTGCGTGGTCCGGTATTCGAATCGGGCCGAGTAGGCTCAGCCTGGATAGCCGCGTTCTTGAATGTGTGGATTGGAATTATCGGCGGCGAAAGTCGGATTCACTGCTTTTGCTTTGAACAGATGTCGAAGCCGTCACGCCATCCGGAAGCATATTGCGAATCACCCTTGAATCGGTCCGGATCCTTTACAGGTCTCTTCGCCCGCTTGCTGCTTTCGCAGCCATCGAGATAGCCATCGCGGAATGCAGGTGGATAACCGGAAAGATTGACGCTGACGTTTCGTTTTGGTGGCGTGCAGGCGCAAAGCAAGACCGCCGCAATCGCCGGGATAAGCCATTTCATGAGTAATTGGTCCATCCGGTAGCCGTCATCGATTACTCGGCGCCAGCACGCCGCGTGCGCCTCAGATTGCCGCACTCAGACCAATGACGCAAATCCTATTTGCCTTAACCCGCGAAGACAGCCAAAAAAAAGCCCGATCAGGGAGGAGATCGGGCAAAAATTTCGAGAGAGGACGTGATCGGCAGCTTGAACGGGTCGGCTGCCACCGTTTCACCGCGAATTGGTGCTGTACTTAACCTATTCGCACTACAGATCCTTTTACGAACTTGATCCGCTCGCCGATGCTGAACGGTGGAAATTCGGCTTCACGGATCGTTCGCGCCGTACCGTTCTCCATCTGGATGTTGACGATGAAACCAGTGGTATGCGACACAGTCCTGGCTTCGCGGTCGCGCAATGCGACTGCACCGCCGGTTCGAGTGGAAGCAGAATCAACGATACCGGTAGAGGGCGGGGCAGCTTGGGTCGCAATGATTGATTCGACGACTCCACAATCCTGGCAGATCACCTTGCGTGCCGCCGCCCGCCGGCCGATCTGGTCTAGAGCAGAGCTGGCGCCAAAGCGCGCTGGACTGGGAGAAGCGTCTTCCTTTGCATCGAACGGATCGTGCTGATTCTTGACGTAGCTAGCAGATCTGAAACTGAACATCAAGAACGGATTGGGGCCGGACTTGGTGATGGATATGTATCCAGTAATTGCCGCCACTCCGATGCCGCCAAATGCAATAACCGATATGGCGGCCGCGATGATCAGTGGCGTCAGAAAAACAGGTCTCGGTATATTCACCATTTTTGTTTGATTCGAATTTTGTTCTGTTTGCAGGCCCTGTCGGATGGCAGCCGCAAGGCATCTATTATGAATCGATCAATCGGGATTCACGATATTGGACAGCATATGTTGTGCCAGCAGCCTGGATACAAGAAAAAACAATGAGTTGTATGCCTCCGATGATGCAAGGCAAAGTGCTAAAACGTCGCCAGATGGTGACAGTGGCAGCAACCCAGAACGTTTATCGGCCAGAACTGCACGCAGGTGTCGTGTCGCGCCGAAGGCGATCAGGCGTGAGGGCTTTCAGGCCTTGAACAGCTTGGGGTCGAGGTGATGGCGCTGCAGCAGTTTGTAGAACTCGGTGCGATTTCGTTTCGCGAGTTTGGCCGCATTCGTCACGTTGCCGCCAGTAATTTTCAACAGCTTGACCAAATAGTCGCGTTCGAATTCGCTGCGCGCCGATTCGAATGAAGTCAGTCCATCGCTTTGGCCACGAATGGCGCTATTGACGAGATCGGACGTGATGATCGCCGTCGTGGACAAGGCAACGGACTGCTCGACGACGTTGTGCAACTCGCGCACATTGCCGGGCCAGGCCGATTTGACCAGAATTTCCATTGCCTCGGAAGCGAATCCATTGATTGGCTTCTTGTATCTCTCCGCAAGCTGTTTGAGAAAGTGAGTGGCCAGAATCGGAATATCTTCGCGTCGTTCGGACAGGGCCGGTAATGCGAACGAGACGACGTTGAGCCGGTAGTAAAGGTCTTCGCGGAATGCACCGTTCTGGATCGCCTCTTCGAGATTACGGTGCGTCGCGGAGATAATTCGAACGTTCACCGGGCTGGACTGGGTTGTGCCAATGGGCCGCACCTCCTTGTCCTGCAATACGCGAAGCAGCTTTACCTGCAGCGGCAATGGCATGTCCCCGATCTCATCGAGGAATACAGTGCCGCCTTCGGCGGACTGGAATAGGCCCTTGTAGTCGCGTGCGGCGCCCGTGAAGGCTCCCTTGGTATGTCCGAACAACTCCGACTCGAGCAGCTGCTCGGGAATCGCACCGCAATTGATGGCAACGAACGGCTTCGAAGCGCGAGGGCTGGCTTTGTGTATTGCCTTTGCCAGCAGTTCCTTACCGGTGCCGCTTTCGCCGCGCACCAGGACACTCGCATCGCTCTCCGCGACGAGTCTGGCTTTGCGCAAAATGCTTTCCACCGCAAGGCTGCGGGTGATGATCTCCGAGCGCCATTCGCCATAGCCGTCGCTGTCAACTATTTCAGTTCGACCCCCGCTCAGAGCTACGGCTTTTTCGACCAGCTGCAGCAGGTCTTTGCTCTCGAACGGCTTGGTCAAATAGCCAAATACACCGCGCTGGGTGGCGGCCACTGCGTCGGGAATCGTTCCGTGCGCGGTAAGGATAATGACCGGGAGCGTCGGATTGCTCCTGTGGATGTTCTCGAACAGAACCATGCCATCCATCCCGCTCATGCGCAGGTCAGTGATTACAAGTTGAGGAGCCGACACCGACAACTGCGCTATGGCACGTTCGGCGCTGTCGGCCTTGTCTACGGAGTAGCCGGCACCTTCCAGTCTGAAGGTCAGCAGGCGGAGAAGGTCGGGGTCGTCGTCTACGATCAGGATGCGCGCAGTGGTCATGGTCACTTGGGTTTTTGCTGGGTCTGTTCTCGTTGGATCATATTCTTTTCCATTTCGAGAATCGCGTCGAGCTTCTGTTGCAGCGCCTCGGAGCGCAGTTGCTCATCCTGAAGCCTGACGGCCTGCTTCTGCAATCTCTCTTCGGAACGCCGCTGATCTTCCTTCAGCTTTTCCGTGTATTGCAGTGATAATACCTCAGCACGCCGCTGCACTTCGTTTACCTGTTCCGTTGCTTGCAGCAACTGCCTTTCGATTCGTTTCAATTCCGACAGCCGCACCAGCCCGGAGTGCAGCCAGACTGCCAATGGCCGCAAGTTGGTGTTTTCAGGCCGTTGGTTCTGTACCAGGGGGTGCAATACTTCGATGGCGGCCGCGTCATTACGAAAGCCTGCGTTTGGCATCGATAACAACAACGCCAGTCGCATGCGATCGATATCCGATTTGCCGGTTTCGAACGCCTGTTTCACGGAATCCAGTTCTTTCGCCAGTTCTTCAGGCTTCAAATTCTGTGCCCGGTTGTAAAACAGGACCACGAGATCGGCATCGCTCCGCCAGCGTCCGGGTACTCTGTCGTACCAGGCCACTTTGCGCTCCGATTCCCGTGCCCCGGGCGCGGCACAGCCGGCAGCTATACCTGCCGCGATGGTCATGGCCGCCAGTGCGAAATAAATCGCAGACTTCACGCCGGGACCTCAGGTTGGCGCGTTGGGAGTATGACCCGCAGATGTGCTCCGGGATTGCCGTCCACGATGATTTCCACGCTGCCGCCGTGGGCATTGACGTACTCGCGCACTATTGCAAGTCCCAGTCCGGTGCCCTTGACCGGCCCGGTGTACTCGGAACCACCCTGGAAAAACGGTTCAAACACCTGGCTGCGATCTTCCGGGCGGATGCCGGGCCCTTGATCCATGACGTCCATGACAACGTCAGTACCGCGGCGACGCATCTGCAAACGAATCGTGCCGCCTGCCGGAGAAAATTTGATTGCATTGGATAACAGGTTATCCACGATGGATTCGAGCTTGCGCTCATCTGCCTCCATGCTGAAATCAGAGGCGGCCAGATTCAGATTCAGGTTTTTTGCCCGCATCGCCAGAGAATGATGCTGGCCAATTCGCGCAATAAGATCCTTCAGATTGAAGTGCGAAAATGCAAGCGCGGAAGTATGAAATTGAGCGCTGTGAAAGCTGAGCAAGTCCTCAATGAGTTTCTGCAGCCGCAGGGTATTCTGTCGCAAAATACTGGCGATCTCAAACTGGCCGGATGTCATCTTTCCGGTCACTTCGTCGGCGAGCAGCTCCACGCCTTCACGCAACGCGGTCAAGGGAGTCTTGAGTTCGTGAGAAACGTGGCGCAGGAAGCGTGATTTCTGTTCCTCAAGATCCAGCAATCGAAGGCGCAGCCAGTCGAGTTGACGTCCCAGTGACTCCAGGTCCGCAGGACCAGACACGGCGACTGGCAAGTTGAATCGGCCTTCGCCCAGTTTCCGGATGGCGGTTTCGAGTTGGGCAATCGGTTTTGATATCAGGGCGGTTGCGCCACCAACGAGAAGCAACGCTACCGGAACCAACGCGAGCAACTGCCAGAAAATGAATCGCTGAAATTCACCGGCCATTTTTTGCATCGTATCGGTTTCGTGATCGACCAGGGCGTTTCCCTTGTCGCCGAGCACCCGGGCCGCTTCGGTTACTTTCGGAAATTCAGCCATCGCGACACGAAGAAGTGCGGCTTTTCCTTCCGAATTGCGGATTCGTTCGTAAAGCGATAACTCCTGGTCCAGAAGCTTTGTGATTGATTCCTTGTGCTCAGGATTCAATTTCAGCGCCGACATGCTTTGCGCCGTTTCAATAAATCTCTTGTGCGCGTTTGTGTAACCTTCCAGCAGGGAGGGATCTCCGATGATCGAGAACTGCCGGATGCTGCGCTCCATGCTGTTGACTTGCTCGATCAGAAATCGGGTGCCCTGGGTAACCCGGACTGCCTGATATACCGCGCGCTGACTGTGATTGGCGAGTTGGTGAATGGAGTAGGCATTGTTGACCAGCGCGAATATGAGCGGCAGCACGGCCAGGGCGAACCCGGCCAGAATCAATTTAAGGAACGAGCTTGGGTACAGTAGCTGCATCGCTAAGGCGGCTCCGGTCGTCTAAGGCCATACAGTCCGGTTGGCATATGCCAGGGCGCTGATCTTTTCGATGACCGGATCCTCTCCGATGACCGGAAACATTGACGCCAGGCGCCTGATTCTTACGCCCAAGCCGGTTACGGCCGGGACTATGGCATGAAAACCCGATCAAATGACAGGATTGCGACATCCTGGTTTTCGTTGACCTACGATCCCAATTGCGTTTCGGCCATTCCAAAAATCCCGAAATCGGCTACAACCCGGTCGCCGGGGGAGACGGTTGCGGGAACGATGCATGTTCCGGTTGTAATGACTTGACCGGTGCGCAGAAAGGAGTCGGTTGACGCTAGTTCGTTGGCGATCCACGTCAGCGCAATGCGCGGGTCACCGAGTACATTGGCCCCTTTGCCTTCCTGTACCTTTCGACCATTTACACGGACGATGGTCGTATGGCCAGGCAGATCGTGCTTCCGCCAAGCGGCAGAGGTGGCTGGCCCGAGAACAAAGTAGCCTGCGCAGGCGTTGTCGGCAATGAGCTGCTCGGCACCAACCGATACAAAGTCTTCGTATCTGGAGTCCGGAATTTCGATTGCAGGGTGCATGGTATCGACGGCGGCTACCACTTCCGCGACGCCATAGGGCGTCGGGCGCGGCGGCAAATCCCGCGCCAGGCGGAACGCGAATTCTGCCTCTACAACGTTCATGATGTTATTGGTTAGTGGCACGACTGATGTGCCAGAGGCAAATACGCGCTTCTCCAGGAGTCGCCCTGCGAGCGGTCCATTGACGCCGATGTGGCGCTGGCCGGCCTGGCTGGTTGCCGCTATTTTCCAGCCGAATGTTCGTTGAGCTGACAATCTGGCCACTTGCGCTTGCACGCTATAGGCCTCGGTACGGGACCCGGGGCGACAGCTTTGCGGTAGCGAGGCAATACGCGAGTTGGACAACCAGGTGGCCCAGATTATGGCTGCGGCTTCTTCGACTGCTTGATGATTCATGGTGAAATAACGAGCGTTTAAAGGTTTCGGGAAGCCGCCCGGACAACGTTCAGCAGAGGGTCGCCGCGGGCAAGCCGGTCAAGATTCTGCGCGATCATCCGGCAGCGCCGGGGCCGCAATCCCTCGGTCCATGCGGAGGCGTGTGGCGTCATGATAATGTTTTCGAGATCGCGGAAGGGCATTCGGGACGGCTCACCCTGGTCGCTTCCCTGCGCGGGATATCGGTACCAGGTGTCAATAATCGCCCCGCCAATGCGATGCTCCTTGCAGGCGGTGAACAGCGCGGCTTCGTCTATCAAGGCCCCGCGCGCCACATTGACGATCACCGCGCTCGACTTCATGCGATTCAACTCACGTTCGCCGATTAGCCCGGTTGTGGAGGAATCAAGCGGCAGCGCCAGCAAGACAAAATCCGAGGCGCCCAGTAATTCGTTCAGGTTGTCCATGGAAGTCACGCGTTCAACCAGAGCATCGCCGGATCTTGCCGCGCGTCCGCACGCCAGTACGTTCATGCCAAAGGCCCGCGCGCGGCTGGCCACCTGCCGGCCAATGTGGCCGTAGCCAACAATACCCAGTGTTTGTCCATGGAGTTCGCCGTGGCGCGGACCGGACATGTGCGATCCCTGCCACTGACCGCGCCGCAGTGCTGCGTCCATCCGGGGAATACCGATAGTCCACTGCAGCATGGCAGAGAGCACGTATTCGGCGATGCCGATTTCGTGCTCGAATACATTGCACACGGCGGCATGCGCGGGCACCGAATCAAATACTATCTCGTCGGTCCCCGCCCCGGGGAGCTGCAGCAGGCGCAGCTTCGGCGCGGGTGGCATGTCCTTGGCCCAGGTCATGGAGACCATCGCGTCCGCGTCCGCCAGTCGATCGGCGAAGCAGCCGCGGTCACCAGGGTCGGCAATTTCGATAACCCAATTTGTATCGACGAACTCCGGGATCAGTGCGAGCCGCCCGTCATTATCACTGCTCTTGATCAGAAGCTTCAATTAGGCCGGTCCATGATTCAGGGTCAGCGCACCTGTCGCGATTTAGGCAATTACCCAGAGCGACGATGGTGCCGGGAGCCGGAATCGAACCGGCACGCCTTTTGGGGCGCGGGATTTTGAGTCCCGTGCGTCTACCAGTTCCGCCATCCCGGCACGAGGAGCGCAATTATCGACATTTCGGCCTCGCCCGGCAACCGGGTTCGGTGGAATTTACAGAATCAAACGGCAATCGTGCAGGCTGATGCGCCGGTACAACAGTCGTGCGCCCATCTGACGTACGCATTGCGCCGATTATAATGCGCACGATGCGCGTAGAAGAATTCGACTATGACTTGCCGCCGGCACTGATTGCCCAGTTCCCAACCGCGTCGCGCACGGCCGGGCGCATGCTCCATCTCAACGGCGATACCGGTGTTTATGCCGATTTTCACGTGGCCGACCTTCCAGACTTCGTGCGTGACGGGGATTTGTTCGTGTTCAACGATACGCGTGTGATCAAAGCGCGCCTCTTCGGGGTCAAGGCAACCGGTGGGCGGGTCGAGGCTCTGGTGGAACGCGTGCTTACGTCACGGCGCGCGCTGGCGATGTTGCGTGCCAGCCATGCTCCGGCGCAAGGACAGGAAATCCGGTTCGGAGACGCGGATTCGGCGCTGGTAATCGAACGGCAGGGAGAATTCTATTTGCTGGAGTTCCGGGACCCGGTTCTGGACATTCTGGAGCGGCTGGGCGAAGTCCCTCTGCCGCCCTACATCGACAGACCGATTGCCGGAGAGGATCAGGCGCGCTATCAGACCGTGTATGCGCGCCATCCTGGCGCAGTGGCAGCGCCCACCGCCGGCCTGCATTTCGACCAGGCCATGCTGGATCGCCTGGTCGAGCGCGGGGCGAGGCTCGCCTTTGTGACATTGCACGTCGGCGCCGGAACATTTCAGCCGGTAAGGTTGGAGGACATTGACCGGCATGTCATGCACGCCGAACGCTATTCGCTCCCCGAAGCGACGGTTCGGGCGGTAACCGAGGCGCGCTCCCGCGGCAATCGCATCACTGCGGTGGGCACCACCAGTCTGCGCGCACTGGAATCGGCCGCACAGTCCGGCACCCTGGCCGCTGGCGAGGGCGAGACGCGCTTGTTCATTAGCCCGGGATATCGCTTCAAGCTGGTGAACCGGCTGCTGACCAATTTCCATTTGCCGCGCTCGACCCTGCTCATGCTGGTGAGTGCCTTTGCAGGCATTGAGCATGTCCGCCAGGCCTACGCGCATGCAGTAAGCGAGCGCTATCGCTTCTTCAGCTATGGCGATGCGATGCTGATTGATCGAGCTGGCGCGAAGTTGCGCGTGGTTGCCTGAAAATGCGCTTCGAGATTCTGACCCGGAATGGGCAGGCGCGGCGTGGCCGGCTGCATTTCGCACACGGAATCGTCGAAACACCGGTATTCATGCCGGTGGGAACCTATGGTTCGGTGAAAGCCATGAGTCCCGCGGATTTGCGGGCCGTCGGCGCACGCATTGTGCTGGGCAATACCTTCCACCTGTGGTTGCGACCGGGGCTGGAAGTTATCGCCGCGCATGGCGGCTTGCATCGCTTCATGGGTTGGGACGGACCGATACTTACCGACTCCGGGGGTTTCCAGGTGTTCAGCCTGGGCGATTTGCGCAAGATCAGCGAGGACGGTGTCGGATTTCGCTCACCGGTGAACGGGGATATGTGTTTCCTTTCCCCGGAGGAATCCATGCGCATTCAGCGCGCGCTCAATTCCGATGTGGCGATGATTTTCGACGAATGCACGCCGTACCCGGCCGATGAGAGCGCGGCGGCTGCGTCCATGCAGCTGTCGCTGCGCTGGGCGGCACGCAGCAAGCGTGCCCACGAAGGTAATGCCAACGCCTTGTTTGGCATCGTTCAGGGCGGCATGCATGAGCGGCTGCGCGACGAATCGCTGCGTGGTCTGCAGGATATTGGATTCGACGGCTACGCCATCGGCGGCTTGTCGGTGGGCGAACCCAAGGCGGACATGATGCGTATCCTGCGACATGCGGCGCCGCAACTGCCTGCTGCCGCGCCGCGTTATCTCATGGGCGTGGGTACCCCCGCCGACATAGTCAATGCGGTCGTCAACGGCATCGACATGTTCGATTGCGTCATGCCGACGCGCAATGCGCGCAACGGCTGGATTTTTACCAGGGATGGCACCATCCGGCTGCGCAATGCGCGTTATCGCGACGACATTCGTCCGCTCGACGAGGCTTGCGCCTGTTACACCTGCCAGCATTTTTCCCGCGCTTATCTGCATCACTTGCAGCGCATCAACGAGATACTAGGCGCCCATCTCAATACCGTACACAATCTTCATTACTATCAGCAATTGATGGGCGAATTACGCCAGGCCATCGAAGGTGGCCGGCTGTCGGAATATGCCGCTTCAGAGCGGTTTCACGAGGAAACGCCGTGTTAGAATGCGCCACTTTTTTGAAGCCACGCCACGTTTAGCAATACAAACCGGGGGCCGTCCGACTCCGGTCGATACGCCTGCGGTATCACATTTGGAGGAATAGTCGTGCTGATCAGCAATGCGTTTGCCCAGGCCGCGCCGGCCAATCAGGGTTTTGATATTTTTGCGATGCTGCCCCTGATTCTGATGTTCGTTCTGCTGTACTTTCTGATGATCCGCCCGCAGTCGAAGCGGGCAAAAGAGCATCGCGCCATGCTCGCCGCCCTGCAGAAGGGCGATGAAGTCGTTACCGCAGGGGGCACATTGGGCAAAGTGACCAAGGTTGGCGACAATTTCATCAGCCTGGAGATCGCTCCGAACGTCGAAGTTCAGGTGCAGAAGCCTTTGATCACCACGCTGTTGCCAAAGGGTACCATCAAGTCGGCAGGTTAAGAACGGCGCGCGGAGAGCCGCCTGCAAGAGTTTCAAATTGAGCCTCGCAGATTGATTTTTGAACTCCTTCGTCCTGAACAGCTGAACCCATGCATCAATTAGGGCACCCATGAATCGCTACCCGCTCTGGAAGTACATCCTCATCGGCCTCGTTCTGACCGTTGGACTTCTGTATCTCTTGCCGAATTTTTTCGGTGAAGTGCCGGCGGTGCAAATTTCTCCGCTCAAAAACACCGCAAAAGTCGATGAGACGCTGCTGGCGCGGGTTGACAAGGCGCTTGGCGAAGCAAGCATCAAGCCTGATGGAATCTACCTCGATCGCGACACCATCAAGGTGCAGTTGACCGATACCGACACCCAGCTCAAGGCCAAGGACGTATTGCAAAGCGCGGTGGGCGAGAACTATATCGTGGCGCTGAATTTATTGTCCAAATCGCCCCGTCTGCTTGCCGGTATAAATGCATTGCCGATGTACCTCGGCCTCGATCTGCGCGGAGGCGTGCATTTCCTGTTGCAGGTGGATATGGATGGTGCTTTGACCAAGGCCGCCGATCGCTATACCACGGATATCCGCACCGAGTTGCGGGGCAAAATGCGCTACACCGGGCTTATGCGCTCCGGACAAGACATAGTCGTCAAGTTCCGCGACGCCGAGACCCGGGACCAGGCGTCCGCGCAGATCGGCAAGCAGATACCCGACCTGTTGCTGACTTCGACCGATGCGGGTACCGAATTCGTAAT
This sequence comes from Betaproteobacteria bacterium, assembly GCA_031403365.1. Lineage (GTDB taxonomy): Bacteria > Pseudomonadota > Gammaproteobacteria > Burkholderiales > JACQAP01 > JACQAP01. Next base: position 8,265 of record JANNTE010000128.1, on the reverse strand, counting down.
CACCGCCAAGCTGCGGCCCGAGGTGCAGAAGCGCATCCAGGAGTTTGCCATCCAGCAGAACATCACGACGCTGCGCAACCGGGTCAACGAACTGGGTGTCGCCGAGCCGATTGTTCAGCAGGCTGGCGCGGACCGGGTGGTTGTGCAATTGCCGGGCGTGCAGGACACCGCAAAGGCAAAGGATATACTTGGTCGGACCGCCACGCTGGAAGTGCGCATGGTGGACGAAGAGCGCAGCGATCCGGCTTCACTGCAAGCGGCGATCGGCGGCCAGACTCCCTTCGGTGATGAGTTGCTCTACGATCGCGACGGCACCCCCCTGTTGCTCAAGCGCGACGTCATCCTCACCGGGGATCGCATTTCCGACGCGCAACCCGGATTCGACGGCCAGACAGGCGAGCCGGCGGTGCATATCAATCTTGACGGCCGTGGCGCAACAATATTTCAGCAGATCACGCGTGAGAGCATCGGCAAGCGCATGGCGATGGTGCTGGTGGAGAAGGGCAAGGGCGAAATCGTCACCGCGCCCGTGATCCGTTCCGAAATACCCGGTGGACGCGTGCAGATCAGTGGGCGCATGACCACAACCGAGGCTCGTGACGTGGCATTGCTGTTGCGCGCTGGCGCACTGGCTGCGCCGATGGAAATCGTCGAAGAGCGAACGGTCGGTCCCAGTCTCGGCGCCGACAATATCAGCCGTGGTTTCCGATCGACCATGATCGGTTTCTCGGCAATCGCCGTTTTCATGATCGCGTATTACATGTTTTTTGGTGTGATATCGGTTGTTGCACTGGCGGTCAATCTCATGCTGCTGGTTGCGCTGCTGTCGATGCTGCAGGCGACGCTGACGCTGCCGGGAATCGCCGCCATCGCGCTGACGCTGGGTATGGCGATCGATTCGAACGTATTGATCAACGAGCGCATCCGCGAAGAATTGCGCAATGGCACGACGCCGCAGGCGGCGATCGCCGCGGGCTATGAGCGCGCGTGGGCCACGATACTGGATTCGAACATTACCACCCTGATTGCCGGCATCGCCCTGTTCATGTTTGGCAGCGGTCCGGTGCGCGGATTCGCGGTGGTGCACTGCCTTGGCATACTGACATCCATGTTCAGCGCCGTGCTGGTTTCCCGGGCCATGGTGAACCTGGCGTTTGGCGCCAGGCGCAAACTCGAAAAATTACCCATCGGAAACACCAACTGGCACAAACGGCAGGCTGCGGCCTGATCGCGACCCTCCGGCCCAATCGCACAGGAAGAGAAAATGGAATTTTTCCGAATTCGAAATGACATACCGTTCATGCGCCATGCGCTGGTGTTCAATGTTGTTTCATTGATCACCTTCCTGCTGGCGGTATTCTTCCTCGCTACCAAAGGTTTGCATCTCGGTGTTGAGTTCACCGGCGGAACGGTGATGGAGATTAATTACGGACACGCGGCCGACATCAACCAGATTCGCGAAACGTTGACCCGGGAAAATCTTTCCGATGCGACGGTGCAAAGCTTTGGCAGTTCGCAGACAGTGCTCATACGATTGCCCAGCAAGCAGGGGGTCAGCGGTGCGCAGTTGTCCGAAACCGCTATCAAGGCATTGCGCCAGGACGATGCTTCGGTGGAACTGCGGCGGGTCGATTTTGTCGGCTCGCAAGTCGGCAAGGAATTGGTCGAGAACGGCGCGCTGGCCCTGTTGCTGGTGTCCATCGGCATCGTGGCGTACCTGGCGCTGCGATTCGAGTGGAAATTCGGCGTGGCGGCGATCATTGCCAATCTGCATGACATCGTGATCATCCTGGGCTTCTTCGCTTTTTTCCAGTGGGAGTTTTCACTGCCGGTTCTGGCTGCGGTCCTCGCGGTGCTCGGTTATTCGGTGAACGAATCGGTGGTTGTTTTCGACCGGATTCGGGAAAATTTTCGCAAGATGCGCAAGGCGACCACGGCGGAAGTGATTGATAACGCCATTACCCGCACGATGTCGCGCACCATCATTACGCACGGTTCCACGCAATTGATGGTTACGTCAATGCTCATTTTTGGCGGCGAGGTACTGTACTATTTTGCGCTGGCGCTGACCATTGGAATTTTGTTCGGTATCTACTCGTCAGTTCTGGTCGCGAGTCCGCTGGTGATGTGGCTGGGCGTGACGCGCGAGGATTTCATCAAACCGGAAAAAAAGCAGGAAGAGGCGGTCGTTTAGCAGCTGGGCCGGGATGGAACTGCTGTCGGGGTTTCTCGATCTGGTCCTGCATCTGGACCGGCATCTGCTGGAACTGGCCCAGAATTACGGCGCTTGGATTTACGGAATCCTCTTTCTGATTGTGTTTCTGGAGACCGGCGTGGTGGTTACGCCTTTCCTGCCCGGCGACTCTTTATTGTTCGTGGCAGGGGCCATAGCCGCGGCGGGCGAACTCAACGTGCATGGCCTGGTGATTCTGCTCATTGCCGCTGCGATTGCCGGGGATTCGCTGAACTATTCGATTGGGCGCTACCTGGGTCCGCGCGTGTTCCGCTTCGATGACTCGCGCTTTTTCAAGCGCGCCTATGTGGATCGGACGCACGCTTTTTTTGAACGCCATGGCGGCAAGGCGCTCATCATTGCGCGCTTCGTGCCGATTATTCGCACCTATGCGCCGTTCGTGGCAGGCATCGGCGTGATGCCTTATCGGCGCTTTCTGTTGTTCAACGTGGTTGGCGCAGTACTTTGGGTGATTTTGCTGACGTATGCCGGATTCTTTTTTGGGAATCTCCCGTTGGTCAAGAAAAATCTGACGCTGGTCATACTCGGAATCATAGTACTGTCCATCCTGCCGGGCGTGATCGAAGTGTGGCGCGCGCGGCGTACTCGCTGATATCTCAGATGCGCTTGGCCAGAAGCTGCGCAAGTCCGGTGTAAGTGGCCGGTGTCATGGCCAGCAGTCGTTCCTTTTCTGCCGGAGCGATATTCAACCCTTGGACGAACACATGCAGCGTATCCCTGTTGATCCCGCCCTTGCCCCGGGTTAGTTCCTTCAGTTGTTCGTACGCATCTTCTATTCCATGGCGCTTCATGACGGTCTGGATCGGCTCCGCCAGGACTTCCCAGTTAGCGTTCAGGTCGTCGGACAGGCGCTTGGCATCAGGTTCGAGCTTGTTCAGGCCGCGAAGGCAGGAGTCATAAGCAAGCAGGCTGTATCCGAGCGCAACTCCCATGTTGCGCAATACCGTCGAGTCAGTCAGATCCCGCTGCCAGCGCGACAGCGGCAGTTTCGCCGACAAGTGCGAGAGCAGAGCGTTGGCCAGACCCAGATTGCCCTCCGAATTCTCGAAATCGATCGGATTGACCTTGTGAGGCATGGTGGATGAGCCGACTTCGCCTTCCCTGGTCTTCTGCCGGAAATAGCCAATCGAGATATATCCCCAGACATCGCGGTCGAAATCGAGCAGCACGTTGTTGAGTCCGGCCAGCGCATCGAAGAGCTCGGCCAGATTGTCATGCGATTCGATTTGCGTGGTATAGGCATTGAAATCGATGCCCAGCTTTTCCACGAAACCGCGGCAGAATGGCTCCCAGTGAAATTCGGGGTAAGCGGCCAGGTGAGCGTTGTAATTGCCCACTGCGCCGTTCATTTTTCCGGTGAGCGCAACGGCGGCGATGCGCTCGCGCTGGCGGCGCAGCCGATGCACCACGTTTGCCATTTCCTTGCCAAGCGTGCTCGGCGTGGCTGCCTGTCCGTGCGTGCGCGAGAGCATGGGTAGTGCGGCGGTGTCATGAGCGATGCCGGTGAGCTTTTCGATCAAGGCGTCGATTGCTGGCAGCAGCACCAGTGCTCGCGCGTCTTTGAGCATCAGGGCATGGCACAGGTTGTTGATGTCCTCAGAGGTGCAGGCAAAATGTACGAAGCGCGCGATGGCGGCGATTTCGGCATGGCTGGAAAATTTCTCCCGCAGCCAGTACTCGATGGCTTTGACATCGTGATTGGTGCGCGCCTCGATCTGCTTGACCGCTTGCGCGTCGGCCAGCGAAAAATCGTGCATCACGCCATCGAGTTGTTGCAGGCCTTGTGCGGACAAGGCGCCAATGCCACCCAGTCTCGCCCCTGACAAGGCCTTCAGCCACTCGATTTCCACGCGAATGCGGTAGCGGATCAGGCCGTATTCACTGAAATAATCCGCGAGCGCAGCGACTTTGCCGCGATAACGGCCATCAAGCGGGGACAGGGCGGTGAGCGGGGAAAGCGTCATAAGGCAATGGGATCAACCGGGTTGAAGAATGCTATCACGCGCCCACGAGGCGCACGGCGCTGTCAATGATGCCGCCGCCCAGGCAGACTTTCGATTCGTATACCACTACCGATTGACCCGGTGTTACCGCCCATTGCGCTTCGGCAAAGCGGATTTCGCAACCGTCCGCGGCCACACGCTCGATTTCGCAAGGTGCGTCGATCTGCCGGTAGCGCGTCTTCGCACCATAGACCCAATGGCATTGCGGTTCCAGCCCGCTGATCCAGGTCAGTTGGCTGGCGGTAAGCGCTTCGGATAACAGCGCAGGATGATCATGGCCTTGCACCACGGTGAGCCGGTTTGCCGCCATGTCCTTGCCGCACACATACCAGGCTTCGCCATCGCCTTCCTTCTGTCCGCCGATGCGCAGACCCTGGCGTTGGCCGATGGTGTAATACATCAGCCCCAAATGCCGGCCGACGATTTTGCCTTCGGGAGTAACGATGTCACCGGGCTCAGTGGGGAGGTAACGACTGAGGAATTCGCGGAAAGGGCGCTCGCCGATAAAGCAGATGCCGGTGGAATCCTTCTTATCGTGATTGGAGAAATTCAGCTTGGCCGCCAGTTCGCGCACCTCGCGTTTGTACATCGTGCCGAGCGGAAACACGGTCTTCGATAATTGCGCCTGGTTCAGGCGATAGAGAAAATAACTCTGGTCCTTGGTGCCGTCCTCAGCTTTGAGCAGCTGGAACAAGCCGTTTGATTCGCGTACCTGGGCGTAGTGTCCGGTGGCGATGCGCTCCGCGCCCAGTTGCACGGCATGGTCGAGGAAGGCGCGGAACTTGATTTCGGCATTGCACAACACGTCAGGATTGGGCGTGCGCCCGGCTTGATATTCGGACAAAAAACTCTTGAACACGCGTTCCTTGTACTCGTTGGAAAAATTAACCGCCTCGATGTCGATGCCAATCAAATCCGCGACTGATGCTGCGTCGATCAGATCCTGGCGCGAGTTGCAGTACTCTTCGTCGTCATCGTCTTCCCAGTTCTTCATGAACAGGCCGAGCACTTCGTGGCCCTGCTCCTTGAGCAGCCACGCCGCCACCGAGGAATCCACCCCGCCCGAGAGGCACACGACAATGCGCTGTTTCTTATTCACGTCAGGTCATGCGATCAGATGCAGTCCACCAGAAGAGCGAGAGGTGCGCGTACGCCAGCCAGATAATCCTCCATGCAGCGCAGGACCAGCGGGCTGCGGTGGTGATTTTGCCCGGCACGGATTTCGTCCGGACTCAGCCAGAGCGCCCGTACGATGCCTTCATCCAGGCGGCGGCTGGAATCATGTGCGCCAAGGCGTCCGCAAAAAGCAAAACGTAGGTAAGTGATATCACGTTCGGCCGGACGCCAGCGATAAATGCCCACCAGATGCTCCGGGGTAAACTCCCAAGCGGTCTCTTCGATGGTTTCGCGCACCACAGCAGCGATGACCGATTCACCTTCATCGAGATGCCCGGCGGGCTGATTGAGCCGCAATCCGCTCTCGGTATGTTCCTCGACGAGAAGAAATCGTCCGTCGCGCTCCACCACGGCCGCAACGGTTACATTTGGTTTCCAGTTCACGGCGGACGTCATTGCAGTTTGGGGAATAACTCGACCAGGCCGCGGTAGATGTACTCGACACCGATCGCGGCAATGATCAGTCCCATGACACGGGTGATGATGTTCATGCCGGTCTTGCCCAGGTTTTTGGAAATGCGCGCGGCCGCGGCAAACGTTATCCATACCGCGATGGCAATGACCGCACTCGGGATCAACAGCGTGAGATGACCTGTGACACCTTGCCATTCATGGGTGGCGATTATCATGGTGCTGATTGCACCCGGACCCGCCAACAGGGGAATGGCGAGCGGCACTACGGCAACAGCGTCCTTCTCCGCAGCTTCCTCGGCTTCATCCGGCGTCTGCCGGATACCGCTTTCCCGGGCCTGGAGCATGGCAATCGCCATTAACAACAACAGGATTCCGCCCGCGATCAGAAAGGACGGAATGCTGATGCCAAAAAATCGCAGGACTTGTGTTCCGATCAATGCGGCGACTGCCAATACGCAAAAGACGGTAATAGCGACCACCCGCGCAATGCGGCGCCGCTCGGCAGTCGTGTAGCCTTCGGTGAGACTGAGAAACATTGGAATACTTGCCACCGGATCGACGATGGCAAGGAGCGCGATGGTCAGTTTGAAGAGATCGGCCCACTCACCCATGGTCTGCGTGCCCTGAATTGCCAGTCATGAAATGAAAAAAGGCAGAGATTTTCCTCTGCCCTTTTCCAGAAGTCTGCGGTAGGTCTAACGAGCAGAATCCCTGGGCGACGCGTTGTGCGGTTCTTTCTTATCTTCCGACGCCTCCGCTGATGGTTTGGCGGGTGCCGAAATTTTCGCACCGGACTGGGACATGGCTGAACTGCCCGTATTGGGCGCAACCCCGGCGGATGCGGACAGCGAAATGCCGGCCAGTAGCGCGCAAAGTACAAACGAGATCAGACTTTTCATTGTGGATTCCTTTCGCAATATATTTTGGCTGGTTCAGGCGGCCTAGTTCAAAACGCAGAACTTGTCGGTGGAAGTCGTGGCAAAGAATAAGCAGTTTTTCCTGATACGTCAAACCAGAGCCTTGTCCAATGGGGTTTGAGTCTGAACGGCGGACGTGATTCCAACGGGGTTTGAGTCTAAGCGGGCGGCTGGGGTCGATCATGATGCGAGGCATGGTGATCGATATGAACGACGAAGGATTGGATACGCTGGCGCAATTGCAGGCGTTTCTGGACGGGACCAGGGTGGTTGGATTTGCGGTGGCGCGCGATGCGCGTTACGACTTCATCGCGCGCACCGTGCGCCGCTTCGGTTACGCTCGCCTCAGGCGCGCCGAGAAGGCCGTGGTGTTGCGCTTTATGGAGCGCGTGAGCGGCTATTCTCGCCAACAGCTCACTCGGCTGGTTAAGCGCAGCGCCGAGCGACGCAGCCTCGTCAAACGCTACCGCGCCTCACGCTCGAGCTTTGCGCGCACCTACACGAGCGCGGATGTGAGTCTCCTTGCCCACACCGATACCCTGCACGGCACGCTATCGGGCTTGGCCACCAAGAAGCTCATGGAGCGCGCCTATAGTGTCTTTGGCGAGGCCCGCTATGCGCGCCTGGCTTCGATCTCGGTGGCGCATCTGTACAACCTGCGTCAGCGCAACGGCTATGAGCGTCAGCGCCAGGTCTGGACCAAGACCCGCCCGGTGAGCGTCCCCATCGGCGAGCGACGCGCTCCGGCTCCGCACAATCGGCCCGGCTACCTTCGGGTGGACAGCGTGCACCAGGGCGATCAGGACGCCATCAAGGGGGTCTATCACATCAATACCGTGGACTGCGTGACCCAGTACGAGGCGGTGGCCACCTGCGAGCGCATCAGCGAGGCCTTCCTCATCCCCGTTCTCGAAGGGCTCCTGCAAAGTTTTCCCTTCGTCATCAGGGGATTTCACTCTGATAATGGCTCGGAGTACATTAACCGCCACGTCGCGGCACTACTGAACAAGTTGCTCATCGAAGAGCAAACCAAATCGCGCTCCCGGCACAGCAACGACAATGCGCAAGTCGAGTCAAAGAACGGCGCGATCATTCGTAAATACTTGGGCTACAGCCACATCCCGCAGCGCTTTGCGGCTGTGGTGAACGTGTTTTGCCGCGACCATCTGAACCCCTACATTAACTTCCACCGGCCCTGCTTATTCTCTGAAATCATCACCGACGCCAAGGGGCGAAGCCGCAAGCGCTATCCCTATAAACTGATGATGACGCCTTACGAGAAACTCAAGTCACTACGCTTGGCCGAGCAGTTCCTTAAACCAGGATGCTCTTTCCAACAACTCGATACCCAGGCCTTGGCAATGAGCGACAATGACGCCGCGCAGCGTCTGAACGATGCGCGTGCTCTACTCTTCAAAACCATTTTCAACCGATCGAAATCAGCCGCCTGAACTCGCTTAAAACCCCACCGCTCAGACTCATACCTGGATTGGAATGTACT
>JANNTE010000127.1:0-38542 GCA_031403365.1 Betaproteobacteria bacterium | reverse complement strand
AATGAACTGTCAGGTGCGCGTCCCGCATCGGGCCCACCGTATCCACCAGAAACGGCAGCGAGGTAATGTGATCAAGGTGGGAATGTGTCAGAAACACGTGATCTATCCTGAGCAGCTCGTCTATGCCAAGATCACCGACGCCGGTGCCTGCATCGACCAGCACATCGCTGTCAAGCAGCATGGAGGTCGTGCGCAAATTTCCACCAATGCCCCCGCTGCAACCGAGAATCCTGATTTGCATTGCTATTTGGTTTCGAATTTCCAGGAACCGTCCCAGCCCTGTTCGGGCGGGTTCTTGCGCAAATGCGCCAAGCGCTCAAGGAACAGCTTGTATAAACCCCGATCCGGGGCCAGCTTAATCAGATTGATCAACTGCAATTCTGCCATATCCCAGTCTCTGGCCCGGTACAGCCTGAGCGCTTGAACCCAGATTTTCAACTCATTCGAAATGTCCGGGGACAGCGAATCAACCAATCCGAGCGGCTCATAGATGGCGACCGGGGCGTCCTTGCCCTTAACTTTGACCCGGTCAAGCTCGCGAAACTGGACTTCCGGCACTTGGGCGCGGGTGGTTTCGCCGACGATCATGCCGACTCCATATTGCTTGGTAATGCCCTCAAGGCGTGAAGCAAGGTTTACGGCGTCTCCCATTACCGTATATGCCAGCCGGATTTCCGAGCCCATGTTGCCCACACTCATCCGGCCACTGTTCACCCCGACTCCGATCAGAATCGGCGGCCAGCCTTTGTCCAGGAATTTTGGCTGCAGCTCGTCGAGGGCGCGTTGCATTTCCATCCCGGCAATGACCGCGTTGCGGGCATGATGGGGATCGGCGAGCGGTGCGCCCCAGAAGGCCATGATGCAGTCGCCCATGTACTTGTCGATGGTGCCGCGATTCTTGTGAATAATTCGCGTCAATGGCGTGAGGAACTCGTTCATCAGACTGGACAATGCTTTCGGATCCATGCCCTCGGAAATCGTGGTGAATCCGCGCACGTCGGTAAACAGGACGGTTAGATCACGGCTCTCTCCCTCCATGGAGAAAGATTCCGGATTCTTGCTCATTTCATCGACCAGTTCGAGCGGGACGTACTGTCCGAACAAACCGGTAATCTGACGTTTTGCCCGCGACTCGACGAAGAAGCCATAGGACATGTTCAGAGCAAAGATCATCGCCACCATCAGCAAACCGGATGCCAGGGGAAGCACCAGGCCTCCCTGCGTCCACACCAGGAAATTGGTCGCAAACACCGCCACGAATACCACGATCGTCAGGATCGTGGCGCGCAAAGGATTGATCAGGGGCAACAGCATCGCCATGGCGATGCCGGCAAACAACAGCAGCAGAATTTCCGCGGCCAGTACGTAAGCCGGTCGTTTTTTTATGTTGCCATCAAGCATTCCTGCGATCATGTTGGCATGGATTTCAACCCCGGGATAAACCTTGGCGACCGGCGTCGCGCGCAGGTCAAAAAGGCCCGGCGCTGTGGTGCCGACCAGCACTATCTTGTTTTCAAGTGCATCACGCGGCACGGCCCCTTTCAGTACATCGGTAGCTGACACGTATCGAAAGCTGCCTTGCTTGCCTCGATAGGGAACAAGCGCAGTAACGATATCGTCAACCGGTATGCTCACATCTCCCATTTCTACCCACTCGAGCCCGGGGTAGTCCTTCGACTTTTGCCCCGAGAACCCCGGCACGACTGACGGCAGACCCAGGCCCAACCTGACCATTGCCATCGACAAGGACTCGTAGTAGCCGCCTTTGTACTCGGCGAGGACCGGGACGCGACGGGTCACTCCGTCGTCGTCTGGCCAGGCATTGACGTGGCCCGCGCCCGCGGCCGCTTTCTGAAATTCCTCCAAATTGGCGCCATAGCCGGCCCAACTGGTAAACGAGACGTTCTTGCCCTTGAATGTACCGGCTTGAAGCACGGGATCGGGAAGAGCACCGGACGCCAGCCCTTTCCCATCTTCCAATTGAACGTCGGAAAAGTAGTATCCGAGCACGATCGCCCGGTTCTTCAGCTTTTCCGCGAACACACGATCGTATTCGAGGCGCGGTGCAACGTCCTTCAGGACCGCCTGAAACAGGGCGTCACCTTTCAACTCCGCCCGGCTCAATTGCTGCAGAATCTCCAGTCCGGAGCTCTCGTCAGGTTCGGTAAAAAAAACGTCGAACCCGACTATTCCTACTTTGTAATGGTCGAATAACTGGTCGAGCAGGATGCCAAGTTTATCCCGCCGCCACGGCCAGCGGCCTTCGGCGGCGAGGCTTTTCTCGTCAATGTCGACGATCACTACGCGTGGGTCCACGCTGTCTCGCAGCGTCAGGCGCAGACGCGCGTCGTAAACAATGTTTTCGAGCCGGTCGATGAATGGGATTTTGTAGTACTTGGCGGCATGCCCCGCAAACGCCAGGACCACCGCAAGGCCCAGAACGACGCGCAACAGGTGCTTCTTCAATGGACCTCCCACAGAGTGTCGCACGCCGAAAGCCAACTACGGGCGTACGATCCCATTGCTTTTCTGAAGTCGATCCGCTCGAGATTGGACGCCTTGGAGTCCTCAGGCCTTGAGAAAGAACTCCATTTTGACTCCCGCCAGTTCGATGATGTCGTGATCGCCCAACTGATACGCTTGGGCATCGAGCGTCTTGCCATTAACCACCGGGAAGTTGCCGCCTTCGACGTGGGTCAGGAAATAGCCCTGCGGACGCTTGGCAATTACCGCAACTTGAACGCCTGGCTTTCCCAGTGTCGTCAAGGGCTTCGCTAGCGGCATTTCCTTGCCTGCATTCGGCCCGGAAAGTATCTGGAGGGTACCCCCTGCGCCCGAACCCGTCGCAGCCGCAGCGGTGGCAACAGGCGGGCTTGCGGGTTTCGCGGGCGTCGCGGGCGTCGGACCCGTCGAAGCGCCTGCGCTCATCCCAGGCTGAGTCGTGACGGCCGCGTTGCTGATTCCGGGTATCGCCGGAATATTTGTCTGGGTGTCGCCAAGATTCTTGACCTCCGGCTTTCGGACCGCTGCGGCCGGAGGTGCCCTCAGAACCATGGTTTTCTCGAATTCATCCTGATTCAGGGTGGCCGGCGCTTCGTTTACATACTTCAACTTGTATTTTCCAATCTCCACCGTATCGCCGTTCTGCAGAAAATGTTTCTTGACCGCCTGTCCGTTGATCAGGGTGCCGTTGGTGCTTCCCAGATCTTCGAGGAAGGAATCGTTGAGAATCGTCATGATGACGGCGTGCTCGCCACTCACAGCCAAATTGTCGATCGCAATATCGTTGTGAGGTTTGCGTCCGATGGAAGTTCGCTCCTTGCTAAGCGCGAACTCCTTGATCAACTGACCGTCCAGACTCAATATCAACTTCGCCATAGCCGCTTTCCTCTATTTGAACCAGGAAAAGAACTTTGCAAACAAACTTTCGTCCGCGGGAAAGTCCTTTTTCACTTTGATAAGCACAACCGATACGTTATCCCGGCCGCCGTTGTCGTTCGCCATCTGCACCAATTGCTCGGCGGCGAGTGGAAGATTCGCTCCGAGCGCGCCGAGCGTCATTTCGATGTCATCGTCCTCAACCATGTCGTTCAGGCCGTCCGAACAGATCAAGTATATGTCGCCTTCCTGCACGGGATAGGAATGGACTTCGGTATCGACGGTTGGCTCAATACCCAGTGCACGCGTTACCAGATTCTTGTTCTGGGATCGTCGTGCCGCTTCTTTTGTAATCAGGCCGCTATCGATCTGCTCCTGCAGCAGCGAGTGGTCGCGGGTTACCGCCTCCAGCTTGCCGCCGCGATGCCGATAGCAGCGCGAATCGCCGATGTGTGCAACCGTGAGTTGATTGTTGCAGAACAATGCAACCACCAGCGTCGTACCCATGCCGGAGTATTGGGGCTGGCTGTTGGCCGCGTTGAAAATAGATGTGTTGGCCTTGGCGACAATGTCCGCGAGAAGCTTGTGCGCAACAACGTTGCCGGTCGCCGCGTCCATTTCGTGCGGATCGACGCGCACAAGCGCCTCTCGGGTTTCGCTCGATATCAGTGCCGTCGCAATGCCGCTGGCGACCTCACCCGCGTTATAACCCCCCATGCCGTCGGCCAGAATCGCGAGACCGATTTCGGCGTCAGTGGCGATGCTGTCTTCATTGTGCGAACGCACCATCCCGGTGTGAGTCGCCTTGACAATCTCGAGTGCGGTACTAAGGCTCATGTTGGCCGCCAAACTAGAGAGGAACGTCCACGGTATCAAACTGGGCCGCACAGTCGCGAACGGCCTGCGCGAATTCGGCACCGCTTTGATATCGCTCCGCCACATTCTTGGCGAGCGCCTTGTTAATAGCGGCCACCACGCACGGCGGCAAGTCGGGATTGATGCCAAGAATGTCGATCGGTGGTTCGTTGGCGATCTTGAACATCAACTGCGTCATCGATTCCCCCTGAAACGGCAGACTGCCGCAACACAGCTGATATAGCGTAATTCCCAGCGAAAACAAGTCCGATTGACCTTCGATTTTTTTGCCTGCCAGTTGCTCCGGAGACATATAGGAAGGTGTGCCGAGGATCATTCCGGTTTTGGTCTTCGACGAATCCGTAATCCGGGCTATGCCGAAATCGGTCACTTTTACGGAATCGGACTGCGGGTCATACATGATGTTTGCCGGCTTGATGTCGCGATGAACCACACTCTGCAAGTGCGCATAGGAAAGCGCATCCGCGACTCGCGCCACGATTGAAAGCACCATGGGCAGCGGCAACAGTGCGGGCTGCTTGGTCTGCGGCACCAGGTCCTTTCCTTTCAGGAACTCCATGGCGATATAGGCGAGATCATGCTCTTCGCCGGCGTCATAAATCGTCACGATGTTCGGATGGTTCAGTCTGCCCGCGGTTTCCGCCTCACGGAAAAACCTCTGCTTCACTTCTTCCAATTCGTCAGCCTCGAATTCCTGCGACAGCGCCATGGTCTTTATCGCAACTACGCGACCGATCTTGGGATCCTTGCCCAAGTACACCACGCCCATCGCACCCTTGCCAAGTTCTTTCTCGACCTGGTAGCGGCCAAGCATCGGTTTCTCCACCGACCCGCCTTCCGTGATCAGAGTGCTGGCATTGGTTCGTCCGCCGCCCGTGCCGAGGATGACGGTCTCCGACATTTGTTTGGCGCGATTGAGCTTCTGATCGAGATCGCGGAATTTGGGATTGTAGGTTGCCATGTACTCGTAGACCGCGTGCGCCTTGTTGAACTGGCGCTTGCGCTCGAAATCAAGGGCGAGGTTGTACATGTTGTCCATTACCGCGTCGTCAAGCGGCACCTTCTTGAACTTGTCGAAGGCCATGTCGAGCTGGCCCTGGCCCTGAAAAGCCAGTCCCAGCATGCGATTGGACTCGGCAGAATCCAGATCCGACTTGACTTTGCCGCGCTCAGTCACGAGGAAACGCTTGGTCGTCAACAGAATGTGGCCGATGACCAGCAGCACCGCTGATGCCATGAGTTGAATCCACATCAACTTGCCCGCCATGAACGCGAAGTGTGTCGCCAGAATCGCCGCCAGCAACGCAGCGCTTACGGCAAAACCCATCCCCGCGTTCAGCCGCGGCAACATCAAGATGATATACAGCGCGATCAAAAGAAATGTCAGCTTCTCCACCCAGAATCCCCATGCCGGAGCGACGAAGAAATCTTCCTGGAGAATGCTGGACACCGAATGCGCAAGAATGACGACCGGAGGCATTGCGGCCGAGATGGGCGTCACCTGATAAGTGCCCACGCCGGCTGCGGTTGCGCCGATCAGAACGACCTTGTCGCGATACTTGTCGGCCGAAATCTTTCCCGAAATCACATCGTAGAAAGAGTCCAGCGCAAACGCGGGTACACCCTCGTGGTCCTTGTAGAAGTAGCTGTGCATCTGCAGGTCGGGATCAGTCGCGATGGACAGATTCCCGACTTTGATGCCCTCTCCCAGCCGAAGCTCGATATCGCCGGGACCGAGGTTGAGGCTCCTGGCCGCGAGCACCAATGAGAACGAGGGGAAATACTGATCATAGTAACGAAGCACCAGCGGCTCGGTGCGGGTACTGCCATCAATGTCGGGCAGCGCGTTCAGGTGGCCGATGGCGCCCGCACCGTGGGCAATTTCGGCCAGAGGCGCATCGGCCTGTCGCGTGGCCAGCGGAAACAAATTGTTGTCCCCGGCCCCGATGCGGTCCACCACTTTTGTGATCTGGTTCTTCAGAACATCCTCTGAAAGAGGACGGTCCGGGTTTCCCTGCGGTTCCCCCAGGGCAAACAGCATCGGCAGCGCGACATTCCCCGCTTCGGAAATGGCGGCGGCCAGTTTGCGATCGCTGTTCATCGCTTCTTCCGCCTCTGCAAGCACAGACGCAAATTCAGCCAGATTCTCTCTCTCGTTCTGGGGTATCGCGGAATAGAGCGCGCTCAGTTTCTGGACGTAGGCCAGGCCGGGATCAATTTGCGGCTCGAAAAAGAAGGAGGCATATCCGACCACCTTGGCCCCAGACTGCTTCAGATTGGCAATCATCTGTGCGTGGACTTCACGCGACCACGGCCAGCGTCCGATGTTGGCAATGCTCTGGTCGTCAATGGCTATCACGGCGACGCGCGGCGATGGGTCATGGCTGGATGCGCGAACGCCCCAGTCGTAGGCCAAGCGCTCGAGACTTTGGACCAGATCACTGCCGGAAGCAAAAAGCAACGCCACCGCCACGATAAGTCCGAGGAACCAGTCGGCTTTCCAGACCGCCGCTTTCTTCATCTTATCCGCCCTTGATTGGATGCACGAAGCCCTTGATTTGTAGATAATTAAGGCAATCTGCCTCGAGATTGTACGATATTTGCCCCAAAAGTATATGATTATTTGTAAAACTACCTGATTAATGCCGCGCTCCAAAGGTTCGCGGCCGAGGACTTGAAAACCGGATTCGCGCGCGATTCATCACATTTTCAAGTCGATCGGTCTGGGTTCAAAACTGCGCAACCAGCCCGAGTTCTGGCTTGCCTTATGGATGAAAAATGCAGGGGGACTGGAACCGATACGCGTGCGACGCTGGGTCGGCGCTCGCGAGCGAACAGCGCTAACCGCTGTTGCGCAACCCCGCGGCAATACCGTTGATGGTCAGCAATATGGCGCGCCGGGTGCGCTCCTGATTTTCACCGGCTCGATATCGCCTGAGCAGTTCCACCTGAAGATGATTGAGCGGATCGATATAAGGCGAACGATTGCGCAAACTGCGCGACAGCGCCGGGTTGGCTTCCAGTAATTCGCTCTGGCCCGTAATTGCCAGCAAATGTCCAACCGTACGATGCCATTCGGCCTGAATCTGCCCAAATACGCTTTCCCGCAGTGACACATCGACAACCAGTTCCGCATAGCGCGAAGCGATTCCGATATCGCTTTTCGCCAGCAGCATGTCCATGTTTGAAAGCAGGGTGCGAAAAAAGGGCCAGTCCCGGTACATCTGCCTGACCATATCCATCCCGGCATTGCCGCGACGCGCGATCAGTGCCTCGACCGCGGCACCAAACCCATACCAGCCGGGCAGCATGATGCGCGACAAGGACCACGAGAACACCCAAGGTATCGCCCGCAAGTCCTCGATACGGGTGGACTTCTTGCGCGAAGCCGGGCGGCTGCCGACGTTAAGATCGGCGATCTCGGCAATGGGCGTGGCGCTGCGGAAGAACTGCTCGAAACCCGGGGTTTCATAGACCAGTTTTCTGTAGGCTGCATATGCCGTCGCGCTCATTTCTTCCATGACTTCGCGAAATGCGTTTTGATCGAAGTCGCTATGGTCGAAGCCAGAGGGCGTGAGCAGGGTCGCCTCGAAAGTCGCCGCCAGCAGAGTCTCCAGATTGCGCCGGCCAATATCCGGATCGGAATACTTGCTGGCAATGACCTCGCCTTGCTCGGTGATGCGGATTTGCCCCGCCACGCTACCGGGCGGCTGTGCCAGCACGGCCTGGTAACTCGGGCCGCCGCCTCGTCCGACCGACCCTCCGCGACCGTGAAACAGCCGCAGCCTTACACCATGACGGGCGAATACCTTGACGAGTTCGACTTCCGCCTTATACAGCTCCCAGTTGGCGGTCAGAAATCCGCCATCCTTGTTGCTGTCCGAATAACCCAGCATGACTTCCTGCGCCCCGTCCCGGCTGGCGAGCAATTGCCTGTATAGAGGAATCGTAAACAAACGATCCATGATCGGGCCGCAGCCGCGCAAGTCCGCTATCGTTTCGAACAACGGGATGATATTGACCTGCGAATGCACGTGCTCGCCTGCGCGCAGCAGTCCCACCTCCTTGAGCAGAAGCGCGACTTCGAGCAGATCGCTGACGCCGTCGGCCTTGGAAATGATGTAATTTGGCAGCGCTTTTGCGCCGAAACGGATGTGCAACTGGGCGGCAGTGTCAAGGATGGCCAACTCTTTGGCAGTTTCCTCGCTGTATTTCAGGTAAGGGGATCGCAGCAGTCTGGGCAACCTGAGTTCCCGCAGCAGCCAATCGCAGCGCCCGTTTTCATCGAGTTGCGCATAACCTTCCTGGCATGCCCCGAGCGCATACAACTCCGCGACGACCTGTTCGTGCACACCACTGTGCTGGCGCATGTCCAGGGGCGCCAGATGAAACCCGAATATTCGCGCAGCCCTCAGCAAATTGCGCAACCTTCCCCGGGCGACGCGTCGGGAACCGTTGGCGGCCAGCGAGTCCGCCAGAGTCGCAAGATCCGCGGCAAACTCGGTGTCGTCCCGATAAGGCTGCGCATGCGCAATGGCCGGTCGTTCGTGACGATGGCCCAGCGCATGCGAAGTGGCGGTAAGCCGGGAGTAGATTCCGGTCAGCGCGCGCCGGTAGGGTTCATCGCGACGGTGCTCGGACGTATCCGGCGAACGCGACGCCAGGTCTTCGAGCGCCGGCGTGGTTACCACGATACGCAGGGACTGCGACAGTTCACCCCCCAGCTGGTGCAGCTCTTCAAGGTAAAAATCCATCACGGTCGCGAACTGGCGCCCAAGGGCTTGGCGCATGACCTCGTCAGTCACGTAAGGATTGCCATCCCGATCACCCCCGATCCAGCTACCCAGTTTGAGAAAGTTCGCGGATCGAATTTCACCCAGCTTGCGCACCTCCAGCAAATCTTCCACTTCTGCATAGAGCCTGGGCAATTGGCGCAGAAAAGTGTAGCGGTAGTACGACAAGCCGTTCTCAATTTCGTCATTCACGGTCAGGCGCAGCTCTCGCAGGATGCGCGTCTGCCACAAAGTCAACACGACACGCCGCAGGGATTCTTCGTTGGCCAGGCGTTCGTCCGGCGTCAACACAATGCGATCACGTTCGGTCAGGAGGCGCGCGATCTCAAGCTGGCAATCGAGAATGCTCTTGCGCTGGACCTCGGTCGGGTGCGCAGTGAGCACCGGCGAGATCAAGGCATTAGAAAAAAAATCCGATACCCGCTGCGGGCTGACCCCGTTCTCCCTCGCCCGATCCAGCGCCAGCACCATGCTGCCTTCTTGCGCATCCGATCCGGCGATCAGATGGGCGCGGCGGCGGCGATTGTGGTGTTGATCTTCGGCGATATTGGCCAGTTGCGAGAAATAGCTGAATGCCCTGACCACCGCGACTGTACGCGCCGGATCGAGTTTGTTGAGCGTGGCCTCGAGTTCCTGCCGTGCCCGCGGATCACGATCGCGGCGAAAGCGGATGGCATTCTGTCGCGTGCGCTCAATCAGATCATATATTCCCTCACCTTCCTGCTCGCGCAGGGTATCGCCGAGGATGCGACCCAGCAGGCGGATATCTTCCCGCAACGGCGATTCCTTGTCGGCCGCGGGCACGCTCTGATCCGGGGCCGTCATTATCGGGATGGCATAAGCTAGACCACCAGCCTTCTGCGTCCGCCGACGTGCTGTTTCAACTGAGCAAGAGTCACTGCAAGCGCCTTCCTGTATTCCGCTGCACCTTCTGCCAGCTTGCCCTCGCGTTCCAGCAGACGCCCGAGTTCCAGATGCGCCGTATGCGTCGGCTCGATCGAGAGGCTCGCATCGAAATAACTGCGCGCCTTTCCCCATAGCCCCTGATGGGCGCAAAGCCGCCCCAGGGTCAGCAGCAACACGGCATCGCGGGGGTGTTTCTGGAGCCACGACTCGGCCCGCTCCAGCTGCTGCCTCACGTCCGCATCCAACTCTTCAGCATAGAGCGCCAGCAGCGCCTGATCCCACTGCCGCTCGACGCCTTCCTCCACGATCTTGTGGGCTTCCCTGCCGCTTCCCAGAGTGATGAATGCCTGCGCTGCGGCGGCGGCAACGTGCGGTTCATTACGATCTTCCGCGGCAAGCCGGTCCCAGTAGGTCCGCAACGACTTCGCGTCCACCGCCTTACGCGTCAAGGTTCCAATGAGCGCCTGCCGGCGCAACTGCGCAACGACCGGTCGCTCGAACACCTTGCGCTTCTCCAGTTGTGGAACAAGCGCCAGTACGCGTTCCCAGTTCATGGCCATCTGCTGTGCTCGCAATTCCAGGCGCAGTGCCGCTGTATGTTTTTCCGGCAGCCTCTTTAGAATATCCAGGGCTTCAAAGTATCGGCGCTCATCGAGCAACATCTCAGCCTGCGCCATCAGCCGCATGGCCTCATCGTCCGGGTCGGCGCCCACGGGCAGGGCGAGATACCGGTCCCGCGCGTCGTAGTCGCGCATGCCGTTGGCGGCGCGCGCCGCAAGTATCGCGGAAAGAGCCGGCGATTCTCCGGCCTTGAGCGCCGAAGATGCCGCTTTTTCCGCACGCCGGAATCGGCCTTCGAAGAAATTGACCAACGCATCCTTGAACACGGCCCGCGACCGCTCTTGCGCGCGCCGCTTCTGGAACACGCGCACGCGCGCCGGCGTGCTCAAGGTCGCGCTCACCATGCGCAACAGGATGTAGCCCAGGAAAAACAGCGTCAACGCCAGCAGGAGCGCAAAATTGAACGAAAGTTCGGCCCGCCAGGGGGCCAGTACCACTAATACATAGCCGTTATTGTATCGCGCAGCCATCACCAAACCGATTGCGGCGGCAAACAATGCCAGAATCCACAACAATGCGCGCATCACATCACCCTGCCTGCTCTTGCATGCATGGCATCAGCGCAGCACACGTTCGCGCACGAGTCTGAGACGGCGCACCGCATCCAGACTCGCGGATATGTCGGGCACCTGAATGCTGATGTCCGTCTGGACAAGCTTTTTCAAGGCGGCCTGTGCCGCGGCGACCGTTTTGTCAGAAGCAGGGTAGTAACGGGCCAGCCACCCGGAGGCGGCATTGATGTCGGCGCGAAAACTCGCCTCATCGTGCGCGAGCAGGGCCAGACGTGCGCCCAGCAGCCGTAACTTCAGATGCTCGCGCAAAAAGAAAGCCTGATCTGGTGACAAAAACGGGACTTCCGGCGTGCCGATGTTTTCAACCCGGATCAAGTCGCCGAGATCCTGCACCACTTCCCCCCAGATCCGTTGCCAGAACCCGGCTGCGGAAGGCTGCGGTTCGGAGACCGGTCGTGGCGGACGCGCATTCATGGCCAGAGTCAGGGTATCAATCTGATTCATCATCTGATCCAGCATCAAAGTCATACCGACAATGTCGAGATGCGGCACGGCTTTCAGGCGTTCCATGTCGGCGTTGACCGCACGGCGCAACGCGGTCAGTTGCGCCCGCTCCATGCGCGAGATCCGCGCATCGGCAGTTTCCATTGCGATCAATGCCGCCTTGACATTGCCGGCCAGCAGCAATTGCTGATTGGCAATCAGGAGCACCTGCTCCACCTCGGCCAGCGTCCATTCGTCCTTGCTGCCGGCGAGATCGCGATAGAGCGATTCGATGGCGAAACGCTGATTCTGCAGTTCAATCGTGCGTACCTCCAACTGACCGAGTCTCGCACTGGCCTCGCCCATCGCGTCGCGCGACTGCATGGCGAGTGAACGCGCGTCGCGGCTCAGGTTATCGATGTCGCCGAGGCGCTTCGCAAGCTCGAACTCGAATCGTTCGAAGCTGCGAGTCGAATCGAACCACTGCCATCCCGATCCAAGGAGCGCTACTGCCGACAGAAAAATTGCCGCTGCGGCCAAATATGACCGGCGCGGTGGTGATGCGGCGGGCGAGGCGCCGACAGGTTTTGACTCGTTTTGCTGATCAGACATCGCTAAGTCCCGAAGCGTCATTGATTGGCATAAGGGGGATTGGCGGGCGCAGGTTATTGCGTGGGAACCACGTTTTCATTGCCGTCACCAAAGCCTCGTCGCCGACTCCGGCGACGATCACCTGCCGCACTCCGCAGGATATCGCCGTGGCGGCCACACGCGGATGGGAAACGAAAAAAGTCGTACCCGACAACCAGGAACGCCCGGCATCGCCGGCCATGCTGAAAAGATTGACTACGATAGCCGAACTCGTGGCAACACACGCCCTTAATTCGCCCTTACTCCGCCCGGCCAGCAGTTCGTTGAGATCGGCGTCCGGCTTTTTCCGCCGATAGCATTCCAGAATAGTGACCTCAATTCCGCGCAAACGCAGCGTTTCGCCCAGAAGTTCGCGCCCACCCTGTCCCCGGATGATCAGGGCGCGACTGCCTTCAAGCGCCAGCGAGGATAATTCACGGATCAGTGCCTCGCTGTCGAATCCCGATCTGGGCGATATGATGTTCCGGACTCCGGACTTCTTCAACTCAGCCACTGTCCCCGGTCCGACCGCGGCCACCCTGGCTCCCGCCGCGATGCCCCCTTGCCTGCGAATATGCGGCATCGCTACGCGAACCGCGTTCGGGCTGACGAATATTAGCAGGTCGAAATGCAGCGGCGCGTTCAGCGGCGCACGAGTCTCCATACCTTCCAGTGGTTCGATTTCCAGGGCCGGAAACAGCACCGGTTTGCCGCCGGCGGCCGCGACCAGTTCCGCCAGCTGCCCTGCCTGACCCGCAGGCCTGGTGATCAATACGCCGACTTCAGCCAGGGCGGGTTTCATCAGGATGCGTATCCAGTGCGGCCAGGATCTCGCGCGCACCCTTCTCGATCAGACACCGCGCCAGCGCGTGTCCAAGCTCCAGCGGATTGCCGGAGACAGGCGCGCCAAGTTCATCACTGACCACACGACTGCCGTCGGGACTGGCAACGAAACCGCGTAAACGCGCATGACCCGCGTTGATTTCGGCAAATCCGCCCAGCGGTAATTGACAACTCCCGGCGAGCGAACGGCTCAGCGCGCGCTCGGCTTCCACGCACCAAGAAGTGTCCGGGTCATTCAAGGGTGCCAATGCCTCGATCAGGTCGCCGCGCTTCGACAGGCATTCGATCCCCAGCGCTCCTTGTCCGACTGCCGGCAGACTGACTGCCGGCTCGATAATACTGGTGATGCGCGCGGCAAGACCCAGTCTTTTAAGTCCGGCAGCGGCGAGAATGATGCCGGCGTACCGGCCTTCGTCCAGTTTGCGCAAGCGCGTCTGCACGTTGCCGCGCAGGGGTTCGACGCGCAAATGCGCGAACCTGGCCCTTAACTGGCTCTCACGCCTCAGGCTGGACGTGCCTATCACGGCGCCTTGCGGCAGACTGCCCAGGTCCGGATAGCGGTTCGACACGAAAGCATCGCGCGGATCTTCGCGCTCGGTGATGGCCGCAATGGTGAATCCGTCGGGCAGATTCATCGGAACGTCCTTCATCGAATGCACGGCAATGTCCGCCTGTCCCGTTTGCAAGGCGAGCTCCAGTTCCTTCACAAACAGCCCCTTGCCACCAATCTTCGCCAGCGACGTGCCAAGCAGGCGGTCGCCCTCCGTCGTCATGCCCAGCAATTGCGTGCGCATCGACGGATACAGGGCGCGGAGCCTGGCCTCGATATGTTGCGCCTGCCACATGGCCAAAGCGCTTTCTCGGGTCGCAATGATAATTGTGGACGGATAATTCACAACGAAAGGCAACCCTCGGGGGTTTCAAAATCTCAGTTCAGGATTCCCGTCCACCGCGGACACTTTTCCGCGCAGCAGGAATAGCCGTTTGCCGCGATAGCGAGACAATGCCCGGTTACAGCAAACTACGCCCGAGCTCCTTGACGATATGTTGCTGGCGGCGACTGACCGCCAGTTTTTCATCCAGACCGTTCAGCATGACAGTCCAGTGCGACTCGCCCAACTCCCCGGATTGTCTCTCGAAACCGGTGATGTGCGCCACCGCCACGAGACAGCTACGATGGATGCGCACAAATTGACCGGCAAACTCGGTCTCCAGTCGGGCAAGTGATTCCTCCGCCAGATGTTCGCCCGCTGCCGTGCGCACCGTGACGTACTTGAGCTCAGCGCGCAGGTAGAGGATTTCCGGCACCGGAATCAGCGTTACCTTGCCGCGCTCATGAACGGAAAGATGCTTGCGGGCCTCGGGCGCGATTCTTTGCAGCACATCGAGCCGCAACGGGGTAATGGCGCGGGCCCGCGTCAACGCGTCGTGCAAACGCCGCAACCGGATCGGCTTGACCAGATAGTCCACCGCATGCAGTTCGAATGCTTCAAGAGCATGGTCGTTGTACGCGGTGGTGAAGATGACGGAAGGCGGATTCTGAAGCTTCAGCAAATGCCGGGCCGCTTCCAGTCCGTCCATCTCCGGCATGCGAATATCGAGCAGCACCACTTCCGCCGGCGTCTTTTCCAGCAATGCCAGCAGCGCGATTCCGCTGGCCGCCTCTCCGACAAGCTCGATCGGAAAACTGCTGGCGCAGTCTTCCAGAAGGTCGCGCAACCGGCTGCGCGCCGGCGTTTCGTCATCGACGATGACAACGGTCAATGCCTGCGGGTGTTTGGTCATGGGTCCGCTTTCACATACGGAATCGTGATGTGAACCTCGTAGTCTCTTTCACCCACTCGGGTTTGCAGGCTGGCCTCCGCATCGTAGTGCAGGGATAAACGCTCCCGGATGTTGCCCAGGGCCATCTTGTTGCCAGAGTGGTGATTGCCGTCCTTGCGATACGGATTGTTGAGAACCATGTGAACCAGATCGCGAACAAGATAGATATTGATGCTGACCACACCGGGTTCGATCGACGGCTCAATGCCATGATAGATCGCGTTTTCGAGCAAGGGCTGCAACAGCAACGGCGGGACCAGCGCGTTCCCGGGCATTTTATCCACATGCCACTCGACTTGAAGCCGGTCTCCCAGCCGCAGTTCCTCGATGGCAAGGTACTGGCGGCACAATTCGACTTCGTTCTCCAACGGCGCCAGATCGCGATTGTCGGCCATCAATATGCGAAACAAATCGGCCATGTCCTCGAGCGCAGTCTCCGCGCGACGAGGATCGGCGCGGATCAACGACAGTACTGCGTTAATGCTGTTGAATAGAAAGTGCGGGCGGATGCGCGCCTGAAGGGCTTGCAGTCTGGCTTCCGCCAAGGCCGGCGAAAGCGCGCGGTTGCGCAAGTTGAAATAGGCCAGGAGCAGCCCGCTCACAACCGCCGTAAACAACAGCGCGCGCTCGGGGTTGCGCACATCGGTGCCAAGCAGCATCGCCCCGAAGACAAGCACGATCATCGTAATGACCATCTCCAGGAACAGGATTGCAGCGACCGCCTTCGGATATTCGAGTTGGTGCAGCCAGGCGTTGCTTACGCCGAGGGCGAGCAATGACACCATAGTGATCGGTTGCGCCAATGCAGAAATTGCGAGCCACTGTTCAAGTGCTCCGGACAAGGTGAACGACTTCACTGCCGCCGCACCGAACGTAATGGCCGCGACAACCAACAGGATGCGAAGTATCGCTCCGACGTTGCCGAAGTTCGGCAGCAAAGTCGCACGCGGGTTTTGATTTATACTTGCCATCGTTACAGACGCGCCGAAAGACGCAAGAAAACAATTATTTAACGCATTCCATTGTGAACGGGGCCAAGCTTCAATGCAACCACAGGAACCACCGGCAGACAAAGATGGCAAGACCGAAAATGGCATAACCTGGTCGGGCAGATTTGACGAGCCGGTCGCGGAGCTGGTCAAGCGTTATACGGCGTCGGTCAGTTTCGACAAAAGGCTGGCGGAGTTCGACATTCAGGGCTCTCTTGCGCATGCGCGCATGCTGCGCGCGGTTGGGGTGCTGTCCAGCACCGACCTTGCAGACATCGAGCGCGGCATGGGCGCCATTTCTGATGAAATCCAGAGCGGAAAATTCATCTGGTCGATTGATCTTGAGGATGTCCACCTCAACATCGAGAGACGCCTGACGGATCTGGTCGGCGATGCTGGCAAACGACTGCACACCGGGCGCTCGCGCAACGATCAGGTGGCCACCGACATTCGGCTGTTTCTTCGTGCCGTGATTGACGATGCGTTGTCCCTCATGGCCGCCTTCCAGAGTCGCCTGCTGGATCTCGCGGAACAACATCTCCATACCTTGATGCCTGGGTTTACGCACTTGCAGGTCGCACAACCGGTGAGCTTCGCGCATCACCTGATGGCCTATTACGAAATGGTGGGTCGCGATGCTTCCCGTTTCGCGGACTGCCGCAAGCGGCTCAACGTCCTGCCTCTGGGCGCAGGCGCACTCGCTGGAACGACATTCCCCATTGATCGTGAACGCGTGGCAAAAGAACTTGGTTTCGACGGCGTTTGCGAAAACTCGATCGACGCGGTATCCGACCGCGACTTCGCCATTGAGTATTGCGCCGCTGCGGCGCTGCTCATGACGCACCTGTCGCGGTTGTCGGAGGAGCTGATTCTCTGGATGAATCCCCGCTTCGGGTTTATCCGGCTGGCTGATCGCTTCTGCACCGGCTCATCGATGATGCCGCAGAAGAAGAATCCCGACGTGCCTGAACTGGTGCGCGGCAAGACCGGTCGTGTCAATGGCCACCTGATGGGCCTGCTTACTCTGATGAAGGGCCAGCCGCTGGCCTATAACAAGGACAATCAGGAAGACAAGGAGCCCTTGTTCGACACTGCGGACACCGTCAATGCGACGCTCAGGATCTACACGGACATGATCGGCGGCATCAGCGTCGATGCTCAGGCAATGCGCCGAGCGGCGTCTGAGGGCTACGCCACGGCAACCGATCTCGCGGACTATCTGGTGAAGAAAGGCATGCCGTTCAGGCAAGCGCATGAGGTCGTTGCGCGTGCCGTGCGCAGCGCTGCAGGCAGAGGCCTTGATCTTGCACAACTGGGCATAGACGAGTTGAAACAGTTCGCGAGCCTGATCGACGCCGACGTGCTCGACCAGTTGTCGCTCGAAGGCTCGCTGGCGGCGCGCGACCATATCGGCGGCACTGCGCCCAACCAGGTGCGGGCTGCCATCGCACGCGCCAGGTCGCGGCTGCGCATTGCATAGAATTACCGACTGGCGAAGCCTTGGCACCCTTGGTTGGCGAAGCCTTCGCATCCCTGGTTGGCGAAACCTTGGCATCCCTTGGCGACGCCGTAGAATTCCGGCGTCTGTTTTGGCATTGCAGGAACCGGGAACACCGCATGAACATCAGGACATCCAGACTCTCGATTTTCGCGTCCCTGCTGTTGTGCATCGCGCTGGCTTTCTCACCCGCATCTCTGGCCCAGAGCAGGCCAATCCGGATCGGCCTGGTGACTTTCCTCTCCGGTCCGGCTGCGGCATCGCTTGGCATCCCTGCAAGACTTGCCGCGGAAGCGATTGTGGGCTCACTGAACTCCGGCAGTGCACCCGCACCCTACACCGCGAGGGGATTTGGCGGCAGGAAACTGGAATTGGTGTTTATCGACGAAGCCGGAGGTGCGGCCAGACAGGTTGCCGTTCTGCGCGCCCTTGTTTCCCGCAAGCAGGTCGATTTCGTTGTCGGCTACACCGGCGATGGCAATTGTCTGGCGGTGGCGCCGGTTGCGGAGGAACTGCGCATCATCACCGTCCTGCTCGATTGCGGCACGCCGCGAATTTTCGAAGAAGCGAGCTACCGTTACGTGTTTCGCTCCCGGTCACACAGCACCATGGACGCCGTCGCGGGGGCCCTGTATCTGTCGGAAAATCGACCCGGCCTGAAGAGCCTGGCCGGAATCAATCAGAACTACCCTTGGGGACGGGAGTCCTGGGCGGACTTCAG
This sequence comes from Betaproteobacteria bacterium, assembly GCA_031403365.1. GTDB lineage: Bacteria > Pseudomonadota > Gammaproteobacteria > Burkholderiales > JACQAP01 > JACQAP01. The sequence continues at coordinate 20,468 of JANNTE010000127.1, read as the reverse complement.
CGCGGCCATGCTCTCGCTCAACCCCGATCTGGCCATCACCACCTCGCAGTGGGCGAAATTCGGCAGCGGGAATTACGCAGGAGAAATCGAGGCGCTTGGAAGAAGCGATTCCGAAGTGATCTTTTCCAGCTTCTGGGGAGACGATCTGGAAGCATTCATGCCGCAGGCGATGGCGAAAAACCTATTCTCGCGCAGTCAACTCATGCTGGTCGCAGGCGAAGCACATTTGGGCCGATTGGCGGGCAGCATCCCGGACGGCAGCATTGTTGGCGCGCGTGGCACCAACGGCGTTTTCGCACCCAGAAGCGCGTTGCAGGACTGGCTGCGGCAGATTTACTTCGAGAGTGCCCGGGATGTCCCGAATTATCCGGCGTACAGCATGGCGCAGGCTTTGCTCGGCCTGAAAAGCGCGTATGAAAAAGCGACGGAGCAGATCGCTCCGGGCACCAGGCAGCGCAATCCGGGAACCGACGCGATCATCGCCGCGTTCGAGTACCAGAGCTTCGATGCGCCGAGCGGCAGGGTCGTGATGAAACTGGGCCGCGGTCATCAAGCCGTAACCGGTACCGCCTATGGGACAGCGCGCACGGTCAATGGCCGGATCACCATTGGCAACATCAAGCACTACACGGCGGAGCGGGTGCAACCTCCCGAAGGCGTCAAAAGCCGGGACTGGATCAACGCTGGCATGAACCCGGGCGGGTGGTTATCACCGCGCCCCAGTACCCGGTAGTCTACCGGCGATGAAATTGAACAGTTTTGGTCTGCGCTGCCCGCGGCGCAGAGGATGATGCGGTGCTTGCGCAGCCTTTGCACGAGCTGCAACCCACGCTCTCCGCCCCCGACCGCAGACGGGCAAAACGAGCCTTCTGCGACGCAGGGACCAATGCGATGAAACGCGCGATCAGCCGGCCGCGCAACGCCAGCGGCATGAACAGCCAGGCCGCGTAAAACATTGCGGTGGCAACAATAAAATAGGCGATCAGAGCCTGCATGATTCAACCTCCGGTTAACGCGAGGGCAATCCGAAATGTCAAGAACGAGGCCAGATAGGCAAGCGCAAACAAATAGCCCGCCATGATCAGTGGATAGCGCATTGAGTTGGTTTCACGACGTACGATTGCCAACGTCGAAAGACACTGCGGCGCAAAAACGAACCAGGCCAGCAGGGAGTACGCCGTGGCGAGTGACCAGGTCTGCGCGATCATCGGCTGCAATTGCGCTGCCACGTCGTCGCCGGCCGCCGATAACGCATAGACGGTTCCGAGCGCACCCACCGCAACTTCGCGTGCCGCCAGCCCCGGTACCAGGGCGATGGAGATCTGCCAGTTGAATCCGATCGGCGACAGCACAGTTTCGAGCGCGCGCCCGATGATTCCGGCAACGCTGTACTGGATCGCCGGGCCGGTCGCATCCGGCGGCGGCGCCGGGAACGAGGACAGAAACCAGAGCAGGATCGTCAGCGAGAGAATGATGGTACCGACGCGGGTGAGAAAAATTTTCGCCCGTTCGATGAGGCCAATGACGAGATTCCTCGGATTCGGCCAGCGGTAAGACGGCAACTCCATCAACAGCGGGTGCAGGATATTGCGTCCGGCAGCGACCTTCAAAACCCAGGCCACCGCCATCGCACTGACGATTCCCGCGATGTACAGGGCAAAAAGCACAATGCCTTGCAGGTTAAGCACTCCCAGCACCGTGCGTTGCGGAATGAACGCTCCGATTATCAGGGCATAGACCGGCAGCCGCGCCGAGCAGGTCGTCAGCGGCGCAATCATGATGGTGGTCAGGCGATCACGCCAGTTGCCGATACTTCGCGTGGCCATGATCCCAGGCACAGCGCAGGCAAAACTCGACAACAACGGAATGAAGGAGCGCCCCGACAGCCCGACCGTGCCCATCATGCGGTCGAGCATGAACGCCGCGCGCGGCAGATAGCCTGAATCCTCCAGCGCCAGGATGAACAGAAACAGGATCAGGATTTGCGGCAGAAACACCAGCACGCTGCCCGCGCCTGCGATAACGCCGTCGACCAACAAACTCTGGAGAATGCCCTCGGGCAGCCAGGTCGACAGCAGTGTGCCGGCCGCATCTACCAGGGCATTGATCGCGTCCATGGGCCACTGCGCCCAACTGAATACTGCCTGGAACATCATGAACAGCGTCAGCGCCAGAATGACGTAGCCCCACAAGGGATGCAGCACAACGCGGTCAATCGCATCGTCAACACGCAGTTCGTTCGCCGGTTCACGCACGGCGGCAGTCATGATGCGGCGAACCTCACGCTGGGTCGTGGCCACATCGGCGGTGTCCGATGCCGTCCATTTCGATTCAGCGGGCGGGCGGCCCGACAGATGGCGCTCTATGGCGCCGATCAATTCGTCCGCACCGCCACGCCGCACCGCCACGGTACGCACTACCGGCATGCCCAGTTCGCGCTCCAGCATGTCGGCATCGATATGCACGCCCCGGTGTTGCGCGACATCGGCCATGTTCAAGGCCAGCACCATCGGCAGTCCCAGGCGCTTGGCCTCCACAACCAGATTGAGGTTCAGCCGCAAATTTGTGGCATCGGTCACGCAGATCAGCAAGTCCGGGCGCTCTTCGCCCTCCCGGTTACCCAGCACGACATCGCGGGTAATGGTTTCGTCCTGGCTGATCGCATTCAGGCTGTAGGCGCCGGGCAGATCGAGGATGCGGACGCGCTTGCCCTCGGGAGTGTCAAACAGGCCTTCCTTGCGTTCGACCGTCACACCTGCGTAGTTGGCGACCTTTTGCCGGCTGCCGGTCAGCAAATTGAACAACGCGGTCTTGCCGCAATTGGGATTGCCGAGCAAAGCAACACGCAAGGCGGACACGGCGTTCATGGCCGGTTTGCCCCATGCGCCGCCGTTGCCACCAGCACATGGTCGGCTTCAAATCGGCGAAGAGCAAAGGTGGTGTTTCCGATGCGCACCGCAATTGGCTCGTTTCCCGGCTGACCGTGCGCGATGACGCGCAGGGATTCGCCCTCCACAAATCCGAGTTCGAGCAGCCGCAGGCCGATGTCACCTCCTTCGGCCTCATGTACGCCAGTGCGCACCTCGCACACCGTGACGATTTGCCCGATACCGATGCTGCTCAGCGGTACCGGCCGTCTGCTATCGGCCATCGAATCAGCGGTTAAATCCAAGGACATGCTGGTTTCTCGAACACTTTCATGAAAACTGTGGTAATGGGAATCGTTATCATTATGACCTAATTTCCCGGGCTACGCATCCGTACGATCTTTCGAATCCTGCCCCGGTCAAATGATCAGCGATCGCCTTCCAATACTCAGGAACGGAATCAAGGTCATTGTGGTCCGCCCCGGCAATCACGCGCCAGGTCTTTGGTCCTCGCCATTGCCCATACAGCGCCCGCGCATGCGCCGGCGGAACGACGCTGTCGCGTTGTGCGGCAAGCGCCAGCATCGGCGTGGAGATTTGCGCTGCGCGTTCAATCGAGTCAAACCGGTGCCTCAGCAATAGCGATACCGGCAAAAAGGGATAGTGCCGCTGCGCCACGGCGCGAAGGCTGTCGAACGGTGTGATCAGCACCAGACTCGCCAACTGGCGCTCTGCGGCCAGATGGACCGCGACGCCACTGCCCAGGCTGCGGCCAATGGCTGCAATGCAGGCCGCGGCAACATCTGGACGCCCCGCGGCCCAGTCATACACGGCCAGGGCATCGGAGAACAGCGCGTGTTCGGATGGCACTCCGGCGCTGCCGCCATAGCCGCGATAATTAACCGCCAGCAAAGACCAACCGGGAAAGTGCGTGGCCCGCGCGGCCATATGGGACACTTCTTCCGCATTGCCGCCAAAGTAGATCGCCAGCGGCAGACCCTGGCCCGTCGCCGCGACAGGGCGGCCGAGCCAACCCCGCAGCGATAATCCATCCGCTGTTGCGATCCGTACTTCGTCGATCACCAGGCCAGCGGCCTGCGGCGGTACCCCGGGTGCCGGTTGCCGATAGAAAATGAGCTGATCCTGCGCGAAGTAAAGCAACACCGACAGCCCTGCCACAACCAGCGCGACGATGCTCATCAAGCTGACCAGGAATCCGCTCAAAACCCGCCTCCACGTCATGTTGCGCGATTGCATTGGCGTACCCGGAAACAACAGAAGCACCGACAAAATGGCAGCGGTAAAGCGCTTGAGGCAATGACCGTTCGGCGCCCCCGTCCTGCCGGGCCGTCTAGATCGCAAACATCAGCAGCGGCCGCCACGGCTTCGTTCTTGCCCCGGGCAAGCCATGCTACGAGTTGCGCAATTTGCGCATGACTCCGAGATCGGGCACAGCCGTAAGCCGGTGGCAAAGCCCCCGCTGCGCGCGATGACGTCCGAAACCAGCAGAAATTCTCATGGTGGGGGCCATCGAACTCGGTTATTATGTGCAGAATAACTGACTTTCCGGTCAGCAATTACATGCTGCTTGTGGCAATCGTGCCATAACAATCGTTCAACGCCCCGATGGCCAGCGCCAATTCTTACTGGCCGCCTATGTCCCACCAGGTCTGCCCGAAGCCGGCTGCGGACCCCGAGTTTAGAGGTAGATCTGTGCATAAGTCGACTCCAGGTATTGTTTCTCTTGCTTTAGCCCTTGTCATTGCTGGTTTTTTTGTGAGCGGCTGCGGCTCAAAGAATGACTCCACCGCAGGCGCACCGAAACCCGGCGCCGCCAAGCCGGTGCCGCAACCGAATGCGGGACTTCCAGTAAAAGCAGTCGAGGTCACCATCGGTCATGTGACGGACGAAGTTAGCGCCGTGGGTACCCTGCTCGCCGAGGAGTCGGTAATCATCCGCCCGGAGATCGATGGCCGCATCACCGGATTGCACTTCAAGGAAGGCCAGGCCGTGGCAGCCGGGGAGCGGCTGGTGACGCTGGACAGCAGCGAATTCGAAGCTCAGTCCGCCGGAGTGCGGGCCGAACTGAAAACGGAAGCGCAGCGCCTCGACCGCACCCGGGAACTGCATCAGCAGAATTTCATCAGCAAGGATGCGCTCGATGTGCAACTCGGCAACACCGAACGCCTGCAAGCCCGGCTGGCCGAGGCCGAGTCGCGCGTCGCCAAGACCCTAATACGCGCACCGTTCGCGGGCACGGTTGGATTGCGCATGGTGAGCCCGGGCGCCTATGTCAAAGCTGGAGCCGATATCGTCAGGCTGGAGAGCATAGGCAACATCAAAGTCGATTTCCGCATTCCCGAGGTCTATATGTCCAAGGTGCGTCAGAACCAGGAAGTCGCGCTGCGTCTGGATTCCTATCCGGGCGAGGATTTCCGCGGACGTGTCTACGCAGTCGAACCGGTGGTGGACGACAGAACGCGTACGGTGCTGATGCGCGCGCGCATTGCCAATACCAGCAACAAACTCAAGCCCGGCATGTTTGTGCGCGTCGCGGTCACGCTGGAAAACCGGCCCAATGCGGTGATCGTGCCGGAAACCGCGATCTGGCCGCAGGGCAAGGACAGCTTTGTTTTCAAGGCAGTTGACGGCAAGGCTGCGCTCACCCGTATCGATCTGGGTGTGCGCCGTCCGGGCGAAGTCGAAGTGCTGACCGGATTGGCCGCCGGCGATATCGTCATCACCGAAGGCCAGATGAAACTGCGCGACGGTGCGCCAGTGTCGGTGCTCGCCGCGCCGCCTGCGCCCGCCGCACCAACGGCCGGAGCCGCTCCGGCCAAGAGTTAATCCGCATAATCGTTCAAGGAGAAACTCCATGATCCTCTCCGAAATTTCCATCAAACGCCCGGTGCTTGCCACCGTGATGAGCCTGCTCATCGTGCTGCTGGGCGTGATAGCTTTCGACCGTCTTGCGGTACGCGAGTATCCGAAGATCGATCCTCCGACCGTATCGGTGCGCACGGTGTACAAGGGCGCCACGGCACAGGTAATGGAAAGCGTTGTCACGACGCCCATCGAAGACGTGCTCTCCGGCATCGAAGGCATCAAGACCATCAAATCGCAGAGCCGCGAGGAAGTCAGCCAGATCACGGCGACTTTCTTCACCAGCCGCGATGTGGAAGACGCCGCCAACGACGTGCGCGACCGGGTAGCCCGTGTCAAAGCGCAACTGCCCGCCACCGCGCTCGACCCGGTGGTGAACAAGATCGAAGCCGATGCCTGGCCGATCATGTGGATCGCGCTGACCAGCGACCGTCACTCGCCGATGGAAATGACGGATTACGCCGATCGCTATCTGCTCGATCCGCTGAAGTCGCTGACCGGCGTGGCTACCGTGGTCATCGGCGGCGAGCGTAAGTATTCGATGCGCGCATGGATCGATCGCGAGCGCCTCGCCGCGCAGGGCCTGGCGGTACAGGACGTGGAAGCGGCGCTCCTGCGCCAGAATCTGGATTCTCCCGGCGGGCGCATCGAGAGCACATCGCGGGAATTCACCGTACTGGCGGAAACCGATCTGAAGAGCGCGGAAGCGTTCAACAACATGATCATCACGGAATCCAACGGCTATCCGATCCGGCTCAAGGATGTCGGCTATGCCGCGCCCGGACCCTACGAAAACCGCAAGATCGTCCGTGTCGGCGGCGAGGAGGCGCTGGGCCTGGGCATCGTCAAGCAATCGACCGGCAATACGCTGGCCATTGCCGAAGGGGTGCGCGAGATTCTGCCGCGCCTGCAAGCCGGCCTGCCTGAAGGCATGAAAATGAAAATCGCGGTGGATACCTCGAGCTTCATCGATGCCTCGATCAAAGCCGTATACACCACCATGGTCGAAGCGCTGGTGCTGGTGGTGCTGGTGATTTTCTTCTTCCTGCGCAGCGCGCGCGCAACCCTGATTCCGGTAGTGACCATCCCGGTGTCGCTGATTGGCGCGTTTTTCTTCGTTTATCTGATGGGTTTTTCCATCAATGTGCTGACACTGCTCGCCATCGTGCTCGCGGTTGGTCTGGTGGTGGATGACGCCATCGTCGTGCTGGAAAACATCCATCGCCATATCGAAGAGGGTATGAAGCCGATGCAGGCGGCGCGCAAAGGCGCGAAGGAAATCGGCTTCGCCGTGGTGGCGATGACCATTACGCTCGCCGCCGTGTTCACCCCGCTGGTGTTCATGACCGGGCGCACCGGCCAGTTGTTCATCGAGTTTGCGCTGACGGTGTCGGCTGCCGTGATCGTGTCGGGATTCGTGGCACTGACCTTGACGCCGATGATGTGCTCAAAGCTGTTCAAGAGCAGCGAACACGGCTGGATTCACCGCAAGACCGAGCCGTTTTTCGAGGGCATGAACAATGTTTACCGTGCCGCCCTGCGTGGAATTCTGCGCGTGCGCTGGGTGGTCGGCATCGTGTTCGTCGCGGTGGTCGGTTCAATGGTATTTTTGTTCACGCAATTGATCCCCAAGGATGAGCTCTCCCCGCTCGAAGATCGCGGCTTCTTCATGGCCTTCGTGGTGGCGCCGGAAGGCTCGACGATGCAATACACCGACGGTTACATGAAGATCGTCGAGGGTATGGGCGAGGCCATCCCGGAAATTGAAACCATGTTTGCCGTGGTGGCGCCGGGACTGGAGCGGCCCAATCCGGTCAACATCGGCATCGCCTTCTCCGTGTTGAAGCATTGGGACGAACGCGATCGCAGCCAGATGGCCATTACCAAGGAACTGGCGCCGAAACTGTTCGGTGGATTGCCCGGCGTCATTTCCTTCGCCAAAGACCCGCCTTCCTTCGGCGGCAGCTTCCTCGCCAAGAACATTGAATACATCGTTTATGGAAACAGTTATGAGGAGCTGCAGACCAACGTCGGCAAGATGATGTCCAAGCTGTCGCAGTACAAGGGCATCACCGGACTGGATACCGACCTGAAGCTCAACAAGCCGCAATTGCGCGTCGACATCGATCGCGACAAGGCCGCCGATCTGGGCGTGTCGATGGAGAACATCGGCCGCACGCTGGAAACCCTGATGGGCGGGCGCGACGTGACTCGCTACAAGCGCGAAGGCAAACAATACGACGTGGTGTTGCAGGTGGAGGATGACAAGCGCCGCCAGCCCTCGGACCTGACCTCGGTTTATCTGCGCGGGCGCGACAACGACCTGCACCAGTTATCCAACCTGGTCACCGTGCGCGAAACCGTGGCACCGAAGGAGCTCAATCACTTCAACAAGCAGCGCGCCGCAGTGATCAGCGCCAACAAGGCAACCGGATATGGTCTGGACGAAATCTTGAAGGAATTCGACAAGGTTGCCCGGGAGGAATTGCCCAAGGGCACCGGCACCGATCTGGATGGAGAAGGGCGCGAGTTCCGCGAGACCGGCATCGAGTTGTACATCACCTTCGCGCTGGCCCTGGCGTTCATCTATCTTGTGCTGGCCGCGCAGTTTGAAAGTTTTGTCGGCCCTCTGGTCATCATGTTTACCGTGCCGCTCGCCATGACCGGCGCGCTGCTGGCGATGTGGCTCAACACCAAATACGGCACCGGCGGCACGCTCAACGTGTACAGCAAGATCGGGCTCGTCATGCTGGTGGGTTTGATTACCAAGCACGGCATTCTCATCGTCGAGTTCGCCAATCAGTTGCGCGCCAAGGGCATGGAGAAGTTCGAGGCCGTCATCGAGTCCGCGACGCTGCGTCTGCGCCCGATCCTGATGACGACCGGCGCCATGGTGCTAGGGGCGGTGCCGCTGGCCTTCTCCACCGGTGCCGGTGCCGAAGCGCGCCAGGCGATCGGCTGGGTGGTGGTGGGCGGATTGCTGCTGGGAACGCTGCTGACCCTGTTTGTGATCCCTGCCATCTATACCGTACTGATGCGCTCGGTCCACATGATCGAGGAAGACGATCCGATACCGGTCATAGCCGGCGGATCGGGCGCGATGGCCGCGCCGCACAAGGAACTCTGAAGCGGCCGTTTGACAACCATGGCTTGAACTTCCGGACGGCAAATACGACAAGATTTGCCGTTTTTCCATCGCAAACGTTTGCCTCGAGGACAGCATGAACAAGATGCTTAATATTGGCGTGGCAGAGAAAATCGGCACCTATAGCGATGGCGTCGAAGCGCCTGCATCTGCTCGATGGGTATTCACCGCAGGCACACCCGGCCTGATGCCCGATGGCCGCTATCCGCAAGGTGTCACCGCCCAGGCGGAACAGGCCTGGAAGAACATCCTGGCCATACTCGCGGAAGCGGGCATGGGCGTGAAAGACTTGGTGAAGGTCACCCACTATCTCGTGCGCCAAGAGGACATCAAGGAATATGTTGCCGTCCGCGCGCGTTACCTGGGCGACGCGCGCCCGGCCTCGATGCTGCTGGTGGTGCCCGGCCTCGTCAAACCGGAAATTCTGGTCGAGATCGAAGCGGTGGCGGCGAAAGCTTGAGGAACGCGAAAGGTCAAGGGGTTGAATCACGCCGCGCGCAGTGGAAGAAACGGTTGGCACGCAAAAGCCGGATCGGGGTTATATTCGATTCGTCCCCGGGAGCCTGTTGGACCTGAGTGTTCGATAGCAAAGTTGCCGCCGAATCATCCTGAGTCCGAGGGGCTCCCAGCCTTCATTTCCTGAACCATGCGCTACCGCTTTCATACCCTCGACGTTTTCACTGATACACGATTCGGCGGCAATCCCCTGGCCGTGGTTCTGGATGCCGACGCGCTCAACGGCGGGCAAATGCAGACCATTGCTGCTGAGTTCAATTTGTCGGAAACGGTGTTCGTGCTGCAACCGGCCAAGGCCGGGGGCAATCGCAGGAAACTGCGCATATTCACGCCGCAAGCGGAGCTGCCTTTCGCGGGCCACCCGACCGTGGGCACTGGCTATCTGCTCGCCGCGCTCAAGCTCCTCGAAGTGAGTCCTGCCGAGCCGGTCATGGTGCTGGAAGAAGGTGTCGGCGATGTACCGGTGACCGTGCAATTCGGCAGGGACGGCCCGTTGTCCGCACGGATGTCCGTGCCGCGAATGCCGGAGCGCGGACCCGAGGCGCCGCCGCCCGCCGACCTTGCCGCCATGCTGTCGCTGGCCGAGGCCGATCTGCTGACCGGACACGCGGCCTATTGCTGCGGCGTGCCTTTTTTGTTTATCCCGGTGCGCGACCGCAAGGCCATTGCGCGCGTCAAGCTGCGCATGGACTTGTGGGACAAGCAGCTGTCGGATTGGTGGGCCAAGAGCGTGTTTTGTTTACAACCGAAACCGTATCGAAGGACGCGCACATCCATGCGCGCATGTTCGCCCCGGCCTTGGGTGTGCACGAAGACCCGGCCACCGGCAGCGCCGCTTGCGCGCTCGCCGGTTTTCTGCACGACCAGAAGCCACGCGACGACCAGCGCCGCTGGCGAATCGAACAAGGCTTTGAAATGGGCCGACCCTCGCACATCGAACTCGAAGCCGATATTGCTGGCGGGCACATCGCCGCGCGGGTCGGGGGCAGCTCGGTGCTGATCTCAGAGGGTTGGATCACCTCGAACTGAGCATCGAGGGCGCTCTTGGAAATCACGCATCCCCGCCCCACATTCATCATGTCCGGCGCCAGAAAGGTGCCGGATTCGGTCAAACCGGAGAAAAAATGATTGCCTTGAGAAAAAGCAGCGAGCGCGGATTCGCTGACCATGGCTGGCTGAAAAGTTTCCATACATTTTCCTTCGCCGGTTACCAGGATCAGAAGCACATGGGCTTTGGCGCACTGCGCGTCATCAACGAAGATCGTGTCGCGCCGGGCCAGGGCTTTGGCAAACATCCGCATCGCGACATGGAAATCATCAGCTACGTGCTCGCAGGCGAACTCGCGCATCAGGACAGCATGGGCAATGGCTCCGTCATCCGGCCCGGCGACGTGCAGCGCATGAGCGCCGGTACCGGTGTAACCCACAGCGAACACAACCCTTCGCAAGCCAGCGGCGTGCATTTCCTGCAAATCTGGATTGAACCGGCCGAGTTGGGAATTGCGCCCGGCTATGAGCAGAAATTCTTCGCGCCGGAAGACAAGCGCGGCAAGCTGTGTCTGCTCGCCTCAGTCGATGGTAGCGACGGTTCCGTCACTATTCATCAGGATGCGCGGCTCTACGCCGCACTCTTGGACAACGATGAGAAAGTGGCGCATCGACTTGCGCCGGGACGCAAAAGTTATGTGCATGTTGTACGCGGCGCTGCGACGGTGAATGGCCAGTCGCTCGGCGCGGGCGATGCGCTGAAAATTACCGGCGAATCCGGGGTCCGGATGGAGCGCGGTGTCGGGGCGGAAGTGCTGCTGTTCGATTTGCCTTGAATTCGGAGAAACCGAATTCCCCTGGTTTGGCATCACGTATTCGTAATCGAGTGGCAGATCGTTGATGCCGCAAACAGGCGGGGCAATCCAGCCGACCTTCTTTCCGGGCGCGGCCATCACGCACACTGACGGGCGCTTGGGAATCCGCCGCCATAGCGTGGCGATGTATGGGGCAGCCCGGTCCAGTCAGGCGTGCCGGCCACTCCACTCCCGTTCGAACAGGCGGCGCACAAACGGCGCGCGTCGCATGAGAATATCGAGAAGATAGAGCAGCAACGCTGCCGCTGCGAACCACGGCCACAACGGCCGGCGACTCACGCCACGATCGTCCTGCGGGTCGAAGATCTCCTTCACGCTCGCGCCGACTTTGCCGCCGGTGTGTTGCGCAATCGATTGCAGCAATTCAAGATCGGGTGGCCGACTGCGCAGCTCGTCAGAATACGGGTAGAACAGCGCTCGTGTGCCGGCACGCCGCGCGATGCTCGATGGCAGTCCAGGGCCGCTCACCAGCTCGAACGAATAGGGCCGTTGGCCGGCGACGGCGACCGGAAGAGCCACTTCGTACTGCCCGGGACCGCTTTGGCGCAGTGGCAGCTCCCGGCGCATGCCCCCCGGAAGGGTCATCCGCAGCCGCGGCATCAGCCTGTTGCGCCATGCCCCGCTGTCGTCCGTGACGCGCAGCCGCGCGATTGCCTCGTCGCCCTCGCGCTCGACGCTGAATATCACCTGCTCGCCTGTCTCCCGGCGCAGCGTGTCGCGCACAACTTGTGACCAGAACTTGCCGTAGCCATCCCACTGGAGCCAGTCGGCGGACCAGCGATTTTTCAGATCCGAGGCAAACAGCACGCTGCGCCCCAGCCCGTAATGCCAGCGCGTAAGCAGCGGTGCACCGGTGTCGGTTGCGAGCAATACCTCGGCGCCATCCTTGATTTTGGTGCTCACGAATCCAAGCAGTGGTGGTGCCCGTGCGAAATCCAGGCCGTCCACCGCATCCACGCGCCGCTTCACTGATGGCTTGAACGGCTGCTCCATGATGGACGTTTGCGCAACATTGCTTGCCTCCTCGACGAACAGCTGCGGCACCTGCTCGATCTTCTCCGCGACGTACGCCTTGCCGCCGCCCAGCTCGGCGAGGCGCGCCATTAGTTTGGGGTCGCCACTGCGTCCGATCGTCACCGTCGAGACCGTGATCTTTGCCTCCCGCATTCGTTCGAGCAGGGGCTCGAAGTTACCGGGCGCCGAATCACCATCGGACAGAAGAATCACGTGTTTGCGGGCGATTTTCTGGACCCGCAACATATTCCAGGCAGTTTCAAGCGCGGGATAAATGCTGGTCTGGCCGCTCGCTTCGACGCGATCGATCAACTCTTCGATGCGCCGCTTTCCGCGCACGTACTGCAGCGGCACTGCTTCCGTCGGCTTCAGGTCGAAGGCCACCATGCCGAAGTAGTGCTGCTCGTCGAGCATAGAAAGAGCGGCGCGCGCACCTGCCTTGGCCAGGTTGATGGGCTTCCCCTTCATGCTGTAGGAGCGGTCAATGCAGATCACCAGGCCCAGGTCCTTTCGCTTCTCCTGCGCCTTGAACTCCGCCGGCAGCACCTGCTCGAGCACGCTCTTCGAGTAACCGCCTTCGCCGTAGGTGTTCTCGCCGGAGGCGAACAGCAGGCCGCCGCCGTGCTCGCGCACGTGGGTCTGCAGTGCCTGCATCTGCTCCGTCGTGACCTCTCCGGCCGGAAGATCGCTCAGGATCACACTGTCGTAAGGCTCCAGGCCGGCGGGCGAGTCGGGCAATTGCCGCGCGCTTGCGGGAATCACCTCAATGCCCTCGTTGTCCAGCGCCGCGCTCAGGTAGCGCGCGGCATCGGGTTGGCTCTCGACGTACAGCACGCGTGGACGCGGAGCCACCCACACCGACTGTTTCAGCATGTCGTTGTCAGGCAGCGCGTCGCCCTCTGCGCGCACGCGCGCACTTAGATTGAGTGCACCGGCGGTGCGCAGCCGCACCGGCATGACGATCGAATTCAGCCCCGCCTCAAGCCACACATCACGCGTGGCGAGGGTCTGGCCCGCCGCCGCCACGCTCACGCGGGCACGTGAACGCTGCTGGCCCACCACCCGCAAGGTGATGCGGGTTGGCTCGTCGCGCCGCACCCCGGGAGGCACCTGCATGCTTTCGATCCAGGCGTCGGCGGCGACCTGCGGGCGGGCAGGGAAGGGGAAAACGCGCACGCGTTGGGCGGTCAACCGCGGCACCGTACGCCAGACGTCACCGCGTGTCTGATTGCCGTCGGTCAACAGGACAACGCGCTTGACGTGGTCGGGGTCGAGTGCCTGGAGTGCTTCGTCGAGCGCCGTCTCGAGGTCGGTCGCGCCCTGATTCAGAAGGCGCGGATCGGCACTGTTCGAAGCGGTCAGGCCGATCTGCGCGAGCGACTGTGACGAGGCTGCGGTGCGCGCGCCATCGGCGAACACCACGTAGCGCGCCTGCGCGGGCGCGGCTTCGCGGTTCGCCTTCTCGATGAACTGCATCGCCGACTGCACGAAGCCACTCGCCACGCTGCGGGAGACATCCAGCGCGTAGACGACCGCTACCTGTCGCATCGACGCAGTCCACACCGGCTGCATGAGTGCCGCGATCAGCGCAATGATCGTCAGTGCGCGCAGCACGGAAATGGTCGCAACATGCGCGGGTGACAGGTGGATGCGCGAGTGCCATGCCGTCCATATCATCAGGGGCAGAAGCACCAGCAGCCCCAGCGGCCAGGTCGCGGCAAAGGTGATCTGCGTCATGGCCCGCTCATACGGTCAGCCGGCGGTGGTAGGTCCACCACTCGACCGCCAGCAGCGCGACTGCCGCCAGCAACAGCAGCGTCCACGGGTCGGGCATCCCCGGCGTCCATTCGCTGGCTGCAGCAGGCGGATCGGTCGGTTTGAGGCGCGAGACATTGATCGCCGTCACGCGCGAATCGAGGAGGTTCACCGCGACACGCGAACGCTGATCCCGGGCCACCGCGGTGTAGAAGCCGGGCCTGGCCGCGTCGAACAGCGTGGCCTCGGACACCGCGGTCGTGGGCACCACTTGGCCGTCGAAATCGAGTACGCGGGCATCCGACAACGGCAGGCGCACCAGCCCGAGCGGTTGTGTTTCTGCGCGAGGCTCGCGCGTGAGCCAGTCCACGGTGTTGGCCAGGAAACCAGGGAAGCCGGGCTGCAGCGCGAAGTTCGATGCGTCCAGCGCGAAGCTCAGTACGACGAAGCGCCGACCCTTTTGCGTGGCGAGGATCAGCGCCTCGTTGTCCGGTCCGCGTGCCACGGCGGTTAGTGCCATCGCGCGCGCCATGCCCCCGACCTCGAGGCTTGTTGTGATATCAGCCCGTCCGGTTATCGTGCGATCCGCCCGCTGGATCGACTCACCGGCAGTGCGCAAAGGTGTTGCACGATCGATCAGCACGTCGCGCAGAGGAACTCCGGAAAGCAGCGGATGGGTCGCATCCCAATGTTCGACCCGTGTGTCGCTGACTTCGTCCGTGCGGGCCGCGAGCCACGGCAAAAGAGCGGGGGCGATCAGCAGTGCGGGAACTCGCGGTGCCTGGGAAGGCGTTTCGCGATCGAAGATGGCGGCGTCGAAGCGCCCCGGTTCGCGTACGCGGGCGGGACTCACCACTTCGACATCAACATGGGGCAGAAGGCGCAGCGCGCGCGCAAGATCGGTGTTGCCTGGCGTGATCAGCGCCAGCCGCACGCGGCTCCTGGCGGGCAGGTAGGCGTAGGCGGTATCGTCGAGGTCGAACGCATCGGCGTCGGCGCGCACGGAAGCACGCAGCGGTCCTTCGCTGAATCCGGAAATGTCGAGCACGAGGCTGGAAGTGGCGTTGCCTGCCACGCGCAACACGCGGCTGACTGGCGTTTTACCCGTGCCCGAGAGCAACACTTCTACTTGCGAAGGCGCGGGCGCCGCGTTGGTCACCTCGATGAACGCCTCGTGGCGCCGTGGATCACCGGGCAGCGCCCGCACGTCGAACGCCGTGATGCCCACGTTGGGAGCGGGCTGGAAAACCGATATCACTTGTGTTCCGGCCGGCGGTTGCAACGGTGCCACGCCGTCGGTTACGAGCCAAACGCGCAGCGGTTTCGCCGGCGAGTCGGCCGCGTTCCCCGGTTCAGATGCTGTGCCGTCCTGTGCCAACGCACGGCCCGCTTCCGGAATCCGTGGAGTGCCGGCGCGGGACTCGATGGACCGCAGCCGGGCGAGTGCGGTCGCACGAGGCTCGAAGCCCGCTGCGGGCAGTTGCCGCATGGTGTCGGTGATGAGGAAGCGGCTGCCGGCGCCGCCGGCGCGCACGATTTCGCCGGCGCGATCGATAGCCTTCTGAAGGCGAGTGCTCCCGTCGCTGTTGCGCGTTGCCATGCTCGACGAGTTGTCGATCACCACCACCCGATCTTCGGCGGTCCCGCTCACAGCGGCGATCTCCGGACGGGTGAGCGCAAAGGCCACCGCCAGCACGATGCAGAGCGCAAGCAGCAGCGAGATCCACCAGCGCAGTCTTTCCGACTTGCGTTTGCGCTCGCGAAGCACTCGCTGCCAGATCAGACTGGACGCGATGACCAGGCGGCGCGGCGACGGTTTGAGCAGATAAAGCAGCACAACCGCGATTGCACTGCCGGCGATGAGCAGCCACGCCGGACCCGCGGCCAATGCGAGAAACTTCATCCGCTGCTACCTGATGCCTGGGAAAACGAAACTTGCGGGCTGTCGCATCATCGCAGCAGTCCCTGCTCGCGGAGCAAGCGCAGCACCAGGTCTTCGAATGGCACATCGGTGAGCGCACGCGCGTATCCCCAGCCGAAGCGGCGGCAACAAGCCTCGATCGCACGCGCATGCTGCTCGAACGTGTCACGATAGGCCGTGAGCAGCGCGGGCGTGACCTCCAATTCGGTGGCCGTGCCCTCCTCCGCGTCGACCAATACCACTTCCTCCGGCAGTTCCGGGTCAAGCTCGGCGGGGCTGATCACCTGCAGCACCACCACGTCGTGCCGGGAGCGGCGCAGTACCGCGATTGCCTCCTCGAATCCGGTCGGGTCGAGAAAATCGGAGATCAGCACCACCAATCCGTGCGTGCGTGGCACCGAGAAGTACCGGCGCAGCGCAGTGTCCATGCGGGTGCGCCCGCCACCCGTGAGCCCGGCAAGAAAACTGAACACATTGCCGGTCTGGTGGCGGCCGCGGCGCGTTGGCAGCATCTCGCGCAGTCCGTCGGCAAACGCGGCGAGGTTGACGCGGTCGTGATTGAGTAACGCAACATAGGCCAGTGCACCGGCAATTTGTCGTGCGTAATCGAGTTTGCCGCTGCGACCATGGTCCATCGACTTGCTGACATCGACAAAAATGTAGGTGGGCAGGTCGGCTTCCTCCTCGAACACACGCAGGATCAGCCGGTCGAGTCGAAGATAAGTACCCCAGTCCAAATGCCGGATGTTGTCGCCCTCGCTGTAGGGACGATAGTCGGCGAATACCATGCCGGTGCCCACCCGCCGCGAGCGGTGTGCGCCGCGCAGCTGCCCGTGTGCACGATCACGCGTCACGAGCGTCAGCAACTGGAGCTGACGAAGGAACGAGTCAGAAAACATGGCCGGGGGCGAGGTACAGGGACGTTTGCGGAAGACGAGACATGTCAATGAAACCCACAGAAGCGGCACCGCGTACTCGACCGATGCGGTGCTGCGAGATGAAAAACGGTCTCGCATCCCGCGACCGGACATCGCGTCTCATATTCGTCACTTCCGTTCCGCAACCCTTTCCACGATATCCATCAGGATTGCATCCGCATCGATGCGCTCGGCTTCTGCGTCGAAGTTGAGCAGGATCCGATGACGAAGCGCGTTGAGCGCATTGGCACGGATGTCCTCGCAGGAGATTTGGACACGCCCGGCGAGCAGCGCGTTGACCTTTGCGCCCAGAATCAATGCCTGCGCACCGCGCGGGCTCGAGCCGAAGCGCACGAAACGACGGATCATGGCCGTCGCGCGATCGTTTTCCGGGTGCGTGGCCTGGGTGAGGTCAATTGCATACTGCTGGATCGGTCGCGCCACCAGCACCGCGCGCGCGGTCTCGCGCATTTCGAGCACGTCGCCCTGGCCGAGCACGCGGCCCACGACCGGCTCCTGCAGGCGCGTTGTGCGGTCGAGGATCTCGTGCATACCCTCATCGGAGGGGAAGCCGAGCTTGAGCTTGAAGAAGAATCGGTCGAGCTGGGCCTCGGGCAGCGGATAGGTGCCCTCCATTTCCAGTGGGTTCATGGTCGCCAGCACGAAGAACGGCTGCGCCAGCGGGTGCGTCTGTCCACCCACGGAGACGCTGTTCTCCTGCATTGCCTCGAGCAACGCCGACTGCGTCTTGGATGTGGCGCGGTTCACCTCATCGGCCAGGACAAGGTTGGCGAAAATCGGTCCGCGCTGGAACTCCAGCGTCTTCTTGCCGTTTTCCGACTCGCGCAACATGGCGCCACCGATGATGTCTCCGGGCATCAGGTCGGGCGTGAACTGAATGCGCGAAAACTTCAAATGCAGCACGTCTGCCAGGGTCTGCACCAGCTTGGTTTTACCGATGCCGGGGATGCCTTCCAGCAGCACGTGCCCGCGCGCCAGCAGGCAGGTCATGATGCCGACAATGTTGTCCTGGTTGCCGACGATGACGCGCGAGATTTCCTCGCGAACGATGTCGAAGTTTTTTCGGAACTGCTCGATTCGGTGCTCGACCTGGTTCTCAGGTAGGGTTACTGCACTCATTTGACGGCCTCCGGCCTGTTCATGAAGTAGTCCTTTACGATACGACGGTGTCTGATGGAGATGCCCCCGGCGGGACCTGCCTGGGCCTCGGCGTACTTTTCGCGTGCCTCGACCGACCGCCACTCGCTGCGCGCACCGCGCTTCTGGCTCTCGGTGTAGAACCAGTCCTGTTCTTCGTCCTGCTGCTGCTGCTCCTCCTGTCCGCTCAGTGCCTGCTGCTTGAGTTGGGCGTCGAGGCGCTCGCCCGCATTGCCCAGAATCGGATCGGACGGCGCGGTGCCGATTGCCTTGCCCATGCGCGTGCCACCCTTCTGCTCTTCGGTGCCCTGGCCCTGGGCGACGGCGGCCGATCGGGACAGGGTGCCTCCATCCATCGGTTTGTTGCTGGTGTCGGGCGACGGATTGACAGCGCCGCCGTCGAGTTGTTCCTGTTCCGAACGGCCGGCACCCGGGGGGCCGCCGCGCGCGCCCTGCATTTGTGGAGACTTGACCGTCTTCCATGCCTCATTGACGAAATTTGCCGCGGCGAGCTGCCTCGCAATTTCGTTCAGGCGGTCGGTCATCGACTCGAGCGAATCGTTGCTCGGGCGACCTCCCTGCGGTTCGGCCATCTGGTCGGTCAATGCCCGTACCGCTTGCTCCAGCGACTGGTCGCCCAGCACTTCCGACGGATCCGGGGTGTTGCCACTGGGGACAGCCTGATTGTCGGCCTGCACTTTCGCCAGCAATTCGGCGGCACGCTTCGCATCGCCCCTGGCCAGTGCCTCGGCGACTTCTTCCAGTCCCTGTTGTCCCGCCAGTATCTGGCTCAGCCGCTGCAAGCCTTCACGGGTGGTAGCGGCGTCCATGCGAATCTGCTCCATCGCATCCTGCGCCAGCGCCAGCGCGTGCCGTCGTTCTTCGCGAGAAGCGCCACCGCTTTCCAACCTCTGTAATGCGAACTCCAGCTTCCGTCGCGCCTCCGTCTGCGGCAACGCCCCGACCAATGCGCGCATCGTGCGCAACTGCGATACCCCGACGGGCTCCGCGCCGGGTGCGGCGGTTGGCGGTTCGGATTCCAGCGGCCGAGCGGACCACACGACAGCCAGAACCAATACGGACGCGGCGAGCACCACCAGCGTCGCGCGCGGCAGGCGTAGCGGCACCAGGTGATCGGGCCGCAACCCTCCTGCCGTCTGGGCTGCGCGTTGCAGCAGTACCGTGATCCAGTCGTCCGCGCCCGCGGACCGGCTGTCGCGCATAAACCACCATGCGCTGACCAGCTCATCGTTCAGTCGCGCTCGGTGGTCCGCCTCGCGGGCGGCACCGCGCTCGTCAAATGGGAAACGCAGCAGCGGCACCCCGAGAAGCAGCAGCGCGATGCCAGTCAGCGTGGCGATCAGGATGATCAGTGCGGACGCGGGGGGCGCGGTGCCGGCCAGCCATTGCAACAGACGCCACGTGAACAGCCCTAGCAGGATGAGCCCCGCAAGCAGCGCAAGAAAGCGCAGAATGCGATTTATTCGCAGGCGACGCACAACCCCCTGGAGCGCGCGTTCGATTACCTGCCGCTCCGACACAAGAGAAATGGGCGACTGCATAGAGCGCGCGATTGTAACCGATTATCCCTCGGTGTCCGCGTCGCGGGCGGCTCTCGACGCGGAGTACGCAATCGACTCGAAGGCGGGTAACATCCCTTTCCCGCAATCCCGAGAGCAGCGTCCGCCCGTCATGATCCTTCCCTGCCAGCCGCGCCGCGGCATCATTCGACTTCTTGTGCTGCTGGTGCTGATGCCGACGCTCGCGCACGCCGGCACGCCGCGCGATCCGCGCATTCCGCGCGACGATTCGCCCGCGCAGCCTGCGGCCGGCGAAGTCCCCCGGACTCCGGGGTCCCGCCCGCATATTCTTTACGTGACCGCCGACAGCCTGGGCTGGCAGGACGTGGGTTACCACGGCAGCGCGATCCGCACGCCCACCATCGACCGCCTCGCGAAGGAAGGCGCGCGTCTCGAGCACTTTTACGTGCAGCCGTTTTCCACGCAGACGCGGGCGGCAGCGCTGACCGGACGTTATCCCATGCGCTACGGATTGCAGACTCTGCAGATCCAGTGGTTCAGCGACATTTCGCTGCCCGGGGATGAACTCATGCTTCCCAAGGTGCTGCAGAACAGCGGCTATCGCACCGCGTTGATCGGCAAATGGCATCTGGGCCAGACGCGCAAGGAAGACCGCCCGAATGCACGCGGGTACGACCACTTCTACGGACATCTGGGCGGCCAGATCGATCAGGAGAAGAAGGTCGATGCGGGCGGGCGGCCCGACTGGTGGCGTAACGAGAAACGGGTGAAGGAGGAGGGTTATGTCACCAGCCTGTTGGGAAAGGAAGCGGCCGCCTTCATCGCTGCGCACGATCCCTCGATGCCGCTGTTCATGCACCTTTCGGTTGCAGCCCCGGAGGCTCCTTTG
>JANNTE010000126.1:0-1184 GCA_031403365.1 Betaproteobacteria bacterium | reverse complement strand
CGTCGGCCATGGCCGTCAAGGTCGAGATGTCCCAAGGATTGAGCTTGAGCACCTCCAACGCGGTCGTCATCAACGTCGTCCAATCCTTGGAGTAGGCCGACTTTTTCATGCTGCCTTTGAGCGCCGTAATCTTGGGCGTGCTGGTGAAACCGGCGCCCTTTTTGTTATCGCTATACTTCTTGCACAGGTTGGTGATGAACTGCTTGACGTAGATCGCGTTCGAGGGATCGCCCGCGACGCACATCAGAAACATATCCGTGGCGTAGTTGAAGTCGTTTTTCGCGGCACTGCGACTGCCGTGCTCGAAGCAGGACTGCAAGCGGCGCCGTGTGGCCGGCGGCAACGGCTGACGGCCGGAATTCTCGGGAGGCTGCGGGGCGTCAGTCACGGATGGATTTAAGCCTTTTTCGGCGTCTCAATGCGGGTGATAATAGGCACTTGCCGGCGAACTGCTCGATACTCGATTTTACCCGCTGCGACCCGTCAGAACAACGCGGTTAGCCTGGCCACCGGAGATCCCCTACTCGATGAACGAAAGCGTCGGCAAAGTGTACCTGGTAGGCAGCGGTCCCGGCGACCCTGGCTTGATCACATTGCGCGGCTGCCAGTTGCTCGAACGGGCCGACGTCGTGCTTTACGATTACCTGGCGAATCCTCTGATTCTGGCGCGCGCGAAAGCGGGCGCCGAATTGATATGCCTCGGTCGGCACGGCCGAGATCGCATTATGGCACAAGCCGAGATCAGCGGACGGATGGTCGAGCTGGCCCGCGCGGGTCGCGTGGTCGTGCGGCTCAAAGCGGGCGATCCGGCCGTCTTCGCCCACGCCGCCGAAGAGATCGAGGCGCTCGAAGCGGCGAACATCCCCTACGAGATCGTGCCCGGCATTACCGCGGCGCTGGCCGTGGGCAGCTACGCCGGCATTCCGCTGACGCACGGCGACTCGGCCTCGGCCCTGGCTCTTGTGACTGGACAAGAGCGCGAAGACAAGCAGTCGTCGAGCCTGGACTACACCGCCCTGGCCGCCTTTCCGGGCACGCTGGTTTTCTACATGGGAATCACGACGGCCGCGCGATGGACCACCGCGCTGATCCTGGCCGGCAAAAGCGCCAACACGCCCGCGGCCATCGTGCGGCGCTGTTCCTGGCCCGATCAGGAGACCATTACGTGTACGCTCGGCACGGTG
>JANNTE010000125.1:0-5620 GCA_031403365.1 Betaproteobacteria bacterium | reverse complement strand
CGACTACGCGATCGGGAAATTCGTCGATGATGCCAAAGGCAAGCCCTGGTTTGCCGACACCTTGTTTGTCATCGTGGCCGACCACTGCGCCGCCGTCGCCGGCAAGTCGAAACTGCCCGTGGAAAAGTATCGCATTCCGATGATTTTCTACGCACCCGCATTGCTCAAACCGGCCAGTTTCAAACCGATGATCAGCCAGATCGACCTTGCGCCCACACTGATCGAGGTGCTGGGCAAAAAGGGCGACGACTTTTTTTTCGGGCGTTCCATATTCGCGCCCGGCGCGACACCGCAGCGGGCATTCATCAGCAACTATCAGGAACTCGGCTATTTGAAGAACGGCATTCTGACCGTGCTGCTTCCGAGACAAATCGTGGAGAGCTACCGAATCGACCCGCATAGTTACGCCGCCACCCCAACCGCGGATGATCCAGCACTGGTGAACGAGGCCATCGCCTACTATCAGACCGCCTCGAACGCCTTCAAATCCGGTTCGTTGCGCATTGCCGAACCGCAATAGCTGCCCTCGAAAGACTGGCCTTGCCGGCGTCGCGAGGCAGTTCAGTTGCGCAACAGTTTCAGCAGTTCCCCACCGTAGCGTTCCAGCTTTTTCGCACCGATGCCGCTGATGGTTGCGAGTTCAGCAAGGCTTCGCGGCCGTATGGCGGCAATCGCGGACAAAGTCGCATCATGAAAAATCACATAAGCCGGCACCGATTGTTCGCGCGCTTCCCGGCTGCGCCACGCGCGCAGTTGTTCAAGCAAGGGGGCATGGGCGCAGGACAAGTTCACTGCCCCGGTTTTGGTGCGCGTGCGCGTAAGTTTTGCCTTGCGTGCCGACATCAAACGCATGTCGATGCGTTGCCCGCCCTTCAGGACCGGGCGGCTGGTTTCGGTCAGCTTCAGCGCTCCATAGGCCGCATGATCGGGTTGCGCGAATCCGAGCGTCACCAACTGGCGAAACACATCGCGCCAGGTTGCCTCGTCAAGATCGGCACCGATGCCGAACACGGCCAATTTCTGGTGGCCCCACTGTTCGACGCGCTGCGTATCACTGCCTCGCAACACGTCTATTAAATGGCGCGAGCCGAAACGCTGCCCAGTACGAAAAATGCACGACAGCGCTTTGCGCGCTGCTTCGGTGGCATCCCAGGTCCGCGGCGGTTCGATACAGGTATCGCAATTTCCGCACGGCGAACTCGTCTCGCCGAAGTAATCGAGCAAACGCACGCGGCGGCAGCTCGCCGTTTCGCACAGGCCGAGCAGCGCCTCCAGTTTGGCAAAGGAAACGCGGCGATAGTCCTCGCTGCCCTCGGATTGTTCGATCATGCGCCGCTGTTGCACGACATCGCCGAGGCCGTAAGCCATCCATGCATCGGCTGGCTCACCGTCGCGCCCGGCCCGGCCGGTTTCCTGGTAATAGCCTTCAATGCTCTTCGGCAGATCGAGGTGGGCGACGAAGCGCACGTCGGGCTTGTCGATGCCCATGCCAAACGCAATGGTGGCAACCATGACGATGCCCTCTTCACGCTGGAAGCGGACCTGATTCTTTGCGCGCGCGCCGGATTCCATGCCGGCGTGGTAGGGCAATGCGGCGATGCCCTGGGTCTTCAGCCAGCCGGCGGTTTCATCGACTTTCCTGCGCGACAGGCAGTAGACGATGCCGGCTTCGCCTGCGTGCGATTCACGGATAAAGTTCAGCAATTGCCTGCGCGCATCGTCTTTGCCGACGATGGTATAGCGGATGTTCGGCCGGTCGAAACTGGAAACAAATACGCGCGCGTCGTTCAGCGCCAGTCGCTGGCGGATCTCCGCGCGCGTGTGCATGTCGGCGGTGGCTGTCAGCGCGATGCGCGGAATCGCCGGAAAGCGCTCGTGCAGCACCGACAATTGCAGGTATTCCGGACGGAAGTCGTGCCCCCATTGGGAGACGCAATGTGCCTCATCGATGGCGAACAGCGCGACACGTGACTGATCGAGCAACTCCAGCATGCGCGGCATCATCAGCCGCTCCGGCGCAACGTAGAGCAGGTCCAGTTCGCCTTCACGCAGGGCGCGTTCGGCGGCGGCCACTTCGCGCCCGTCCAGGGTGGAATTCAGAAACGCGGCACGCACGCCGAGCTGGCGCAGCGCTGCCACTTGATCCTGCATCAGCGCGATCAACGGGGAAACCACCAGCGCCGTGCCTTCGCGCAACAGTGCCGGCAGTTGGTAACACAAGGATTTGCCCCCGCCCGTGGGCATGAGCACCAGCGCATCGCCGCCGCCGACCACATGCCCGATGATCTCGCGCTGTGCGCCGCGAAACTGCTGAAAGCCAAACACGGTGCTGAGCACGTGCAGCGCCTCGTCGTTCGGTTTTGCCGTCGTGGCGCTGCTGGGCATGGTCAGGGGGCGGTGGATTCTCTGAATCATTCAAATGCAGGAGGCGCGTGTCCCGTCGAACGCGCAGCACCCGCCAGGCATGATAACGTAGCCTCCCTGTCCATTACATTTTTAGCGCGAGCATGCTGGTCAAATTCAACAGCGAAGTCGGCGGATTCGTCATGAGTGGCGATATTGCGGTGCAATTGCTCAAGGCTATGGGCCACAGCGGCACCGTACCCAGCGCGATCCTGCCAGAGGACATCCCGCGTGCACTGGCGCGGCTCAAGGCCGCAGTGGAAGCAGCCCCGCGCAGCGCGCAGGCGCCACCCGTCGAATCCGGCAGCGAGGAGTTGCCGGTATCCCTGCGCCAGCGCGCCTTTCCGCTCGTTGATCTGCTGACGCGCGCCGCAAGCGAGGAAGTCGAAGTAATGTGGAAGTGAACGGCCTTCGGGATCGGAGCCGACCGGCGCGAATCGGCCCGGGGCAACGCGCGCCGAAAGATCGCTTCAGGACTTGCCAGCCTCCTTCAGGGCCTCTTCCTCGAGTTTCTTGTAATCGCACGGCGGTTCATGCAGTTTCTGCCGCCGGCTCTTTTCCAACCCTTTCACGATCGCGACCACGGCTTCGTTATAAGGCACTGCAATTCCGAGCGTCCGGGCCTCGCGCACCAATGCGCCGTTGAGCGCGTCGATCTCGGTGCGCCGGCCTTGTTCGACATGCTGCATCATGGACGGCTGGTTGTAGCGAATGCGGCAATGCTCCTTGATCTTCTTGCGCTGGTCTTTTTCCGGCAGTGTCAGATTCTTGCGCTCGACCACGGCCAGGATTTCGTCGATGATGCGGTCCTGAAGCGCGCTGACCTCGGGCGTGCGGTAGATTTCTCCGCCACGCAATCCGGTGACGGCGGCGAGCGCGTTAACGGCGCAGTTGTGGACGAATTTTCCCCAGATCCAGTTCATCGGATCGGGAACGATTTCAGCCGGAATGCCGGCCCGGTTGAACATTTCCGCGACCGCTTTGACGCGCTGCGTCTCGCGTCCATCAAGCTCTCCCAGCGAAGTCATGCCGGCATTGGTGTAGGCCGAGCGCCCGGGCTGCGGATTGGCCGCGCTGTTCATGGACACGCCGGCGA
Organism: Betaproteobacteria bacterium; assembly: GCA_031403365.1. GTDB lineage: Bacteria > Pseudomonadota > Gammaproteobacteria > Burkholderiales > JACQAP01 > JACQAP01. The sequence continues at coordinate 2,121 of JANNTE010000125.1, read as the reverse complement.
TGACCCGCTCCTCGCCAAGTTCTGCAATCAGAGCTTCGACATTGCCGATGCCGTTTTGCAGCGTCAGGGCGAAACCGTCACGCTTGAGCAACTGATTGGCGGCCTTTGCCGCATCGCGCGTCGAGTTGGCATCGGTGAAGATGATGGCCAGATCGCCGGGCGGCAGACCGGAGGGATCGGTTTGCGCGGGGATGGCGATTACATGCGTGCCGCGCACGCCTTCGACGGTGATGCCGCCCTGAACGATCTTGCCGATATGGTCCTTGCGCGGGTCGATCAGGCTTACGTCGTAGCCCGCCCGCTTGAGCAGACCGCCGTATACGCCGCCCATTGCCCCTGCCCCGATCATGTAGATACGCATGTGGCCTGCTCCTGTTCCGATATGAGTATTGCGCTCCAAAGTATAGCCGCGACACCCGTCACCGGGAGTTCCCGTACTGCCATCGGATGCATTGGCTACAATGCCGCTCTCTCGCGTCCAGATCCCATCGAGGTCATCCCCATGTCTTCCACCAAAACGGCCAGCGGCCTGCTCATCGAAGAACTCGTCGTCGGTACCGGCGACATCGCCGGCGCCGGACAACGCGTGACCGTGCATTACACCGGCTGGCTCACCGACGGCACCAAGTTCGACTCCAGCAAGGACCGCAACGATCCCTTCGTGTTCGGCCTCGGTCAGGGCCAGGTCATTCGCGGTTGGGACGAAGGCGTGCAAGGCATGAAAATCGGCGGCAGGCGCAAACTCACCATTCCGTCCGACCTGGGTTACGGCGCGCGCGGCGCGGGCGGCGTCATTCCGCCCAACGCGACGCTGGTATTTGAAGTGGAGTTGCTGGAACTGAATTAGCGCGCCATGTCCGCCGCCCCGGAATTGCGCGTCTTACGCAGCAACGGCGTCAACCTGCGCTGCGCCGTTGAAGGCGCGGGACCGCTGGTGCTGATGATCCACGGCTGGCCGGAATCCTGGTACTCATGGCGCCACCAGATCGCGCCGATTCGGGATGCGGGATATCGCGTTGTCGTGCCGGACGTGCGCGGCTACGGCGGCAGCGACAAGCCCCGGGCGATCGAGGCTTACGACATGGCAAGCCTGATCGGCGATGTCATTGGCCTGATCGATCACTTTGGCGAACAGCAGGCGATTCTGATCGGCCACGATTGGGGCGCGCCTATTGTGTGGAATACCACTGCGCTGCATCCGCAACGGATTCGTGCCGTGGCGGCACTGAGTGTGCCTTACTCGCCGCGCGGAAAAATATCTTCGATTGAACTCTGGCGGCAAATCTACGCAAACCGGTTTTTTTACCAGATCTACTTCCAGCAACCCGGTGTTGCCGAAGCCGAATTCGAGGCCGATATCCGGACTGCATTGCGCAAGATTTATTTCTCCGGCTCCGGCGATGCGCCAAAAGGCCTGTTCCGCGCGGATAAACCACCCGGCGCGAGGATGCTCGATGATCTGCCGGACCCGCCGGTGCTTCCGCAATGGCTGAAACAAGCCGATCTGGACTATTTCGTCGCACAATTTCAGGAAAGCGGTTTCCACGGACCGCTGAACCGCTACCGCAATCAGCAGCGTGACTGGGAACGACTCACCGCGCTCGACGGTGCGCGCATCACACGCCCGGCGTGCTTCATTGCCGGCAAACGCGACGGGGTTTTGAAGTTCGTGCCCAACGTTGACCTGGTCGAGAACATGAAGCGCTGGGTGGACGACCTGCGTGTGTGCGAACTCATTGACGGCGCCGGTCACTGGATCCAGCAGGAAAGACCCGCTGAAGTAACCAACTTGCTGCTGGGATTTCTGGCGTCGCTTGATCGCTGAACCGGCCGCGCTGCCGGCTCAGGCGAGGGAAGTGAGGGCCTCGCCCAGCTTGTTCACTGCCGCTTCACTCGCCCGCGCAGAGGGTTGCGCCGCATCGGCGGATACGGCCGCGTACAGCAATTCGATCTTGAATCTCCATGAGCCCGACGCCTGGCCCGAACTGCCGGCCTCGCGCAGGGAATCCAGCACCTGCCTGAGATAACCGGAGATGGTCAAGCCCGGTGACAACGCCGAATCCGGCTGCGTTGCGCTGACCGGTGCGGCTGCTGCGTCGGCCGGGACACTGGCTGCCGCTG
>JANNTE010000124.1:0-3968 GCA_031403365.1 Betaproteobacteria bacterium | reverse complement strand
GACGCCGTCGTCGTCGAAGATTTTTTCGATGTGCAGCATCTCCTGAATCTGGCGTCGAATGGTCTGCTGGTCCTCGAACTGCAGGTTGATGTGGTCGCCGAGTGCCACGCTGCGCAAACATGAGCGTGACGCCCTGGATGGCGTCGGAAATAGTGTTGGTCGGCCGGGTGATGGCGATGCCGCTGACGGACAATTGTGCGTCACGCGCTGCGCTGGTCTGACGCAGATTCTGAGTCCCACCGGGATCGTTCGCAACCAGTGCGGCGATGGCAGCGTTGCCGGCCACGTCGATTCTCAGGCTGCTTGCCGCTCCGCTTGTGTTCGATGTGACGGTAAGGCGATGCGGCGTGGCACTGCCGTCGTTGACGATGGCCGCGGTGACGCCGGCATTGGCGGCGTTGATCGCATCGCGGATGCCCTCGAGCGTGTTGTTGGATGCACCGATCGAGACCTGGACCGGGGTTCGCGCGGGATCCGCGGTGAAAGTTGCACCGCTGTAAGTGCCCGTGATGTCGCTGAACGTGCCCCCCGCAATGCTGCCGAAGCTCAACGAGAGGGTCGTCGGCGTGCCGTCGCCGATGGCGGTGCCTGGCGCGGCCTGACCGGCGGCCACCAGCCGCTGCGCCTGGGCCAGTTGCGTGACCGTTATGCTGTATGTGCCCGGCGCTGCCGAGGAACCGGCTGAGCCGCTGACCGAGTTTGCATCGGAAGAGCTGAAACCGTAGGTGACACCGCTGCCGGCGGTTTTCAGCGCGGTTGCGGCGGTCTGGAAACCGGACAGCGCACCCCTGATGGTGCCCAGCGTCGAAAGCTGTGAGGTGAATCGGGCTTCACGTTGCGCCAGCGCCAGCAGCGGCTGCTGCTCCACCTGCATCAGCTTGGCGACGATGCTGTCGACGTCCAGGCCGGAGCCGATCCCGCTCGACGATATGGCCATAAGATTCCCTTCAGGCCTTCTGCGTGATCAGAAAGCCGTGAAACCGGTCCAGCGCGCGCCCGATCGCCAGCATTTCCTCGGACGGAAACTGACGCAGGATCTGCCGTGTGCCGGCGTCGATGACGCGCAGCACCGTTTTGCCGGTTGCGGAATCCATCGCGAATTCAAGATCGCTGGTCACTTGTTTCAGCGACGCGTTGGCGGCGTCAATGGCTTGCCTGATTTCGGCCTGCCTGATTTCGGCCTGCCTGATTTCGACGGCACTGGCCACAGGCGGTTCTGATGGGGCGGAGACGGTCACCGGCGCAACAGCGTCCGTCGTTTTCGATCGCACAGCCGCCTTGACCTGGCCCTCGACTTGCGGCGTGTGTTGGGATGTCGCTGCGATAGCTTGCATGGTGCCTCCTGCCAATATTCAAATGTCAATGGACCCGGCCGCTATTGCCGGCCGGGCCTTTAACATCAACCCCGGCTGGCTTATCCGCGCAACAGAGCCAGCACGTTGTTAGGCAACGCGTTGGCCTGCGCGAGAATCGCCACGCCGGCCTGCTGCAGAATCTGCCCGCGCGTGAGCGAGGCAGTTTCCTGCGCGAAGTCCGCGTCGCGGATGCGGCTGCGGGCGGACGACAGGTTTTCGGACGTGGTTTGCAGACTTGCAATGGTATTTTCGAAACGGGCCTGCAAGGCGCCGAATTTCGCACGCTGACCATTGATGCCGGCCAGCGCCGAGTCGACGATCGACAACGAGCGGTTCGCCGCTGCCACACTGCCCACGTCGAGGTCGCTCACTCTTTGCAACTGGCCCGAAGCGGTGACGGCGGTAAAGAAATCGGTCGTGTTGGCGGCGGCTACGTTGAATGACTTGTCCGAATCCAGCACGATCTGACCGGTACCTATCGCGGATGCGGCAGCGGCGACGGCGGTTCCGCCGACCGTGACTGCGGCGGTCGAGGCGGCATTGTTGGCCACCGTGATGTTTTCACCGGACTGGTTGAGCAGGGTAATGCCGGTCCCCGCGCTGTTCACTTTGGCGGTAACGCCGGTGCGCGAAGACGTATCATTGAGCGCGCTGACGGCTGCCGACAGGCCGTCGGCGTTAATGGTAGCGCCAACCGTGAAGGCCAGGGATACGGCAGTGGTGTTGTTGGAAGTGATGTTGATCGAGTAGCTTGCGTTCGCGGTAAACGCGGTCAGATCGAATTGCGTGAGCGCGCTGGCGGTGACGCCGGTATTCGCGGTTTGCGCGTTGATCTGGGTGGCGACCGTTTTCGCGCTCGCTGCTGCGGCGGCGGTAACGGTTGCGCTGCCTACCGCGCCATTGATGGTGATAGTGCCACCGGCTACGCGGCTGGCGAGCGCGGCATTTGAGGCGATCGCGTTCGCGGTGCTGCCGGCGGTCAGGTCGCCTTCCGGATTGGTCGAGGTCGCAGCCAGCGCGCCGATGCGGTAGTTGCCGTACTGGTTGGTGCGGAAATTGCCGGCGGTTGCCGTGATGGTCTGATAGGCGTTCGCGCCGACCTGGAAGGTCGCGGAACCGAAACTGCCGTCGAGCAGCTTGAGGCCGTTGAACTCCGATGTCTGCGCTACCCGGTCCAGTTCCGCGGTGAGCTGCGTTACTTCCGAGTTGATGGCCTGGCGGTCGCCGGCGGAATTCGAGGCATTGACCGACTGCACTGCCAGTTCGCGCACACGCTGCAAGATGTCGCCAGCGGTCTGCAATGCGCCTTCGGCGGTTTGCGCCAGGGACACGCCGTCGTTCGCGTTGCGACGGGCTTGATCCAGACCACGGATTTGCGCGGTGAAACGTTCGGAAATGGCCAGGCCGGCGGCATCGTCCTTGGCGCTGTTAATGCGCAGGCCGGAGGACAAACGCTGCAGCGACGTGGCGAGCGCGCTCTGGGAAACGTTGAGGTTGCGCTGCGCGTTGAGCGAGGCAACGTTCGTATTGATGATCTGGGGCATTGCTATCTCCTTGGCAAGATGTGACTTTCCGGCGGTACAAGGCGCGTCTGACGCGCCCGGCCGTCGACGCTGGCCGGCCCCGGATCGAGGCACATAACCAGCATGCAACTGATATCGGACAAGCCCTGCGAAAGCTTTAGCCGGGAGCGCAGGACGATCAGCAGAAAACGGCCCGGCGCGATGCTATCGCCGCCGGGCCGGCGCCACCCGCCCGAGGGAGGGAAGGGCGACTGGCGTAAAGGGTGCTAGACCTTGCAGAACATGACCCGGTTCTTGCCGGCGGCCTTGGCCGCGATCAGGCTTTCGTCCATGCGGGCATAAAGCCGCGGAAGCATCTCGCCGAAGCCTCGCAACGCGACGCTCGCGGTAAAGGTGATCGCAAGGCGCTCCTTGCCAGAAGTGACTGGATGAGACGATACCGCCTTGAGCAGGCGGTTCAGAGCGGTAAAAGCGGCCTGTTCATTGCTGTCGGGGAGCAGCAGCAGAAATTCCTCGCCCCCGACGCGGGCCATGATGTCATTCGGACGCAAGCTCGCGCGCATGATCGCGCAGATATGGGTCAGGGCGGCATCTCCGGTCGGATGGCCGTGCGTGTCGTTGATGCGTTTGAAGTCGTCGATGTCGATCAGCGCCGCGCATAACGGCGTCCCGTGCCGGTCGCTGCGCGAGGATTCCGCATTGAAACTCAGATCCAGTCCGCGGCGATTGAGCAGACCGGTCAAGGGGTCTGCATTGGTCAGCGCAGCGGTGCGTTCAAGTTCGGCCTTCAGCGTCTCGATCTCTTGCTCGGCCTGGCGCAGACGCTGTTCGGTGGCGCTGTCCCTATTGCTGCCGTGCAGTGCCCGGGTGTCACTGAGCGCCTCGTCCAGAATGCTGACGATTTGATGCACATCCGGTGTCGAGCGAATGCGCCTGGCGTATTCCTCGATGCGGCGATAGTAGTGATCGGAGCCCGCAGGCAGGTTCGGACCGGACAAAAAAGGCATTTTGGCGGCGCCGTGCCGGTCCCCCAGTGTCAAATGCATCATGTCCTCCAGTGTCACTGCCATGGCAATGTCCTCTTTTTGGA
>JANNTE010000123.1:0-20215 GCA_031403365.1 Betaproteobacteria bacterium | reverse complement strand
GCCAGAGCACTGGCGCGGGATTCGCGATTCAACAATTGCGCCTGGAACAACGCCCCGGTTTCCCAGGAGGGGCGCAGATTCATCGCTTCGCGTATCTGCACCAGCGCTTCGGTATACTTGCCGGCAGCCGCGTAAGCCTGTGCTACGGCCAGATGCGCTTCCGGCCGCTCGCGATAAGTTGCTGTCAGATCCTTGATGATGCCCAGCACGGCATTCTTGTCGGGATGTCCGGCCAGCGACGGGTGCAGTTGTTCAAGTGCCTGGCCGATGTTGCCACTGGATGACAGAATTTTCGCAAGCAGCGGCTTGGCGGACGGCAGGTCGTTAAGGCTGACGAACAGGGCGGCGAGGGTCTGGCGCGCAGCCGCCGACTGGCTCTCGGTTTCCAGCCACAGCTTGGCCGCTTCGAGGGCAATGGGATTGTTCTTGCCGTAGAGCGCAACTTCGGTGGCGCGCCGCGCGAGCCGCGGATCTCGCGTCTTCCTGGCCAGTTCAAGATAAGCCTGCGCCGCCATTTGATGGTTGCCGCGCTGTCCCGCGATTTCGGCGAGCAGAAACTTGTACAGAATGTCCTCTTCCAGGGACTGGTTCGGCAAATCGGTGCGCGATGGCGCCGAAGTTCCGGCTTCCTCGTCCGCCGCGTCCGGGTAGGCGGCAGAATCTTGCGGACTTGCCTGCGCGGATATTGCTTCAGTGGAAGCCAGCGCCGTGCCCCCGGCACGAACATCGCGCTGTGCGCATCCGCCGATTGCAAGGCCGACAAAGATGACCGGTGTAAGCAGACAGGGCAAGAAACCTGGCATGGGCATATGGGCGTTCGAGATTGGGTTTTGACAGGAGTCTACGCAGGAAATTCTCGACGGCGTGCGAACTTCTTCAATCCGGCGGTCAGTTTAGGTATATTTAGCGCCCATCACAAGTAATCCCGTATCCTTCCGGCGGACTCCGGAAACCGGATGGGCCGCGACAGCAGGTCGCGATTACAGCGGCAGAGTTCCAACTTTCACTTTAAACAAGGCGAGGGCATGACCATTTCGGAAAGCTCAGAATCGACCGTTTTCGCGCGCGCTTTATCGCGCTCTTTCGGTAGTAATCGCGCAGTGCGCGATGTTTCCCTGCAACTCAAGCGTGGTGAAGTCCTTGGCCTGCTCGGTCCCAACGGAGCGGGCAAGACCACCACCATGCAAATGCTGACCGGCAATCTCGCCCCCTCGGCGGGGGAGGTCAGCATTTGCGGCATTGATTTGATTGAGCAGCCAAGTCAGGCGAAGTCGCGCATTGGCTATTTGCCTGAAGTGCCGCCCCTGTACCGGGAACTCAAAGTCGACGAATACCTGCGCCTCGCTGGCCGCCTGCACAAAGTCGGGAAAAATGTGCTTGACCAAGCGCTGGCGCGATGCAAGGATCGTTGCGGCTTGAGCGACATGGGTGGACGCCTGATTGGCGCGCTGTCCAAGGGTTACCAGCAACGAGTGGGGATTGCCCAGGCGATCATCCACGAACCCGACGTGATCATTCTTGATGAGCCCACGGTCGGGCTGGATCCCAATCAGATTCGCGAGATCCGATCGCTGATCAAGGATCTGGGTCGCGCGCACAGCCTGATACTGTCCACGCACATACTGCCGGAAGTCGAAGCCGTCTGCGATCGCGTGCAAATTCTGCATCGTGGCGAGGTCGTGTTTAATGACACGATTGCGGGGCTCAAACAGTTTCGCGGCGGCCATCACATGCTGCTCGGCCTGCGCAATCCACCGCCGCCGCAGGATATCGGCGGCGTTGCCGGAGGGGCCACGGTCGATGTCATCGGCGCCAATATGTTCCGCGTGCATCCGCAGTCGGGCTCCGACCCGACCGACGACATCGTGCGCGCATCAATCGAACGTGGCTGGGGTTTATTTCAATTGCAACCGGCGCAGGCCAGCCTGGAGGAAGTGTTCGTGCAACTGACCCAGCGTGAAGTGGAAGAAGGAGTGACAGCATGATCCGCACCATTATCGCCAAGGAATTGCGCGCCTTGTTCGCCTCGCCGCTGGCGTGGGTGGTACTGGCCTTCCTGCAGATTATCCTGGCCTGGATATTTCTGACCCGGGTTGATTATTTTCTGACCATACAACCGCAACTCGCGCGCGTACCGAATGCTCCGGGGCTCACCGAGATCGTCGTGGTGCCGATGTTCGGCATCGCCTCGATCGTGCTGCTGATGTCGGTGCCGCTGCTGACCATGCGCCTGATTGCCGAGGAGCGCCGCAACAAGACCATGACGCTGCTGATGTCAGCGCCGATATCCATGACGCAGATCGTGCTCGGCAAATTTCTCGCCACCGCGAGCTTTCTCGCGATGGTTGGCGGCCTCATCGCGCTCATGGCATTGTCGCTGCTCATGGGCGGAAGCCTCGACTATGGCCTGCTGGCGGCCAATCTGCTCGGACTGCTGTTACTTACCGGCAGCTTTGCCGCGATTGGCCTGTTTGCGTCCTGCCTGACGACTCATCCGGTGGTGGCTGCTATCGGTGCCCTGGCCGCTTTCCTGGTGCTGTGGCTGATCAACATTGCCGCCTCGGACCCGGGCAGTCCGATTCATCTGTTCTCCCTGCTCAAGCATTTCGAAGGATTCATGAACGGAACCATCGCAGCCACTGATCTGATTTATTTCGCGGTGTTGACCGCCGTATTTCTTCTCCTTTCCATCCGTCGCCTCGACGCCGACCGGTTACGCGCATGAAACTGAACAACAGACACCGTCTGCAACTACTGATCCAGAATGGGGTATTCGTGGTGCTGCTGATCGGCCTTGCCATGGCGATCGTATGGATCACGAAAGACATCAGCACGCAATGGGACCTGACCCAGGGTCAACGCAATACTTTGTCCCAGGCTTCCCTTGACGTACTCAAACAACTCAAGGGTCCGGTCAAGGTGACGGCTTACGCGACCGCTCAGGATGCCGAGGGCGACGCACGCAAGACGGTGCAGACGTTTCTTGCCGGCTACTTGCGCGCCAAGAAGGATATGGCTCTGACCTTCATCGATCCACGCGAGCAGCCGCAGTTGACGCAGGCAGCAGGCATTCGTGCCAACGGCGAACTGGTGGTCGAGCACAACGGTCGCAGCGAGCATCTCACCAACTTGACCGAACAGGACCTGACTAATCTGCTGCTGCGTCTGGCACGTTCGGCGGAGCGCGAAGTGGCCTATTTGGATGGGCACGGCGAACGCAAGCTCGACGGCCGCGCCAATCATGACCTGGGTGAGTTCGGGGGGCAGTTGCGCGTGAAGGGTTTCAAGACTGCGCCACTGAACCTCGCCGTGGCCCCGGAGGTGCCGGACAATGTTGCCGTGCTCATTATTGCCGGCCCGCGCGTTGATCTGCTCGCCGGGGAAGTCGTCAAGATCAAGCGCTGGATTGAGAAAGGCGGCAATCTGCTGTGGATGATCGACAACGATTCGCTGCACGGATTGCAGGGACTCGCCGACGAACTTGGGCTCAGCCTGACGGCCGGCACGGTCATTGATCCGCGCGCCGGCGGGCTCAGGCTGCCCGCGACTTTTGCGCTCGCCACCAGCTACGGCCAGCATCGCATCACCGAGAATTCAACGCAAACCAGTGTCTTCCCCTATGCGCGCAGAATTGCAACCAGTGAAGGCAGTAAATGGCGTTTTGCCCCACTGGTGGAAGTGGCACAGGAAGGCTGGCTCGAGACCGGCGCCACCGATAACAATGTCGCCTTTGATCGCAACAAGGATGTGCGCGGACCCATCGTGATCGCGGGCGCGCTGGAGCGTTCGGTGGGCGATCGCGCGCAACGCGTGGTGGTGACCGGAACGGGACATTTCCTGGCCAATCAATTCATTGGTACGCTGGGTAATCAGGATCTGGGCGTGAATATGCTCAACTGGCTGGCCGGAGACGAGGCGCTGATCACCATACAACCCCGCCCCCGTGGCGACCTGACGCTGGAATTAACACGCGCCGGGCTGTCACTGCTGGGATTTGGTTTTCTGCTGGTGCTTCCGTTGTGCCTGCTCATCGGCGGCGGAGTGATCTGGTGGCGGCGGCGCAAAGCATGAAGGCCAAGGTCCTGGTGAATCTGGCGCTGATTGCAGCTCTGGTCGCGTTGTCGCTGTTGGCCTATTTCAAGCCTTGGCAGAAAACAGTCCCCGAGGCCAGGGTCACGCAGCTCAAGCGCGGTGACATCACCCGCATTGCCATCGAACCACGTGTCGGGGCAACGATCAAACTGGAAAAAATCGACGGGGCATGGCGGCTCGTTGCGCCACTGAAAGCCCAGGCCGAATCGACCGAGGTGGATCGTGTGCTGGACATCTCGAATGCCAAAGCCCGGCAGAAACTGGCGACTGCCGATCTCTCGCAATTTGATCTGAACCCACCGCAAGTACGGGTTACGCTGAACGATCAGGCGATCGCGTTTGGACGCGTCAATGACGTTACCTACGAGCAGTATCTCGCCACCGCTGATGGCGTCTATCTGACGCCACCGCATTACGGCCAGGGCATTCCAACCGATGTCGGGAAATTGATCAGTCGCCGGCTGCTGGATCAGGGGGAAGTTCCGGTGTCGTTTGATTTTGGTCGCTACCGCATCGAACGTGACGACAAAGGCGTCTGGGCAGCAAGCGGAAGTTTCGCGACGGACAAGGATCAGCCGCTCTCCCAGGACGATTTCAATCGCTGGGCCGATGAGTGGCGGTTCACTTCGGCTCTGAGCGTCGAAGCGGACAAGGGCAGCCGAAGCCGCGAGCAGATCAAGCTGCGCTTCAACAATTCCAGGACAGTGACCATGCAGATTGTGCGCAAGGAGCCGGATTTCCAGTTGGTACGCGCCGACAATGCGCTGCGCTATCAATTCGGTGCCGAAGTCGGGCGGCGCTTGCTCGATCCGCGCGTCGTCGCAAAGAAATAGCCGTCTGGCGTGCCGGAACTTCCAGAGGTCGAAACCACTCGTCGCGGTCTCTCACCACATCTGGTCGGCCAGCGCGTGGAAGCCGTCATCGTGCGCAATCGCGCCCTGCGTTGGCCGATTCCAGGAGATATAGCCAAACGCGTGCAGGGCTGCATCGTTCGTCGCATCGAGCGCCGCGGGAAGTATCTCCTGATCGACTGCGGCGCCGGCTGGCTGATCGTGCATCTGGGGATGTCCGGCAGCTTGCAGGTGGTTGCCAGTGCCACGCCGGCGACCAGGCATGATCATGTCGATCTGGTACTGAGCAGCGGAAACTGCGTCAGATTGACCGATCCGCGCAGGTTTGGCGCCTTGTTGTGGACGGCGGGCGATCCCCTGCACCATCGGCTGCTGGCAAAACTTGCGCCTGAACCACTGCAAACCGAGTTCAACGCGATCTGGCTGCACAGCCGGACGCGCAAACGCCGCGCCTCTATCAAGACCATCGTGATGGACAGCCACATTGTGGTCGGCGTCGGCAACATCTATGCCAGCGAAGCGTTATTTAGCGCCGGCATCCATCCCGGACTTGGCGCGGGTCGAATGTCTCTGGCGCGTTGTGAAATTCTGGTCGCCGCCATTCGGGCGACCCTGACCGCCGCAATCAAAGCTGGCGGCAGCAGTCTGCGCAACTATGTCGGCGCGGAAGGCGCGCCCGGGCAGTTTCAGCAGACCTGTTTCGTCTATGGCCGCCAAGGCATGCCGTGCCGGGTCTGCGGCTCAAGCATCAAGGCCCTGCGCCAAGGACAGCGCTCAACTTTCTTCTGCCCGAAGTGTCAGCGCCGGTGATCGTCACAACATTGCGCATTACGCAATAGCTTATCACCATAGTTTGCGGAGGCTATTCTTCTTGACTCACTGCCAGAACATACCGAGAATCGGTACATACCTTATTGCGGAATCCGGCTGACCCTGGCAGGCCGGGTCGTCCAAACGACCGGATTTCCGTGTGAAGGAAAAGAAATGTGGCGGCATGTCGTCTGGCCTCCATAGCTTCTTGTCGAAAAACGCTCCCCTGGCGACATGATCTCGGGGAAATATCCGAAGAGGAAATCTGACATGACTAGCAAGAAACACTACCTGCGCATCGCGCTGGTGACAGCATTGGCCGCGACGTTCGCGGCAAGCGCTCTCGCTGCGGATGTCGACAGTAACCGTCTGCTCAACGCGGACAAGGAGCCGGGCAACTGGATGAGCTATCACGGCTCGTACAAATCCTGGCATTACAGCGCGCTGGATCAGATCAATACCGGCAATGTCTCCAAGCTCAAGGAAGCCTGGTCGCATGTCGCCTCGCGCGCCAACCGCGGCCTGCAAGGGATTCCGCTGGCAATTGATGGCGTCTTGTACTACAGCAGCCCGTATAACCAAGTCTATGCCTTGGACGGCGCCACTGGCCAGATGATCTGGACCTACAAGCACAAGTTGAACGAAGACCTGGTCACCCGGCAGACGCACTCGCCTTACAACCGTGGCATCGCGGCTGGATACGGCAATATTTACATGGGCACTCTCGACGGCAAGCTCGCCGCGATCGACATGAAGACTGGCAAGCTCGCATGGGAAACCAAGCTGGTTGACTCCGAAAAGCTGACGGTCGGCTTTACCGGCGCTCCGCTGCTGGTCAAAGACAAAGTCATCATCGGCGCCCAGGGCGGCGAATGGCCCGACCGCGGCCCGATCTTCGGCGTCAATGCCAAGACCGGTGCGCAGGTTTGGCGCTTCTTTACCGTCGCCGGCAACGAGGGAACGGCCTCCGATGCGCGCAACACCTGGGGCGGGGACTCGTGGAAGACCGGTGGCGGCGGCGGCTGGATGGCCGGCAGCTACGATCCGGAAAGCAACACCGTTTGGTGGGGTACTGGCAATCCGGCACCGCTGTACGACTGGGCCGGCGACAAGTGGATGACCGACGGTCCGCGTCCGGGCATCAACCTTTACACCTCCTCCGTTATTCAGTTGAATCCGGATACTGGCGAACTGAAGAGTTTTCATCAGGTGCTGCCGCACGATGCGTGGGACTACGACCCTGCGTCGGGTGAATTGATGATGATCGAGCGCGACGGCAAGAAATACGTCGTGCATCCGACCAAGGCAGGGTTCGTGTTCGTGTTTGATCGCAAGACCGGCAAGCCGGTCAACGTGTACAAGGGCGTGGACGCGATCAACTTCGTCAAGGACATCAAGCCCAACGGCGAACTGGTGGGTCGCTGGGATCCGCCCGAAGGCAAGCATGTGAACCTCTGCCCGGCTATCGCTGGCGGCTACAGCTGGAATGCCGGAAGCTACAACCCGAAAACCAACCTCTTGTACAAGGTCGGCTTCGAGTGGTGCATGGATCTGGAAATCAAGAAGACCGAACCGATCACCGAGCCGGTTGTACAGCTCAACATCGGTGCCGACTTCACGATGCACGGCCCGGACAAGAATCCAATGTCAGGCCATATTCGTGCGCGCGATCCGATCACCGGTAAGGTCAAGTTCGAGATCAAGTATCCTGGCGCGACACCGCACGGCGGCCTGCTCACCACTGGCGGCAACGTGCTGTTCGTACCGGAAGCAGACGGCATGCTTGCCGCCTACGATGCTGGCAATGGCAGGAAGCTGTGGAGCCATAACCTTGGCCAGGGCAGCAACGGCGGCACCATCACCTACACGGCCAAGGGCAAGCAGTATGTGGCGGTGATGACCGGTTGGGGCAGTCTGGTCGGCGACGGCTACGGCGAATGGTTCGGTGAGCCTTGGAAGAGCATGCCGAAAGATTCTGGCGTGCTGAAGGTGTTTGCTCTGCCATAAGCTTCGGCAGCAGCGCGCGTCAGTATTGATCGCATGAACAAGAAGGGCGGGGATTTTCGTCCCCGCCCTTTTTTTCTTGTCAGCGAATCAGCGGTCCGAATCGTTTCGGCGCAGTAGATGAAGAATCCGCGCGACAGTTTGGAGGGCATCTGCAATTGAGCAAGCTGTATACCCACACAAAATTGCGAATCCTGATCGCGGGTCTGTTGTTGCTTGGCGCCACTGGCGCACCAGCATGGGAAAATGAGCCGGCGAAAAAGGAATTCGATGTGAAATCGACATTCCGCAACATCTGCGGCTTCTGCCATGCCGATTACGGACGCAAAGCGAGCAAAGGACCGCAGTTGATGAATTCCGAGCGGTCGGACGAATTCCTCTTTAACCGTATCAAAAAAGGCTTGCCTGGGCGCATGGCCGGCTTCGGGTCGGCATTCAGTGACGAGGATATTGGCAAGATGGTCACTTTCATTCGCAGCCTCAAACCTGGAGTCGAGCCGGAGAATCCATGAACACATTAGGGAACATGCGCCATGGGCGCGCCGCGTTCATTTGTGTTTGCGCCGCAATACTGATAGCCGCGACTGAAAATGCGCAAGCGCGCACTTTGGCGGAAATCAAGGCGCTGGGTGCCATATCCGTGTGCGCCAACGCCGATGCGCTGCCATACGCCAGCAACAAACCAGACAGCCCGGGAATGCAGATTGAAATCGCTCACGCCATAGCCAAAGGCCTTGGAGTGCCTTTGAGCATCGAGTGGATTTTGCCGCGCCGGCGCGCCAATGTGGTCAATTGCGACATGCTGCTCGATAGCAACAATGACCCTGCGACGCATGAAGGTCGTCTGAAGTTGACGCGGCCGTACCAGAGGTCGGGGCTTGGGCTGGGCCTGCGCACCGACGCTGAAGCCATCGGCGATTTCAAGGATCTGACAAAAGACCAGAAAGTTGGTGTCATGGTCAGTTCGGTGGCGAGCATGGTGCTGATCAAGGCCGGCAAAACCACCTCGCCATACGCTTTTCAGACCGACATGATTGAGGATCTCGTGAAGGGCGAGATCTACGGCGCGGTAGCGTCAGCCGCGACCATGAGCTACTACATACTCCAACACCCGGATTCAGGTCTGAAGCTGGTCAACGCCTTCGACAGCGAGCCGCAACTCAACTGGGAAGTCGCAGTCGGTTTGCGCATGTCAGATCAGGCGCTGGTGGATGCCATCAACGCCATTCTGGACAAAATGATCATGGACGGTTCGCTTGCCGACATCTACGCCAAATACGGCGTCGCGTACCGTCGACCTTGAATCTGGCTCAGGCACGCGCTCAGGGCGCGGCCTTAACCTTCAACTCGGCAAGTCGCAGGTACTTCGTGTAGAGCTGTTCGCGGTTCTCGAGGTGACCGGGATTGAAAGGAATGCAATCCACCGGACAGACCTCCTGACATTGGGGCCGGTCATAGTGCCCGACGCACTCGGTGCACCTGCCTGGATCAATCTCATAAATCTGCACGCCTTGTGAAATGGCGTCGTTCGGACATTCCGGCTCACATACATCGCAATTGATACATTCGTCCGTAATCATCAAAGCCATGCAATTACCCTTTCGCCAGCCTGGCCCGCAGGTGCGGAATGACAACTGGATTCACGAATGGTGACACGTCGCCGCCCAAGGAGGCGATTTCGCGCACCATGGTGGCGGAAATGAACATGTATTGCTCCGCCGGCGTCAGAAACAGCGTTTCAACATCGGGGTAGAGCTTCCTGTTCATGCCAGCGAGCTGGAATTCATACTCGAAATCCGACACCGCCCGCAGTCCGCGCAGAATGACCCTGGCATCCTGCTGCCGCAGGAAATCCATCAGCAAACCGGAAAACCCTTCCACCCGCACATTTGCATACCCAGCCAGCGCCTGCCGCGCCATGTTCACACGCGCATCAATCTCGAAGAACGGCCGCTTGCCGCGACTGTCCGCAACCGCTACAACAATCTCGTCGAACAATGTGCACGCCCTGCGCACCAGATCTTCGTGCCCGCGTGTTATCGGATCGAAGGTTCCGGGATAGACCGCTCGGTTGATACGCGTCTTCATGGTGCGGCGTATTTTAGCAGCAGGCCGAGTACCTGGCCGGCACGGGTTTTCTTTTCCACTTCAAAGCCCAGCGGTATGACCACCGGTTCCTCTGTCTCCACATAGACGCGCGCCAGCAGATCCAGTCTTGGCGGCAGCAAGGGCAGCAGGCTCGGCAACAAGCCAAGGTGAAACGGCGGGTCCAGGAAGATAACGTCATAACGTCTTGCATCAGTCTTGAGGAAGACAAATGCGTCGGCACGATGAATCTCGACTTGCGAGGCCGCGAGCGCGGCCTGGGTTTCGCGCAAGGCGCGCAATATCGCAGCGTTTTGCTCGACCATGATCACGGCACGCGCACCACGCGAGGCGGATTCAAATCCGAGCGCGCCGCTGCCGGCAAACAAATCCAGGCACACCTTGCCGGTAAGGTCCTGGCCCAGCCAGTTGAAGAGGGTTTCGCGCAGTCGGCCGGGGGTCGGGCGCAGCGATGGTGCGCTCGGAAAACGCACGATGCGACTGCGCCATTGACCACCGATAATGCGCACCTGGTTTGCCTTCAAGTGTAGATTCTGGTCAAAATCCGCATGCAACGACAGTGTGCGCGTGTACTGCGTCGCGCAAGGCCCGCCGGAAAGTTTATGGCGACTCGGCTCCGGCAACAATCACCGTAACCATCTGGCTCGGATGCATGCGCCGGCGCCAGGCCTCCCGGATCTGTTCCAGTGTTACGCGTTCAATCTGGACCGGAAAATCGTCCAGATAGGTCAGTGGCAGACGATAGAAGCCGATTGTGGAAAGGTAGTCCTGGATTTTCCGGTTACTGTCGATGCGCAGGGGAAACCCGCCGATGACGTTCTGCTTGGCGGCATCGAGCTCCGGCTGCGTGGGGCCGTCGGCGACAAATTTTGCCAGTGTGTCCTGCGCGACCTTCAATGCCTCTGCAACCTGCTCCTTCTTGGTCTGCACCGCAATCTGGAACGGTCCCTCCTGGGCGAGCGGGTTGAAGTAACTATAAGTGCTGTAGGCATATCCCCGCTTTTGCCTGATCTCTTCGTTGAGCCGGGAGGAAAAACCACTTCCGCCCAGTATATGATTGCCCAGCCAGAGTGAAAAATAGTCAGGATCCAGGCGCTTGATGCCCGGCTGGCCGATCAGGATGTGCGCCTGACTCGCAGGATGAGCTATGCGACTGATCTGTCCGGTCTCGATCTGAGCTACCGGCGGCAAACTCGGCAATGGCGCGGACCTGCGACCCAGTCCGGTCGTCAATTGCCCGGCAATCGCGGCGGCCTCGGCACGGGAAAGGTCACCGATAATCGAAACCACGGCTTCGTCAGCCGTGAAATGCTGTCGATAAAAATTCACGAGGTCTTCGCGCGTTAATCTTGCTACGCTCTCGACCGTGCCGGCTCCAACGAGGGCGTACGGATGACGTCCGTAGAGCAATCGCCTGAATTCGCGATCGGCCAGAACCTGCGGTCTGGTCTCGGCTTCCTTCAATCCGGCCAGCATGCGCTGCTGTTCGCGCTCAAAAACATCCTGCGGGAAGGTGGGCTTCTGCAGCACCGCCTCCAGCAGGCCCAAAGCTTCACTGCGCTCGCGTGGGCCCGACAAGCTGCGCAATGAGTAGCCCGCGCGATCCATATCGAATCGGCCCGACAATTCGGCGCCGACGTTGGCGAGTCGCTCGGAGATTTCGTTCTCGCCGAGTGCGGAAGCCCCGGTGCGCATCAGACCCAGCGTCAACGACGCCGCTCCGGACCTGCCCGCCGGGTCACGACTGGCACCCGCTGGAAATTCCACCGCGATGTCGAGCATCGGCAAGTCGTGGGTTTCGACGAACAATACCCGCGCGCCACCGGCCGTCTGCCACTGCTGGATGGGAAGAGTGGCGTGCGTTGCCGCAGCCAGCAGCGCACCGGCGGTGAAAAGCATTGTTTTCAGCATCCGCTGTCTAATGCTGTGCACGATCACTCCTTTCGAGTGGCGCACGCGGGCGCATGCCGCCCGCCAGTGGCTGGGGATCAAGCACCGCAACGGTAAGGCTGTCGTCGTTCAGATACTTGCGAGCGACTTCACGCACCTGGTCGGCGGTCACTGCGCGCAGTTTCGCCACCTGCAAGTCGGAAGAGTCGTAAGGCAGTCCGACAGCATGCAATATGCCGATTCTCATTGCCTGATAGTAGACCGAGTCGCGCGCATAAACCTGCGAAGCGGTAACTTGCGCTTTCACCCGTTGCAGCTCGTCGTCGCTCACGCCCTGCTCGACCAGCACGCGGATTTGCTCGCGCAGCGCCGCTTCGACGTCGGCCACCGACTTGCCTTGCGCAGGCACCGCGTCGAGCATGAACAACGCCGGGCCGCGATTAATGAAGTCGTAACTGGAGCCGGCCGAATTTGCAACGCGCGCGTTCTTGACCAGTTCGCGATTGAGTCGTGACGCGTCATTGCCATCGAGAATGCTGCTCAGAACAAAAAGTGCGTAGGGTTCCCAGTCTGTCGCGACGTCGCGCAATACAGGGGCTCGATAAGCCATGACAAGGTAGGGAAATTCCGCAGGGGCTTTGACAGTGATGCGCTTGATGCCTACTTGGGGCACTTCGATCTGCGTCTTGCGCTCGGGCAGCGGTTTCGCCGGAATCGATCCGAAAAACTGTTCGGCCAACCTGAAAACTTCTTCCGCGCTGACATCGCCGGCCACGATCAGGGTTGCGTTGTTGGGTGCATACCACTGCTGATACCAGCCCTTGGCGTCCGCCAAACGCATGTTCTGCAAATCGTTCATCCAGCCGATGATCGGCGAGCGATACGGGTGCATCAGATAGGCGCTCGCCATCATTTGCTCGTAGAGCAGCGAATGCGCACTGTCATCGGTACGCGAACGCCGTTCTTCCATGACCACTCTAAGCTCCTTGGCAAACTCGTCTTCCGAAAAGGACAGATTCACCATGCGATCGGCTTCCAGCTCCAGTGCAAGCGGCAGCCTGGATTTGTGCAGTTGCTGGTAGTAGCCCGTGTAGTCGCGAGAGGTAAATGCGTTGTCACGTCCGCCGGCGCGGGCGATGATCCGGGAAAATTCCCCGACCGGGACTTTCCCGGTTCCTTTGAACATCATGTGTTCGAGCACGTGCGCGACGCCAGTCGTGCCGCTCACTTCATCCATGCTGCCAGCGCGATACCACATCATGGAAACCGCAACCGGCGAGCGATGGTCTTCCTTGACCAGGACTTTCATTCCGTTGCCCAGTGTATGTTGCGCGATGTCCGCCGCGATTGTACTTGTCCCGGCGCAAGACAAGGGTAGTGCAAACGCGAAGCATCGGATCAAGGAAACTACCGCCGGCATGCTCTTGGATGGTCTGGCGGCAAACAGAATAGAATTGGTCATGCGAAGGATTTGGGTTATATGGCTTTTTTTGGAACTGATGTGACAGCGTGAGAGTATGTTAAGTTTCCTCAAGCGTGACAAGGGCGCGATTGCGCAACCCGGCGGCAGCAGTTGGGCGACCAAATTGCGGCTTGGCTTGGCAGCGACCCGTGCGCGGCTCGGCGCACAGCTCACCACGGTATTTGGCGCCGCTCGCAAGATCGACGAATCGCTGTTCGAGGAATTGGAGTCGGCCCTGCTCAGCTGCGACGTCGGCGTGGAAGCGAGCGCGCATCTGCTCGAGACCACGCGCTTGCGTGCGCGCGGGCTGACGGATGCCTCGCAGATCCGCGAAGTACTGAAGCAGGCCATGCTGGATCTACTCGCGCCTCTGGAGCGTCCAATGGACACGGCGCGTGCGAAACCATTCGTGATACTGATCGCGGGCGTTAACGGGGCCGGGAAGACAACTTCGATCGGCAAGCTCGCGCACTTGTTTCAGACGCAGGGCAAGTCTGTGTTGCTGGCGGCGGGGGATACCTTTCGCGCCGCGGCACGTGAACAGCTGCAGGTCTGGGGCGAGCGCAACAATGTAACTGTTGTTTCGCAGGAAGGCGGCGACGCGGCCGCGGTCGTGTTCGATGCCGTTCAGTCGGCGAAAGCAAAGCAGATCGATGTGGTCATCGCGGACACCGCCGGACGCCTGCCGACCCAGTTGCACCTGATGGAGGAGCTGCGCAAGATCAGGCGAGTCATCGCCAAGGCAATTAACGATGCTCCGCATGAAGTGTTGCTGGTCCTTGATGCCAATACCGGGCAGAACGCTGTGAATCAGGTCAAGGCATTCGACGCCGCGCTGGGCGTGACCGGAATCGTGCTGACGAAACTCGACGGCACCGCCAAAGGCGGTGCCATAGCGGCCATCGCCAGGCACAAACCCATACCGGTGCGCTTTATCGGAGTCGGCGAGGGCGTTGATGACTTGCGTTCGTTTTCGGCCGCGGAGTTCACCGGAGCCCTGTTCGAGTGAACTCAACGGAAATTCGCGGTCCGATGATCCACGTGAGCCATGTCTCCAAGCGATATGCCGCCGGTTTGGAAGCACTGCGCGACGTTACATTCTCGGTCGAAGCCGGTGATATGGTTTTTATTACCGGCCATTCGGGTGCCGGCAAGAGCACATTGCTCAAATTGATTACGGCCATCGAAAAGCCGACAACCGGCAGCGTCATCATCAACGGCCAGAACGTCTCGGCCATGAAGCCGGGCATGATCCCCTATTTCCGCCGCAACTTCGGACTGATTTTTCAGGATCACAAACTGCTGTTCGATCGCAGCGTCTTCGACAACGTTGCACTGCCGTTGTCGATTACCGGCTTTGCACGCGCTGAAGTCGCGCGCCGTGTGCGCGCCGCCCTCGACAAAGTTGGATTGCTGGGACGCGAGAAAGCCAGGCCGATCACTCTTTCCGGCGGCGAACAGCAGCGCCTCTGTATTGCCCGCGCCATCGTCAATCGACCTGCAATTCTGTTGGCCGATGAGCCGACCGGTAATCTCGATACCGCGTACGCCGGGGAAATCATAAGCATGTTCAAGTCGTTCAATCAGGTCGGCGTAACCGTGGTCATCGCCACCCACGATGAAGACATGATCGAACGGTTGGGACCCCGCATCCTGCATCTCGATCACGGCCGAATTGCCGCATGAACTGGCTGCTTTTGCATCTCGACACCCTGCGTGAGAGCCTGTCAAGACTGGCGCGCCAGCCGCTTGCATCTGCGCTGAATGCCTTGGTAATCGGTATCGCGCTTTCCCTGCCCGCGGGCTTCTACCTCGGACTGAACAATCTGCAAGCATTCTCCCGTCAGCTATCCAGCGATCCTCAGGTCAGTATTTTTCTGCGACTTGATGCCATTCCGGCCGAAGTTGCGACCGTGCAGCAGCGCCTGCAATCGAGTCCCGATGTTGGTCGCGTAGAGTTCATTTCTCGAGATGAAGCCCTGGCGCGCCTTAAACGCAGTGCCGGTCTTGCCGACGTACTGGTTAATCTCGGCCGCAACCCCCTGCCGGACGCATTCGTCGTTTCCGCGCGCAGCAACGATCCGAGGATTCTGGAAGCCCTGCGCGAGCAGACTCGCAAGTGGCCGATGGTGGAGCATGTGCAGTTGGATTCGGAATGGGCTCGCCGGCTTGACGCCGCATTGAACGTTGGTCGAATTCTGGTCAGCCTGCTGGCTGCCCTTCTGGCCGTGGCTTTGGTAGCGGTGACGTTTAATACAATTCGGCTGCAAATCCTGACCCGCCGTGATGAAATCGAAGTATCGAAACTGATCGGTGCGACTAACCCGTTTATCCGGCGACCCTTTCTGTACTTTGGGGCGT
The DNA here is from genome assembly GCA_031403365.1 of Betaproteobacteria bacterium. Classification (GTDB taxonomy): domain Bacteria; phylum Pseudomonadota; class Gammaproteobacteria; order Burkholderiales; family JACQAP01; genus JACQAP01. The sequence goes on along the minus strand of JANNTE010000123.1, from coordinate 4,639 downwards.
TGCAAGGACTCGCTGGGGGGATTACCGCTTGGGCGATCGTTGGATCGGCAATCATGATTCTGAATATCCAGCTCGAAAACCTGACGTCCCTGTATGGTTCGGCCTTCACACTGGATTGGCCCGACCTGCGCCATACGACCCTTCTGCTGGTCTTTGCCAGCGCGCTCGGGTGGCTCGGAGCATGGCTGTCTGTGAGCAGTCACTTATGGCAAATTGAGCCCCGCTAAAGGCCAACTGACTGGACTGCCGCGAACTATCGCGGTGAACTTCTGCATCGATTGGCACTCTTACTGGGCGAGTGCTAATATTCTCGCAAAGGAGATTGAATCCATGACGAACGCTCTGGCTTTATCGATACCGTACCCGTCAGCGACGGGCAGCCTGGATACCTATATTCAGGCGGTGAACCGTTTCCCGCTCCTGAGTCAGGACGAGGAAACGACGCTTGCGCGCCGTCTGCGCGACGAAGAAGACGTAGACGCAGCACGCCAGTTGGTGCTCTCTCACCTGCGCGTGGTGGTGTCGATCGCGCGCGGTTATCTGGGCTATGGACTTCCCCATGCCGACCTGATTCAGGAAGGCAATGTCGGATTGATGAAGGCGGTCAAGCGCTTCGATCCAGACCGGGGTGTGCGACTGGTATCGTTCGCGATGCACTGGATTCGCGCCGAAATTCACGAGTTTATCCTCAAGAATTGGCGCATGGTCAAGATCGCCACCACCAAAGCCCAGCGCAAACTGTTTTTCAACTTGCGCAGCCTGAAACACAGCCATGCAACCATGGGGCCCGCTGAAGTCGAGGCCATGGCAAAACACCTTAACGTCAAGGCCAGCGACGTTGTGGAAATGGAAACGCGCATGGGCGGCCATGACATCGCGCTCGAGCCTTTGAACGAAGATGACGAGGACAATTTTTCACCGATCGCGTATCTGACCGATGCGGGCGACGAACCGGGTCTGGTTCTGGAGCACGATCAGTCCGAGCGCGCCCGCAGTCAGGCCTTGACCGACGCCTTGACCGCACTCGACCCACGCAGCAGGCGCATCATCGACGCGCGCTGGCTGCGGGAAACGGACAGCGCCACCCTGCACGATCTGGCCGAAGAATTCGGTGTATCCGCGGAACGCATTCGCCAGATTGAAAGCCAGGCGATGAAAAAAATTCGCGGACTCATGATTTCGGAACAATAGTCAGCGACCGAAGTGCATTCAGCAAAAAAGCCCTGCTTCGCAGGGCTTTTTTGTTTCGCGCTACTCAGTCGCGCCGCAAGAGCAAGTCAATGTCGTGAGCAAAAACGTCCGCCCCTCTCCCGTAGCCCACATACAATCGCAGCCGGCCCTGCCGGTCAAATACATAGCTCCCTGCCGAATGATCCATTGAATAGTTGTCAGCGCGCTTGCCCGTGACCTTGAGGTAGACAATCTTGAACTCTTTCGCAACTTGCGCTGTTTCTTCAGCGCTGCCGCGCAGTGCAAGGAATCGCGGATTGAAAGCGGTGACATACTTCTCCAGCAACTCAGGCGTATCGCGCTCGGGGTCGACGGTCACCAGCAAAACCTGTACTTTTTCACCTGCGGAACCCAGTTTCCGGACTGCGCCAGCCAGTTCCGCCAGCGTAGTGGGACAAACATCCGGGCATTGGGTAAAGCCGAAAAACACAACCACCACCTGACCGCGAAAATCTTCCAGTGTTCGCTGTTTGCCGCTGTGGTCGGGCAGGGAAAATCCCCTGCCAAAATCTGCACCCGTGATATCGGTGGAATGAAAGCTATCTTGCTGCGTCTGGCAGCCGGCAAGGATGCCCGCGAAACCCAGCACGGCAACGCGCAGGAAGCGAATCACGACAAAGTCAGTCCGACGATGGTCCGCATTGCGCCCGTGGTCAGAACGGCAGGTAGTGATCGACCAGAAGTGCTGCAAAGAGCGCCGAAAGGTAAAAGATCGAATAGCGAAATGTCTTCCTTGCCAGCTCATCGCTATAGGAAAAACAGATGCGAATTGCATAGGCCATAAACACTGCCCCCAAGACTGCGGCGGCCGCGACGTAAATCAGACCGCTCATGCGCGTGGAGAAAGGCAGCATGGATACCGCGACCAGAATCACGGTATACAGGAGGACATGCAGGCGCGTAAATCGATCTCCGTGCGTCACCGGCAACATCGGTATTCCGGCATTTGCATACTCTTTTTTTCGATACAGAGCCAGCGCCCAGAAGTGCGGCGGCGTCCAGGCAAAGATGATGAGGAAAAGCAATAGCGCATCGGGAGCCACGCCACCGGTTACGGCAGCCCAGCCAAGCACCGGTGGCATCGCACCTGAGGCGCCGCCAATGACGATGTTTTGGGGAGTAAGCGGCTTAAGCACCACGGTGTAAATTACGGCGTACCCGACAAAGGTCGCCAAGGTCAGCCACATGGTCAGGGGATTAACGAGAAAATAGAGCAGGAGCAATCCGGCACCGCCTACCGCGCAGGAAAAGAGCGCTGTCTCGCGCGACGTAATGGTGCCCATCGGCAGTGGCCTGGCGCGAGTCCGGGCCATCACAGCATCGATTCTCTGCTCCACCAGGCAATTTATCGCCGCTGCGGAACCGGCCACCAGCGCGATGCCCACGGTTGCAAAAAAGGCCGCCGTCCAGAAATGGGGAGTCAACAATTGTGCGCCGGGCACCGCGAGAAACATGCCAATGACCGCAGTAAAAACGATCAGGGACACCACGCGCGGTTTGGCAAGCTGCAGAAATTGATGCAGGCGCGCGTGGTTGCTTCCGGATAGAAGGGAAACCGACATTCAGTTGCCGAACAAAGGTGAGCGAGAAGGTGAGCAGGCGGCAAAGTGTAGCATCACCAGAGCGACGAGTAACAGCGCAGCAACGCCGTTGTGCGCTACCGCCACCGGCAACGGCAGGCTGCCGAGAACATTGACGATCCCCAGTGTCACCTGAACCATCAGCAGCCCCAGCATCAGAGCACTAATCCCGCGCAAATTGCGCACTTGCCGGGCACGATGGGCTACATAGAGCAAGGTCACGAAGGTCACCAGGGCGCCGAGGCGATGCGTCCAGTGGATCGCATTCAAAGCTTCATTGGATAGCGGCAGGCCATCAGCGGTCAGGCCCAGTTCACGCCAGAACTGGAATCCATGACCGAAATCCATCGCGGGCGTCCAGCTTCCGTGGCAGGTCGGAAAGTCCACACACGCCAGCGCCGCATAATTTGTGCTGACCCATCCGCCGAGAGCGATCTGCATGCCAAGCACGATCAATCCGAAGGTGGCGCACCAGCGAATTTCTCGCAGAATCGGCGCTGGGCCGCCCGACAGCCGCAAATGCCGTGCACAGAGCCAGGCCAGCAGGGCCACCAGAGTCATGCCGCCCAACAAATGCAGCGTAACGATTGCTGGCTGCAGTAGAAGAGTCACGGTCCATTTTCCGAGCAATCCCTGCAATGCAACGACCACAACAATCAGCAGCGGAAGGCCAATCTTTACGGTGGGATCGCTCGGGTCGGCGAATCTCTTGCGGCGCATGGTCAGCGTCTGAATCGCAATGGCCAAAACCATGACGCCGACCAGTGACGCCAGATATCGATGTGCCATTTCGCGCCAGGCCTTCGGCAGCGATACCGGGCCGTCCGGGGCGACACTGCGCGCCGCCTGAATTTCTTCCGTGGCTTGCGAGGGAGACAGCTTTCCGTAGCATCCCGGCCAATCCGGACAACCCAATCCGGCGTCGGTCAGACGCACGTACGCACCGAGCATCACCAGCACCAAAGTCGCCAGCAATGTAACCACGGTCAGCTTGCGCAGCGTTATCCCACGGGAAAACACAAACAGCGCAAGCAGCAGCAAGAGCGCCCACGCTAACGCATGCATGCCTCCGAGGGAAAATTGCCAGACTGCCGGATTACTCATTTGCCATCCCGCGCGCTTTCCCCGGTCTGAACCCATCCGCCGGACATCTTCATCAACTTGCTGACATCTTTTTTCATTTTCTGCGGATCAACATCCCGGGGAAACCGCATCATCAGATTGCCGAATGGATCGATCAGGTAGATGTGGTCACGCGGCGAGCGCTCGGCCGGCAAACGGGCGAGAAAATCTTTCGTGTCCAGAACAATGGTGCGTGTGCCCCGGTATTCGGTTTCAGTCTCCGCCGACGACGGCACTGCGTCGTCTATCAGCCAGACGCGCTCAATGCGTTTTTGGTCCTTGCCCTGGGTGAGGCGTATCTGACGCATGAGATATAACTTCGACCGACAATACTCGTTGCAGCTGCCCGCGTCGATCATCAGGAACGCCCAACTGCCGCGCAGTTCGTCGAAACGAAATGGCTTGCCGTCACGCGCTTGCACGCTCATTTCGGCCAGCGGAACTACAGCGATAAAATCGCCATAGTTGGTAAACGCTTGTGGCTTCCAGAAAAAATAGAGCAGCGCCGAACCGACAAAGGGCGCCAGGCTAATGGCGCCCAGGAGCAGCAGCATTCTCCTGGCGTGTTTCTGATCGGGAACGTTTGACATGAAAAAATAGGTATAGAAATAATGTTAGCGCACAAAAAAGGAACCATTGCCCGGCGTAGCCGTAGTGCTTGTCGATACCAAAGTCCGGGCGCGCCCATGCGCGCAGTGTGCCCGGCA
>JANNTE010000122.1:0-6327 GCA_031403365.1 Betaproteobacteria bacterium | reverse complement strand
CAGTTCCCGGAAAAGCTGATTCCGCTGATTATTTTGAACGCGCTGGTCGGAAAACCCTTGCCGGTCTATGGCGATGGACTGAACGTCAGGGACTGGCTTTATGTCGGCGACCATTGCACGGCCATCCGGCTCGCGCTCGCTAAGGGCCGTCCGGGCGAGACCTACAATATCGGCGGTAACAACGAGCGTGCAAACATCGATGTCGTGCGCATCATATGTCGCATGCTTGACGAGTTGCGCCCGGCGACGAATCGCCAGCCCTATGAATCTCAAATAGCGTTTGTTGGCGACCGGCCCGGACACGATCGCAGGTATGCGATCGATGCGTCGAAAATAAAACGCGAACTCGGATGGCGCCCGGCGGAAAATTTCGAATCCGGCATTCGCAAGGCGGTGCGCTGGTATCTGGACAATCCGGACTGGGTTGAGGGTGTGGTCAGCGGCGAATACCGCAAGTGGCTGGAGAAGAACTACGACAAACGGGAGGCGATGTGAAAGGCATCTTGCTGGCGGGTGGTTCGGGGACCCGGTTGTATCCGGCGACGCAGGTTATTTCCAAGCAGCTGCTGCCGGTATACGACAAGCCGATGGTGTACTACCCGCTGTGCACCTTGATGCTGGCCGGCATACGCGAAATCCTGATTATTTCCACGCCCCAGGACACGCCGCGCTTCGCGCAGCTGCTTGGCGATGGCGCCAAATGGGGCCTCAATCTGTCCTATGCGGTGCAGCCATCCCCGGACGGACTGGCACAGGCCTTCATCATCGGGCGCGAATTCGTCGGCAGGCAACCCTGCGCACTGGTGCTGGGCGACAATATTTTCTATGGCCACGATCTGTCGGCAGATCTGCAGAAGGCCGCAATGCAAACCTCCGGAGCGACCGTGTTTGCCTACCCCGTCACAGATCCCGAGCGTTACGGAGTAGTGGAATTCGATCGTTCCGGCCGCGCCGTGAGTATCGAGGAAAAACCGAAGCAGCCGAAATCACGTTATGCCGTCACCGGACTATATTTCTACGACAATACGGTACTCGATGTGGCGGCATCATTGAAGCCATCGCCGCGCGGCGAACTCGAAATAACGGATGTCAACAAACACTACCTGGACAGCGGACAGCTCGAGGTTGTCGTCATGGGGCGCGGGCATGCATGGCTCGATACCGGCACGCACGAAAGCCTGCTCGAGGCCTCGCACTTCATTGCAACCATCGAACGCCGGCAGGGCCTGAAAATAGCCTGCCCGGAAGAAGTGGCCTATCGACTCGGGTACGTGAACGTTGACGAACTGAAAATGTTGGCGAAAGCAATGGGCAAGAGCCCGTATGGCCATTATCTTCTCAGCATACTTGACGACAAGATCTATTGATGAAAGTTACACCAAGTGTGTTGCCGGAAGTCCTGGTCATCGAGCCGCGCGTGTTCGGCGATGCGCGCGGCTTCTTCATGGAAAGCTACAATCAGCGCGCATTTCGAGAAGCCACCGGCATCGATGCGAATTTCGTGCAGGACAACCACTCACGATCCGCGCGCAATGTGCTGCGAGGTCTTCACTACCAGGTGCGGCAGGCGCAGGGCAAACTGGTGCGGGTCGTGGCCGGAGAGGTGTTCGATGTCGCCGTTGATCTTCGCAAATCATCGCCCCGTTTCGGGCGTTGGGCCGGGATTCATTTGTCAGCCGAGACCAAGCGCATATTGTGGATTCCGGCCGGTTTCGCCCATGGTTTTCTGGCCCTGTCCGAGGGGGCCGAAGTTCTCTACAAGGCGACTGATTACTACGCGCCGGAACATGAACGCAGCGTGTTGTGGAATGATGCCGACATCGGCATCGAATGGCCGCTTGCGGGTGAGCCCGCCATATCGGAAAAGGACAGGGGCGGTGTCGCATTGAGACTCGCACAGACCTATCCCTGATGCGCATTCTGGTTACCGGAGGCGCCGGACAGGTGGGCTGGGAATTGCGGCGCACACTCGCCAATTTCGGCGAAGTCGTCGCACCGGCACGCGACGTTCTGGACCTGGCCGAGGCCGACTCCATTGTCGCGGCAGTTCGCGGTTTACGCCCACATCTGATTGTCAATGCGGCGGCTTACACCGCGGTGGACAAGGCGGAATCGGAGTTCGATCGTGCCTTGCGGATCAATGGCGACGCCCCGCGCATTCTGGCCGAGGAAGCGGCTTTGACCGGCGCGGCGCTGGTCCACTACTCGACGGACTATGTGTTCGACGGCGCCAAGCCCGAGCCCTATCTGGAAAGCGATGCGGTGGCGCCGATCAATGCCTACGGCCGGACCAAGCTCGCCGGCGAACAAGGTGTGATGGCCGCGGGGGCTGCGCATCTGATATTACGAACCAGTTGGGTCTACGGGCCTCGGGGGAAAAATTTCCTGCTGACCATGCTCAAACTGGCCAGGGAGAGAAAAGAACTCAAGGTTGTCGACGATCAGATCGGAGCACCCACGTCTGCACGACTCATCGCCGAAGCCGCGGCCGCCGCAATCGCGAGGAATATCGTGGACGGACGCCTCGATCTGGATGGGTTCCGGGCATCGGGGGGCCTCTATCACCTGACGGCAGCGGGTCGAACCAGTTGGTACGGGTTCGCGCAGGCGATTCTCGCAGGCAAGGACGGTGTGGCAAAGCTTTCGCCGATTCCTGCGTCGGACTATCCGACCCCGGCCCGGCGCCCGCAAAATTCAGTGCTCGACAACAGCAAGATGGAAAAGCAATTCGGATTTCGTTTGGCGGATTGGAAGGTGGGGCTGAATCTGTGCCTGGAAGAACTCTGTGACTGAAGAACTTGTCGTAGCCCCCGGCTTTTAGCCTCTTCATTCCCTTTTGTAGTCATCCTCCAGCCGCACGATATCGTCCTCGCCCAGATAACTGCCCGATTGCACTTCAATCATATGCAGCGGCATCTTGCCGATGTTTTCCAGCCGGTGTTTGGCGCCGAGCGGAATGTAGGTCGATTGATTCTCGGTCAGCATCAGTGTTTCCTCGCCCCGGATTACCCGGGCCGTTCCGGAAACGACCACCCAATGCTCCGCCCGGTGATGGTGCATTTGCAATGAGAGTTTGGAGCCCGGCTTGACCATGATGCGCTTGACCTGGAATCGCTCGCCGCTATCCAGACCTTCGTAATAACCCCAAGGACGGTATACGCGCTTGTGGACCAGATACTCATCGCGCTGCTTGGCTTTGAGCGCATCCACTACCCGTTTGACATCTTGCGAGCGGTCTTTATGCGTGACCAGAATCGCGTCCGATGTCTCGATGATAATAAGGTCTGTCACGCCCACGGCCGCTATCAATCGATGCTCCGCGCGCACGTAGCAGTTGTGAATATCGTCGGCGTGAACATCGCCAACGGTCACATTCCCGGCGGCGTCGGGTTGGCCGGCCTGCCACAATGCGGTCCAGGAACCGATATCGCTCCAACCGATGTCGGCTTCAACCACGACCGCAGCACTGGTTTTTTCCATGACCGCATAGTCGATCGAGTCTGAGGGCGAGGCCAGAAAACTTTTTTCCTCGAGCCGTATGAAGTCCATATCTCGCGTGCTTGCGGCCCAGGCATGCCTTGCTGCGTCGAGAATATCCTTGCGATACTTGCCGAGTTCTTCCAGGTAGCGGGAGGCCTTGAACACAAACATGCCGCTGTTCCAGTAATGGCGCCCGGAAGCCACGAACTCGCGCGCACGTGCTTCGTCCGGTTTTTCGATGAATCTTGCGACCCGGTAGCAATCCGGAGAGGTCTCGAGCGGTGTTCCGCGCTCAATGTAACCGTAGCCCGTTTCCGGCTCGCGCGCGACGATGCCAAAAGTCACCAGCCTCCCATCGGCCGCCGCCGCGGCCGCTTTGCCCACCATTTCATGGAAACGCGCCACATTGCCAATCAGATGATCCGCAGGCAGTACCAGCATGATGCCTTCCGGATCCGATTCAATGACGCACATCGCGGCCACCGCCACCGCTGGAGCAGTATTGCGACCCGCTGGCTCGAGAATCTGGGCCGCCCCTGAAACGTTAATTTCGCGCAACTGTTCCGCGGCCAGGAAGCGGTGATCGTTGCTGCACACAAGCACCGGATTGCCAAGCCCTGCGATTCCGCCAAGGCGCAGCAGCGTTTCCTGAAGCATGGTCCTGTCACTGACCAATGGCAGGAATTGCTTTGGCAACAAAGTGCGCGACAGCGGCCACAGCCTGCTGCCTGAGCCGCCCGAAAGTACAACAGGAAATATCATGACAAACACCTTGGTTTGGGTAGGAAAGCAGCGCAACGGTTTCTTTGCGAGGCGACACAAATCGCTTAGAATCCGCGCCCATGATAGCTTGCCAGCCCGCTGTCGAGCATGAACAAAAAGTTACCCGAAAACTCGTCTGACAGTTTTACACCAAGGACAAACAGACCTTCTCAATACTGCCGGAATCCGCGCCATGAGCAAAGTCGCATTGATTACAGGTGTTACCGGCCAGGATGGAGCCTACCTCGCGGAATTTCTCCTGCGCAAAGGTTATGTCGTTCACGGCATCAAGCGCCGAACCTCGCTTTTCAACACTGACCGGATCGATCATCTCTATCAGGATCCGCACATCGAGCACCGAAATTTCATTCTCCATTACGGGGACATGACCGACTCGAGCAGCCTGGTGCATGTGATCCAGAAAACACAACCGGATGAAATTTACAACCTCGCCGCCCAAAGTCACGTCGCGGTATCTTTCGAGGAACCCGAGTACACCGCGAACTCCGACGCGCTCGGCACCCTGCGAATACTGGAGGCCATTCGTATATTGGGCCTGGGCAAGAAGACGCGCTTCTACCAGGCCTCGACTTCCGAGCTCTATGGCAAGGTTCAGGAAACACCGCAGAAGGAAACCACGCCCTTCTACCCGCGTTCACCGTACGGCGTGGCCAAACTTTACGCCTACTGGATCACGGTGAATTATCGCGAGGCCTACGATATGTATGCCTGCAACGGCATCCTTTTTAATCACGAAAGCCCGATCCGGGGCGAGACCTTCGTCACCCGCAAGATCACGCGGGCGCTGGCGCGCATCAAGCTCGGGCTGCAGGATTGTTTGTATCTCGGCAACATTGATTCGTTGCGCGACTGGGGACATGCGCGGGATTACGTCGAGGCAATGTGGCTGATGCTGCAACAAAGCCAACCCGAAGACTTCGTCATCGCCACCGGTGAGCAGCACAGCGTCCGTGACTTCGTCGAGGTGGCCGCACGCAAGCTCGACATCAAGATCAAGTGGTCTGGCAAAGGTGTGGACGAAAAAGCGATGAACGAGAAGGGCGAGACGGTGGTGGCGGTCGATCCACGGTACTTTCGACCGGCTGAGGTCGAGACATTGCTCGGCGATCCGTCAAAGGCGAAAGCAAGGCTCGGATGGTCGGCCAAGGTTGGCTTCGAGCAATTGGTCGAAGAAATGGTCACCGAAGATCTGAAATCTGCGGAGCGCGACGAACTGGTCAAGCGCCACGGGCACCGACCCTACGACTATCACGAATGAATATGCGGTCTGACAGCAGAATTTTTGTCGCCGGCCATCGCGGCCTGGTGGGTTCTGCAATCACGCGCCGCCTGCAATCGGCGGGCTACACCCGTTTAATTACGCGTACCCATGCAGAATTGGATCTCACGCATAAGCCGGCGGTCCAGGAGTTCATGGCTTCCGAGCGGCCCGAATACGTCTTTCTGGCTGCTGCCAAAGTCGGCGGCATCCTGGCGAACGACACCTATCCGGCCGAATTCATCGAACAAAATCTGGCCATCCAGAATGCCGTCATCCATGAATCCTGGCGGGCCGGCGTCAAGCGCCTGCTGTTTCTAGGATCCTCCTGCATTTATCCACGAGATTGCCCTCAGCCGATCAAGGAAGCCTATCTGCTGACCGGCCCGCTCGAATCGACCAACAGGGCATACGCGATCGCGAAAATCGCCGGCATCGAGATGTGCTGGAGCTACAATCGCCAGTACGGCACCCGGTTCCTGGCCGCCATGCCCACCAACCTTTACGGCCTCGGCGACAACTACGACCTTCAGACTTCGCACGTACTGCCGGCGCTGATCCGCAAGATGCACGAAGCCAGGGAGCGCCGCGACCAGGAAGTGACAGTCTGGGGAACCGGCACCCCGCGGCGGGAGTTCCTGTTCAGCGACGACATGGCCGACGCATGCATGTTCCTGGTGAATCTGCCGGACGATGCGTTCACATCGCTCATTACCCATCACTCATTGCCGCCGATGATCAATATCGGGTGCGGCATCGATCTGACCATCAGGGAACTTGCCGAACTCGTTGCAAAAACGGTCGAG
>JANNTE010000121.1:0-3556 GCA_031403365.1 Betaproteobacteria bacterium | reverse complement strand
CGAGTTTGGCCAGGCTTTTGATCTTGAGCGTGCGCAGGAAATGCATGGCATAGAGCCGGTTTATGCCCGCACCCAGCCGGTCTCCCGCTGCCATCAGGTCCATGGGAGCGGATACCGCCGCTGCGCCATTCACCACCGCTTGCGCGCGAGGTCCCTCGCGTGCCAGCCATTTGAGCAGCGCGTTGCCGCCCAGCGAGACACCCGCCGCGAACAATGCGCTGGCTGGTTGAAGCCCGCTCAGCCGGCGCAGTATCCAGTCGATTTCGTCGGCATCGCCGGAATGATAGGCGCGCGGCAGCCGGTTCGCCTCACCACCGCAGCCGCGAAAATGAACCACGACCCCGCGCCAATGCCGCCTTGCAAGCACCCGCATCAGCGCGGTTGCATAGTGGCTGCCGGACCCACCTTCCAGTCCGTGGAACAGGGCCACCAGCGGTGCGGTGCTGTCGCGCTGATCCTGCCAGTCGAGGTCGATAAAATCGCCGTCCGGTGTAGTCCAGCGCTCGCGCCGATAGGGCGGAGCCGGCCGCCTGAGCGCCAGGAACGGATAAATCGTTTGCAGATGCCCTCCGGGCAGCCACCAAGGTGCCTGGTAGGGTGGCATCAGTGCAGCGTCGCGGGTGGAGCTTCGCGCGGTGCTGCCGGCGTAGCCAGTTGCGACGCGTGATGGATGAGCATGCGCCAGCCACGATCCGTGAGCAGATAGATATTTGTGGCGAGCACCGGATGGGCCGCGCCCGGGTTGCCGGCCAGACTGACCTGCTCGATAACGCTGTGAATGGTGAGCATGCGCCCGGGAAAGACCCGATTATCCGTCAAGCGCACGCGCAGCTGCGGGCCTTGCAGGAATATCTGCCGCCAGGATTCGCGCACTTCCGCCGGACCGCTGTGCCTGAAGCCCCCCGGATGCACGCAGACGATGTCTTCTTCCTCGGCCCATACCGCCATCATCGCAGCCAGATCGGCATGTTCAAACGCGAGGTAGAAAGCCTGCTCGGCTTCCTCGGGAGTGGCGAAAGTCTTTGCGATCACCACGCTTTGCGATCACCTGGGCCCGACGCGTGAATCCGTGCCAGCACCAGCTGCGGCGTGAGTTTCATCATGCAGTCGAAGTGTCCGAGCGGACAGCTGCGTTGAAAACACGGACTGCACGGCAGATCCAGTTTGATGACTTGTGCATGCCGCGACAGCGGCGGGGTGAATGCGGGCGAACTGGAGCCGTACAATGCCACCAGCGGACGATCGAGCGCGGCGGCAACATGCATGAGACCGGAATCGTTGCTCACAACCAGATCGGCCGCGGACAGGATCACCACTGCCTGATCTAGGGAGGTGCGGCCGCACAGATTGACCGCAGCGCCCGCGCTGGCGGCGCGAATCTTTTCGCCGATCTCGCGTTCCTTCGCCGAGCCCACGATCCATACGGTAATGCCTTCGGCGGCCAGCGCCGTGGCAAGCTCGCCGAAGGATTGCGCCGGCCAGCGTTTGGCGGGCCCGTATTCGGCACCGGGACAAAAACGAATCAGGCGTGGCGCAGGCTCGAGTCCCAGGTCTGCCAGCACCCTCGCGCGCTCATCGGCCCCGACCTTGAGTTGCGGGTTGGGTAACCCGGCACTGACTGCGCTGCCGCCGGGATCGGCCAGATGCGCAAAACGGTCCACCATCCGCGGCAGCGCGCCTTGGTCGAGCCGGCGCGCGTCGGTCAGCAGACATCGGCGGGCTTCCCCGACAAAGCCGATGCGTTCGGGAATGCCTGCAAACTGCGGCACCAGTGCCGATTTGAAGGAATTCGGCAGCACGTAAGCCCGTTGGTAGCGTCGGGTGACCAGACTGCGTGCCAGACGCCAGCGTTTGACCAGCGCCAGCTGTCCATGGGCGAACGGGCTGTCGATGGTGTCGTTCACCTCCGGCATGCGCCGGAAGACGGGCAGCGCCCAACCGGGTGCGAGGATATCGATGCGAGCGAGCGGATTCTGCTCCTGCAGGCGGGTGAGCAGCGGCTGGGACAACAATGCGTCGCCTATCCATGACGGCGCCACCACCAGTATTTTCATCGTCCAGGCAAAGCCGTTATGCCCAGCAAAGTCCCAAGGGATAAAGCAGGATATTCAGATGCAATGAACCGGGCTTGCGGTCGGCGGGCATGCGTGCAATCGGCGCCAGGTGGCTTTACTGCGCGCGCCGTCCTTTGCGTTTCAAGCAGATCCACTCGCAGTCGATGCGGGTTAGTGCTGGTGACAACCGGTCTTGCGTCGCAGACGCTAGTGCCCAGCCTTGGCCGCATCGCGCAGCAGGTAGCGCGTGCCGCAGTAGGGGCACAGCGCCTCGCCGGTCTTGTCGATCGGCAGAAACACGCGCGGGTGCAAATCCCACAGTTTCTGGGAAGGCAAGGGGCAGTGCAGCGGCAGGTCCGAAGCCGCGATTTCGATCGGCTTTTGCTTGCCGCTGTTCCTGGTCGATGGTTCCATGGGGCGCATCGTCACACGTAGTGCAGCCAGTGACGATACTTTTCCGAGCGGCCGTTGACCACGTCGAAAAACATGCCTTGCAGTTTCTCGGTCAGCGGGCCGCGTTTTCCCGTCCCTACGACGCGGCCATCCACTTCCCGCACCGGTGTGACTTCAGCCGCGGTGCCGGTAAAGAACACCTCGTCGGCGATGTACAGGTCGTCGCGGGTGATGCGCTTGGCTTCCACCCTGTAACCCAGATCGCCGGCCAGTTGGATGACCGAATCGCGGGTAATGCCAATCAGGGCGGAATTGAGCTCGGGTTCGACGATGCGTTCATTTTTAATCATGAACAGATTCTCGCCCGCGCCTTCGGCGACGAAGCCATCGACGTCGAGCAGCAACCCCTCGTCGTAACCGTGCTCGGTGGCTTCCATGTTGGCGAGGATGGAGTTGGCGTAGGTCCCTGAATACTTTGCGCGGCACTTGGAGACATTGACATGATGGCGCGCAAACGAAGAAGTCTTGACGCGGATGCCTTTTTCCAGACCGTCGGCGCCTAGATACGCACCCCAAGGCCAGGCCGCGATGGCCACATGCACTTTAGCGCCTTTGGGCGAAACCCCCATTTTCTCCGAGCCATAAAAGGCAATCGGACGCACGTAGCAGGAATCCAGGCGATTGGCGCGAACCACTTCCTTCTGGGCATCCATCAGCGTTTGCCGATCAAAAGGAATTTTCATCATGTAAATGTGCGCTGAATTGAACATCCGCTCGGTGTGCTCTTTCAGACGAAAAATGGCGGTGCCATCGGCGGTTTTGTAGGCGCGCAAGCCCTCGAATACCGCGAGGCCATAATGCAGCGAGTGGGTGAGAACGTGGGTATTGGCCTCGCGCCAGGGCACCATTTTGCCGTCATACCAGATCAGACCGTCGCGGTCGGCCATCGACATGTTGCGTTACTCCTGTGGGTGGAACTTGGGGAAAGGCGTGATTCTAGCGCAGGCCGCGCGAGTTGAAGAAACTACCGAGGCGCAGACAGGCATGCATTGCCCGGATGCGATCCGGTGCAGTGTTCCTGAATCAGTCATATCCGGTATCATCCGGGA
>JANNTE010000120.1:0-5740 GCA_031403365.1 Betaproteobacteria bacterium | reverse complement strand
CCTGGCATCAGGATTCGACTTACTGGGGCTTGTCGCACCCGGATGTGGTCACGGCCTGGGTGGCGTTATCGGTGAGCGATGAACCGAGCGGGGTGATGCGGGTATTGCCCGGCAGCCATCTCATTGAGCAATTGCCGCACAGGGACACCTTCGCCAGGGACAATCTGCTTACGCGCGGGCAGGAAGTGCAGGTCGAGGTCGATGAGAAAAAAGTCGTGGACATGCCACTGTCTCCCGGCGAGATGTCCCTGCACCATGTGCGCATCGTGCATGGTTCCAAGGCCAACCGCTCGGATCGGCGCCGCATCGGAGTGGCGATTCGCTATGTGCCGACTTATTTGCACCAGACGGCGGGCGCGCGCGACCATGCGAGCCTGGTGCGCGGCGTCGATACCTACCATCACTTCGATGCCGATCCGGTGCCGAAATCGGATTTACACGAGGACGCCGTTGCCGCGCATCGCGAGATCACGGCGGAGGCGGAGAAGATTCTTTATCGGGGTACGGACAAGGTGAGGGACGAGGGGGGAAAATGAAGGCGCGGCTCCGAATCGGGTTACCTGCAATGCTCCTGATGAGCGTTGCTCTGCTGCTGCCCGGCTGCGGCAAGAAGGCAGAAACCGTCACCGCTGCCGCCGCGCCGGCAGCCGATGCGATACGCTGGAAAATGATGTCGTTGTGGGGCGCAGGCACGCTGCCGCAGAAACTCAACGAAAAATTCGCCGAGCGCGTGAAACTCATGAGCGGCGGGCGGCTGTTGATCGAAGCGCTGCCCGGTGGATCCATCGTCGCGCCGACCGAAAGCCTGGATGCGGTGGCTTCCGGTGTGCTCGATGCGCAACAGGCCGGCACCGGCTACTGGCCCGGCAAGGATGCGGCGTTTTCCCTGCTCGGCGACTTGCAGGGCGGCTGGGAGAATCCCCGGCAGGCGCAGGAGTGGCTGGAATACGGCGGGGGCAAGGAGCTGGTGCGCGAGTTGTACGCGAAATTCAACGCCCACTTCGTCACCGGCATCTGGTACGGCGCCGAGAGTCTGGTGTCGAAGAAACCGCTGCGCACGCTGGCCGATTTCAAGGGCCTGAAAATCCGCGCGCCAGTGGGCATGGGTCAGGACATCTTTACCATCCTCGGCGCCGCGCCGGTCAATCTTCCCGGCAGCGAGGTCTACACCTCGCTCGAACGCGGCGTGGTCGATGCTTCCGACTGGGGCACGCTGTCGATGAACCAGGATCTGGGTTATCACAAGCTCGCCAAATACCCGTCCTATCCCGGCTTTCACTCGATGCCGATGGGCGATGTCGCGGTCAACATGAAGCGCTGGAATGCGCTGCCGGAGGATCTCAAGCTGATTGTCGAAGTGGCGGCGCGTGATTTCAGCCGGGAAATGGTGGAATTGAACGGGCTGGAAGACATCCGGGTGGCGACCGAGGCGGCCAGCCTCGGCGTTGAACCTATCAGTTTGTCGCCGGAAGAACGGCGCAAATTCCGCGAGATCGCGCGTGGCGTCTGGAAGCAGTACGCCGGGCGCAGCGAGATGGCGAAGAGAGTTTACGACTCGCAGATGGCGTTCATGACGAAGCTGGGATTGCTGGAATAGGCCGGCCGCAGAGTGGGTTAGCGAAACTCAACCCGCCGGTATCGCTAACGAAATGCCAAGCTTCCCTCATCCCAACCCTTTTGCTCCGCTTCAAGTGTGACCTTGTCCCGGCGGGAGAGGGACTTGAGGGTGAGGGAGATTTCGACTGCAGCTACTATTCTTGTTGTTGGACGTTCTTGAGAGATTCTGGATTCCCGTTCCCCGACAGGATCATTCGGGGACAGGCTTCACGGGAATAAAAAAAATACAATAACGGGAGGAATTGTGTCCCGCATTACGGCACTGCAAAACATTGCGGACACGATGCTTGAGCGCTTCACGCGGCGCATCGGCGCGATGACCAGTTACGCTTTCCTGATCATCGTCGCCATCACAACGTATGAAGTGGTGGCGCGCTACGTATTCCAGTCCCCCACCATCTGGGTGCATGAGTTTACCGTCATGCTCGCGGCGGTGGCGTTCGTGATCGGCGGGCCGCTGGTGCATCAGCATCGGCTGCATATCACCATCAGCTTTTTCCATGAACGCATGCCGGTTGGCCTGCGGCGCCGAGTTGATGTCTTCAGTTCGCTCATGGTTCTGGTCTTTCTGGCACTGCTGGCGTGGACGACTTCGCAACAGGCCTGGCAATCCATACTCACACGGGAAACCTCCGGCACCGCGCTCAATCTGCCGATTCCTGTGTTGCTCAAGACCTTGTTCGCCGCCTGCGTTGGTTTGATGATGGTGCAATCGCTGCTGCACCTGGCCGCCGATATTCGCACTCTGCGCAAAGGGCGCTCATGAGCATCGAGTGGATCACCGTGCTCATGTTTGGCTCGATGCTCGTGTTGCTGATGCTCGGCCTGCCGCTGGCCTTCGTCACTGGACTCATCGGCGTGGTTTTCACCGTGGCGTTGTTCGGCATCGACGGATTGCAGCTGATCGCCAGCCGCATCTACAGTTTCATGAACGAGTACGTGCTGGTGTCGGTGCCGATGTTCATCCTCATGGCCTCGCTCATGGAACGTTCCGGCGTGGCCAGGGACTTGTTTGACTCCATGCGCGTATGGGCAGGACGGCTGCCCGGCGGACTGGCGATTCAGACAATGGTCGCCGCCACCATCATGGGTGCGATGACCGGGATCATCGGTGGCGAAATCGTCCTGCTCGGTCTGATCGCGCTGCCGCAGATGCTGCGCCTGGGCTACGACCGCAAACTCGCCATCGGCACCATCTGCGCGGGTGGCTCGCTCGGTACCATGATTCCGCCCTCCATCGTCCTGGTGATTTACGGCTTGACGGTGAACGTGCCGATCGGCGATCTGTTCACCGCCAACCTCGTGCCCGGCCTGATCCTGTCGGGTGTGTACATGACTTACATCTTTGTACGCTGCCAGATGAATCCCGCACTGGGCCCGGCAGCGCCGGAGCACGAACACGCGATATCGATATTGGGCAAACTCAAACTCATGAAAGGCCTGCTGCTGCCGCTGGTAGTGATGGCCTCGGTGCTGGGCACCATTTATACCGGAATCGCTTCGGTGACCGAAGCTGCCGCGATGGGCGTCGTGGGCACCCTGTTCGCCTCCGCCACGCGCGGGGAACTCAAGTGGCCCATGATTCAGGAATCGCTGAAGCAGACCATGAGCACTTGCGGCATGCTGTTGTGGCTGTCCTTCGGCGCCACTGCGATGATCGGCGTCTACAACCTGGCCGGCGGCCCGGCGTTCGTGAAGGAAGTCATAACCGGTTTGCCCCTGCCGCCCATCGGAGTGATTCTGCTCATGATGGGCATTCTCCTGTTACTCGGTTGCATCATGGACTGGGTCGGCATCTGTTTGCTCACCATGCCGATCTTCGTGCCGATCGTGATCGGACTCGGCTTCGATCCGGTGTGGTTCGGCGTGCTGTTTTGTCTCAACATGCAAGTTTCCTACCTGTCGCCGCCCTTCGGCCCGGCAGCGTTTTATCTCAAGGGTGTGGCACCCCCGGAAATTTCCCTCAACGATATCTTCGCGGCGCTGTGGCCGTTTATTCTGCTGCAACTTTCCGTGCTGGCCTTGATCGTGTTTTATCCCGGCGTTGCGCTGTGGCTTCCGTCGCTGAACTGACATCGGTTCGCCGGGCGCACGGCGACAGGGGATGGGAGAGAGGACGCGTATGAAGTTCCGCGCCGCCGTGCTGAACAAGGTGAACGAACCCCTGATCCTTGACACGCTCGAGATGGCGCCGCTCGCGCCGAACGACGTGCTGGTGAAGGTCAAGGCAAGCGGCCTGTGCCACACCGACCTCGAAGTCATCACGGGTTCGCTCGCCTATCCGTTGCCGATCGTGCTCGGGCACGAAGGCGCCGGCGTGGTGGAGCAGGTGGGCACCGCGGTGACCCAGGTCAGACCCGGCGACCACGTGATCCTGTCCTGGAATCCGCATTGCGGCCACTGTTTCTACTGCGAGCGGGACCAGCCCATACTCTGCGAACCGTTCACTCGTCATCAACCCAAAGGCCTGTTGCTCGACGGCACTTCGCGCATGCGGCGTGGACAGGAACCGGTTCATCACTATTCGGTGACCTCGACCCATGCCGAATACACGGTCGTTCCGGAATCCGGCGCGATCGCGGTATCGAAGGAAATACCCTTCGATCGCGCCTGCATCATCGGCTGCGGCGTGATGACCGGTGTGGGCGCCGCCGTGCGCAAGGCCCGGGTCGAAGCCGGCTCGAATGTTGTGGTCATCGGGTGCGGCGCGGTCGGGCTCAATGCGGTGCAGGGCGCGAGACTCGCCGATGCAGGCAGGATCATTGCCGTCGATGTCGGCAAGGCAAAACTGGATCGCGCCCGCCTGTTTGGCGCCACTGACGGCGTCGATGCCTCGGAAGGCAAGTTGATTGAGCAGATCAAATCGCTGACCAATGGACGTGGTGCCGACTATGTTTTCGAGGCGGCGGGAAGGCTGGAGTCATTTCCATTGTCCTTGGAGTTGGTGCGTCCCGGCGGCCAGGTCGTTTGGCTTGGCAAGATCAACGTCAACCAGGAAGTAAAATTCCGCTGGGGCTCGCTGATGGGAGAGCGGCAGATCGTACGTTCAAGCTATGGCAATGCGCGGCCGCGGCGTGATTTTCCATGGCTGGTCGATGAATATCTCAGTGGACGATTGAAACTCGACGAGTTGATCACCAGGCGCATCCGGCTGGAGGAGATCAACGATGGATTTGCGGTACTGGCCCGTGGCGAGGGAATTCGAACTGTGGTGATGTTCGATTAGTGGTCATGCCAAACGAAACCGGGCCAGGGCATCTGGTAAATGCCAATGCAATGGCGATTATTTTTTCTGCGCGAGGCCTGCGGCATTTTGAGGATTTCGCGTCGTTACCCTGAACCGGAAGATGGTGGACTGCGATGCAAGACAGGGGTCTGTCAATGGCGATCCGTCCAGGAAAATGCGCTGTTGGACACCCACTCCCTCTGGACAGAGGTCGCACGTCGCAGTGGTTCTTCTTCATGCCGCCTATCCGAGAGGCAACCTACCTTTGCAAGAATTGACCAACGCAGCAGCTTCATGCCGGTGTCGATTTGTTTAAAGCGGGGCATCGCGAATTTCTTTCCGTAAAATCCCGATGAGCAGATATTGCAGGATGCAAATGACGGGAGCAAGATTGCAGGAGGGTTTTTCTACAACCACGTTAGGCGTCTGAAACTTCACGTATGGCCTACTTCTACTTTGACGAGTCACTCCAGCAGCGGGGACAGTTCATTGTTGGCGCCTTTGTACAAAGCGACGAAGACCTCACGCCCATCGTTCACGACGCAATAGAGCGGTGCGGTCTGCGCCCCGAAGTTGATGAGTTCAAGAGCGGAATGCGAATGGATCGAAATCCAACCCAGATGGAGCTCCGGAGTGAGCTCTCGAACATCCTCCATAAAACACAAATCGGAATTGTTGTTACCCCGTTTGTCGACAGAGACAGCCTTGGCGAAGACGCGCTACTTGGTCTCGCCAAGATAATCGAAGCAAACAACTTGTTACACAAGTCGCACACGGTCTTTATCGACGAGGGGATTTCATTGCCCAAGTCCAACCTGGGCAAGTTCCTGACCCAGTTTGGCAGTCACTACGAGGTCGCTCCTGGTCAGGATTCAAAGATCATCGCTGGAATACAAC
>JANNTE010000119.1:0-7171 GCA_031403365.1 Betaproteobacteria bacterium | reverse complement strand
ACCTGCATTTCACGCACTGGCGCAATGCGTTCCTGCGACAAACTCTGCCAGATTCCGCAGCGCTCCAGCAAGCGACGACTGTGGCGATTCAACGCGTAAACCCGCTGATCAAATCCGGCCGTGGGCACTGGGCGCGCGGCCCTGGGTTCCACCAGTGCAACGCTCAACCCGGCGGGCGCCAGTGCACGCGCGAAACTGGCGCCCGCCGGTCCGGCACCGACCACCGCGACATCCACCGCGAGGTCCTCTGTAACCATCGAATTCATGGGCTTAGTTTACAGGTTGCAGAGCGACAGCAGACGCCGGGACTCGATCAGGCGCGCCTCCACATGGACGCAACGCCCGGTTTGACCGTAAACTAGGCGTTCATGGCGCCCGTAGCTCAGCTGGATAGAGTGCCGGCTTCCGAAGCCGAAGGTCGGGGGTTCGACTACTCCGGGCGCGCCATCCATTTTCGCCCGTCACCGGCCCGTTACCCGGATACCCGCTGCGAGGTGCCCGCTGATTGGCGTTGCTGATCCGATCCTCAGAGAAATCCAGTGAACGAATCGCTCGGCCTTGGCGCTTTGTTCCTCAGCAGTTTTCTCGCCGCAACGGTGCTGCCCGGCGGATCGGAAATTGCATTTGCGGGCGTGCTGACCGGCGGCATATCCGGTGTCTGGCCGGCACTGGCCGTCGCGACGCTGGGAAATACGCTGGGCGGATCGAGTTCCTATCTGATCGGCCGCCTGATTCCGGATCGCAAGCTTGGCGGGCGCGCGCTGGAATGGGTTCGCCGCTGGGGCGCACCAGTGCTGCTGCTGTCCTGGGTGCCGGTCATCGGCGATGCGCTATGCGTTGCCGCAGGCTGGTTGCGGCTCCACCTTGCATGGTCACTGTTGTTCATGGCGCTGGGGAAATTCGCACGCTATTACCTCATTGCCCGACTCTTGTCTTGAAACTCGATCAAGTTCCATGACGACGGATTCCTGCGAACTTTGCCGCAAGAGCGGCGGAGAGGTCATCCGGGACGACGGTTTCGCGCGCGTCGTAGTGGCGGGAGACGCCGATCACCCCGGGTTCTGCCGTGTGATCCTGAATGCACATGTCAGGGAAATGACCGACTTGCCCGAGGAGCAGCGAGCGCAGTTGATGCGCACGGTCTATGCCGTCGAACAATGCCTGCGCGAATTGCTGGCGCCGGATAAAATCAACCTCGCCAGTCTTGGCAATGTCGTTGCGCATCTGCACTGGCACGTCATACCCCGGTTCGCCGACGACCCGCATTTTCCCAACAGTGTCTGGTCACACAGGCAAGGCCGCGGGGCCAGGCCTTTGCCCGCCGGATTCGTCAAATTGCTGCGTCAGCATTTGGGTCAGTTACTCGATCCGTGACGCGGCGCCTGCCCAAGCGTTGCTTCGACTCCGAACAGTCGCCGGGAACAATCGCGGTTGCTAGGCTACCGGTGCGCGGCTCGCGACCAGGCGGCGAGTGTCAGGAAATTCCATGGCGAATGTACTGCCGCTGCCCGGTGCGCTCTGGATTTCAAGCCGGGCCTGGTGGCGGCTGAGCACGTGTTTGACAATAGCCAGACCCAGCCCGGTACCGCCTGTTTCTCGCGAGCGGCTGCGATCCACGCGATAGAAACGCTCGGTCAGTCTGTCGATGTGCTGCGGCTCGATGCCGATACCGCTGTCGCGCACGGCAAAACGCGGGTGACCATCGCGTAATTCCCAGCTGATCTCTATTTCGCCATTTTCCGGTGTGTAGCGAATGGCGTTGCTGATCAGATTACCGAATGCGCTGCGCAACTCCTCGGTGTTGCCTTTCAGCCCATCGGAGCTGTCGAGCCTGACCCGTATCCGATGGCGCCCGGCGGAAAGCAATAGTGCGTCCTGCTGCAGCGCGCGCAGCAATTCGGGCACATGGACATCTTCCTCGCGCAGCGGATTCTGGGTGCTTTCGAGTCGCGACAACGTCAGCAGATCGTCGACCAGATGCGTCATGCGACTGGTCTGCTGGCTCATGAGTTCGATCGCCCGCCGGGTCATCTCCGGATCGGGCACGTCCATGTTTTGCAGGGTTTCCAGAAAACCGCCAACGACGGTCAATGGGGTGCGCATTTCATGGGAAACGTTGGCGACAAAGTCCCGCCTGGTCGTTTCAAGCCGTTCCCAGCGCGTAATATCACGCCCGAGAATGAGTTTGTGGGTGCCGCCGTAAGGCACCTGCTGAACGGACAACACCACTTCTCCGGCATGGTCCCCGGCCGGACGATGCGATTTGATTACCAGCGGTTCGGCGGCATTTCTGGAAGCCATGTGCTCGACGAACCGCGGTTGCCGCAGAATATATGTTATCTGCTGGCCGTGATCGCGCTGGTTGTCGAGCCCAAAGTAGTCTTCCGCCTTCGGATTGCACCATTCGATCCGATCGGCCGCGTCAAGAATGACAACCGCGTCCGGCAAGGCCGCGCCGGCAAGCTCGAAACGCGAGGCCGCTTCGGCGAGCCTTTGCTCCGTCTCACGCTGCTGCTTGAGCAATCTCGACAACAGCGAGTACACATACTCCCAGACGCCGGAGCCAGCGGGAACTGGTTGCGATCGAGATTTCTGCAGCCAGCGATAGAGCTGCGACAGATTGTGCAGATGATGTGCAAGCAGGCCGAGCAGCAGCAGAACAAGAAACACCAACGCGTTGCGGCCACCCCATAGCGGCCACGAAATCAGCGCCACCACCCCGATCAGGACGACAGCGGACAGCGGCCTGGCCCACATGAAATTCAAGCGCCTCGTCCCTTAAATGAGCGGACCGGAATTATCGCAGAATTCTCCGGCGCCGCTCCACCGGTTACCAGATCTGCGACCAGGTCAGCTTGCGGAGAAGCGGTAGCCGGTGCCTCGCACCGTCTGCACGAGAGCGTCCAACCCGGTCGGCTCCAGGGCCTTGCGCAGTCTGCGAATGTGCACGTCTACCGTGCGCTCCTCGACAAAAACATGGTCGCCCCAAATCTGGTCAAGCAACTGGGTGCGCGAATGCACACGTTCCGAATGCGTCATCAGGAAATGCAGCAGCCTGAATTCGGTCGGGCCCAGCTCCACCAGTTCGCCGTCGCCGGTAACCCGATGACTGGCCGGGTCGAGCTGCAATCCACCAAGTTTCACGACATCATCGGTCATTTCGGGAGCGCGCCGGCGTAGCACGGCTTTGATGCGCGCGTTCAACTCGCGCGGAGAAAAAGGCTTGGTGATGTAGTCGTCGGCACCGGTCTCCAGGCCCTGCAACTTGTCCTGCTCATCGGATCGGGCCGTCAGCATGATGATGGGTATGCTACGGGTGCGCTTGTCGGCTCGCAGTCGTCTGGCGAACTCGATTCCGGTCAGCCCCGGGAGCATCCAGTCAAGTATCACCAGGTCGGGCAGCGCATTGCCGACCAGGGCAATGGCTTGTTCCGCATTATCCGCGCGCAACGGCTGATGTCCGGCCTGCTTCAGGTTGTAGGCGATCAATTCCTGAATGGCTGGTTCGTCTTCTACTACAAGAATGGTGGCTGCCATTGGGGTCTGTGTCGCTGGATTCTGTGTCGCCAGGCGTTGATATTAATTTTCAATACTATGAAGCAAATGTTACAGGGCCGTGACAGCGTTTTGGCACGCTGGCGACGTTGAAGGCTATGATGACGCTTGCCGCCCTAACGCCGCCCCTTACAGATTCCGGAAATTGCCATGTCAGTACTTAAGCCCGCGACTCCGCGTCCCGTGGAAATCAAATTGCATCAGAAATCGCGTGTACTGGAGATCAGTTTCACCAGTGGCAAAAGCTATAACCTGCCTTGCGAGTACCTTCGGGTATATTCGCCTTCCGCCGAAGTTCGCGGGCATGGTCCCGGCCAGGAGGTCTTGCAGGAAGGCAAACTGGAGGTCGAAATCAACGCCATCGAACCGGTCGGCAACTACGCCGTCAAGCTGGTGTTCAGCGACGGCCACGACACCGGACTGTATTCCTGGGATTACCTGCACGAACTGGGCGAGAATCAGCCCCGCTTCTGGCAGCAATATCTGGATAGACTCGCCCTGGCAGGGCTGCACCGCGAACCTGCAGGCAGGGCATCGTCGGCGCCGGCGGCGAAGACCAATTGGAAGAAAATCTGAAGCGGGAATTCCGGAATGAAGTCAGACCAGACCACCGATTTCGGTTTTCAGAAAGTGCCGGAGGACGAAAAAGCCGCCAGGGTTGCCGGTGTATTCAGTTCGGTTGCCAATCGCTATGACCTGATGAACGACCTGATGTCGGCCGGGCTGCACCGCATATGGAAGCGGTTTGCGGTGGAAATGAGCGCCGTGCGACCTGGCGGGCGCGTGCTCGATGTCGCCGGCGGCACTGCGGATCTCGCTTCATTGTTCGTTTCCCGCGTGGGCGCTCAAGGCGAAGTCTGGCTGACCGACATTAATCGCGCCATGCTCGGGCGCGGACGCGACCGCTTGATCGATCAAGGACGTTTGACGCCGGTAGTTCAATGCGACGCTGAGAACCTGCCGTTGCCGGGCAATTATTTCGACTGCGCGATCGTGGGTTTTGGCCTGCGCAACATGACTCACAAAGACCGTGCGCTGGCGGAAATGCTGCGCGTCGTGCGGCCCGGCGGTCGCGTATTGGTGCTGGAGTTTTCCCAGGTATGGCAGGTGTTGCGCCCCGCCTATGACGCCTATTCAATGCGGCTGCTGCCGCTGCTTGGCAAGCTGGTCACGGGGGATTCCGCAAGCTACCGATATCTGGCGGAGTCGATACGCAGGCATCCCGGCCAGGAAGAACTCAGGCAATTGATGGAGCAGGCCGGCTGCGAGCGCGTCGAATACTTCAATCTGAGCGCCGGCGTTGTGGCTTTGCACGTTGGTTACAAATTCTAAGCGCCATGCTCGCCGCTTTTTTCAGCACTCTCGTAAACCATCTGCTGGCCCAGTCGCAGTGGGCGCGAGAGAGTCTGGCGCCTCATGCCGGCAAAGTCGCACTGTTCGAGCTGTTGCCGTTGCGCATCGCGCTGGTCGTCA
Source organism: Betaproteobacteria bacterium (assembly GCA_031403365.1). GTDB lineage: Bacteria > Pseudomonadota > Gammaproteobacteria > Burkholderiales > JACQAP01 > JACQAP01. Next base: position 2,143 of record JANNTE010000119.1, on the reverse strand, counting down.
GTCCCGATGCGATGCTACTCACCGCTCCCGAGGGTGCCACACCCGCAACCACGCTTCGCCTGACCCCTGCTTCGTTGCTGCTGATCCTGGCTCAGGGAGAGAAAGCCTGGCGCAATGCCAGCGTGGAAGGCGACACCGATTTCGCGTCGGCTCTTTCCAGGATTGCGTCAAACATGCGCTGGGATTTTGAGGAGGATTTGAGCCGGGTGTTCGGAGACATTGCGGCTCACCGCATGGCCGAAATCGGACGCTCGGCGGCGGCGTGGCCGAAACGGGCGGCAACCGACCTGGCCAGCAGCGCCGCGGAATATCTGACTGAGGAAAAGCATCTGCTGGTGACGCCGTTGCGGGCTACGGAGTTCGTGCGCGAAGTCGATGAAGTGCGCGATGCGGTCGAGCGCCTGGAAAAACGCATCCAGCTGCTGCAACGCCGAACCGGCACTGGCTGAGTCCCGGTCGCACGCCATGAATTTGTTGCGGTTGCTGAAAATCGTTCGCGTATCGCTGCGCTTCGGACTCGACGAATTCTTCCTGGGTCACGAACGCGTGCGCGGCCTGAGGTCGCTGTTATCGGCGGCTTTGTTCTGGCGCCGCCTCGATCGCCCGCGCGGCGAGCGGCTGCGCCTGGCTCTGGAGACCCTCGGACCCATTTTCGTCAAGTTCGGCCAGGTATTGTCAACGCGACGCGACCTGATTCCGCTCGACATCGCGGACGAATTGGCGAAACTGCAAGACCAGGTGCCGCCATTTCCAGTGGAGCAGGTATACGAGACGCTGGATCGCACCTACCACCGGCCGGTCAACCAGGTCTTTTCGAAATTCGACCCGGTGGCGATCGCCAGCGCCTCGGTGGCACAAGTGCACTTCGCCGTGCTGCCTGACGGGCGCGAAGTGGCTGTCAAGGTGCTGCGGCCCGGCATTGCCACCGTCATCGTCAAGGACATCGCGTTGCTCAATGTCGCTGCCGGCCTGGTCGAAAAGCTCTGGGCAGACGGCAGACGGCTTAAACCCAGGGAAGTCGTCCGGGAATTCGACCGGCACCTGAACGACGAGCTGGATTTGATGCGCGAGGCGGCCAATGCAAGCCAGTTGCGGCGCAATTTCGACAACTCGGCGCTGATGCTGGTCCCGGAAATATTCTGGGACTATTGCGGGACCGAGGTCATGGTCATGGAGCGCATGGCCGGGACGCCGGTAAGTCAGGTGGGGCGCCTGCGGGAGTTGGGCTTGGATGTTCCGAAGCTCGCTCGCGCCGGCGTGGAAATATTCTTCACCCAGGTATTCCGCGACGGTTTTTTTCACGCCGACATGCACCCGGGCAACATTCTGGTAGCCGCCGATGGTCGTTATGTCGCTCTCGATTTTGGCATCATGGGCACGCTCAACGAGGTGGACAAGAGCTACCTTGCGCAGAATTTTCTGGCGTTTTTCCGCCGCGACTACCGGCGCGTCGCCGAAATACATGTGGAGTCGGGGTGGATTCCTGCCGACACCCGCGTGGAGCAATTCGAGACCGCCATTCGCGCGGTGTGCGAACCCATATTCAACAGACCGTTGCGGGAGATTTCGTTCGGAAAAGTACTGTTGCGCCTGTTCCAGACTTCGCGGCGCTTCAACATCGAAATTCAGCCGCAGCTGGTGATGCTGCAGAAAACCCTGCTCAACATCGAAGGCCTCGGCCGCGATCTCGATCCGGATCTGGACCTGTGGTCCAGCGCCAAGCCCTTTCTGGAACGATGGATGTCGGAACAAGTCGGCTGGCGGGGTAGCGTTGGTTCTGGCCAAAACGAGCGATTGCCGAAACCACTGCTCGGCTTCTTGAAATTGTCCTCGTTCTTGAGCAATTCGCCCTTTCAGGTGGAGGCTCTCGGCTTGCCCGTGTTGATCGCTGATTTGCTTCTGGATCACGAGACATTCGTCAATCCATTGAGTGGCGCGATCAAAAAGTCTCGTGGAAAGTGCGAGAGCGGCTAGCTCCTCAAGTGAAACGGCAAGGTTGAATTTATCTCCCTTCGTTGCATAAATGTCTTTCAGGCGAAGGAGAATGGTTTCTTGCTTCGCGTAATCGACATCATGTGCTGCAATTCCCTGAAGACACACCAAAATGTTTATCCACAAATCTTCTCGGCCGGGGAGTGGGTTA
>JANNTE010000118.1:0-17300 GCA_031403365.1 Betaproteobacteria bacterium | reverse complement strand
CGAGCTGCTCGGCGAGCGCGCGCGGCGCTTCGACCAAGCCGGCGACGAGAAGGCTGCCGCAGATCTCACCGGCACGCCGTCCGTGGACAAGACCGACCCGCAGCCCGTGCAGGTTTGAGCCCGTTGAGCCAACTCTACGGATGCAGGCCGCCTTCGCGCAATCTGGACCAGATCGCCGGCGGTACCTCGCGTTCGACGATACGCGGGGCGATCATTGCGGGATGTTCAGCGAGGCCGCTCGGCGCCACCAGCGATACCGATGCCTGCGTTTGACCGACCAGCGGTATTCGCGCTGATTGGCGACAGTCACGATGTCAAGTTCGCGCAGGCGCCCCATTTTCAACGCGTGCGCAACCGGTTCGAACCAGCGCCGCTCCAGGTCATCGAATGCAGCCGGCCAGGCCGTTGTGTCGAGGCGCATCGCTGCCGTCGCCACCTCGCGCAGTTCGACCAGCACCTGCCCGCCCCGAGTGGACGCGAAGCCTTGTTGCGCAGCTGTGAAATCAATCTGGGCGATCTTCGCCAGGCCACGCGCCAGCGCACTGCTGCCGATGACACTCTGAAAAGCGGTGCGCACCGGGGGCAGCGTGCCGCCGCCGGAACACCACAGGCTGTTGATCGCCAGCGCGCCACGCTGTTCGCGCTGCGCGTTAATCGGATGCGCGTGCAGCAGCATCTGGATTTCATTGCCAATGCGGTGCCACTCCAGACCGTCTTCACCTTCCGGAAGCAGATGGTTGATGTCCCGGCCGGCCACGCGCGCCAATGCGCGGGTGCGAATGCGCGCGCGGCGAGCGCGTGTCAGGTACCAATGCTGCGCTTGCGGTGCCACAAAGTGGAACCCTTCGGCGGCGAAATGGATATTGAGGCTGGCGCACAGCGCTTGGGCTTCGTCGTTCGTGATGGTGAGCGCATCGGGTGGCAACAAGATCAAACCGTCGCGTTGCAGCCGCAGGTGCACCGGATCGGCAAGGAGCCAATAGTTTGCGCCGGGGTCTGTGCCTTCGCCGGACAAGCACACCGGCGCAACTGGCCAGTCGGTCTGCCGGGCTATGCCGAACTGCGTGCAGAGCCAGGCTGATTCATCTTCGCAGGGCTCATTACTGGCATCGCCGCGGCCGATCAGGCCGCGCAATGCGGGCAGCGGCGGCAGGATGGGAGCAGCCCCACCATGCGGCCAGAACATATCGGGTACAAACAGGGTAACGCTGCACACGGGAAAAACTTGGGCGATTGCAGGGGTCGAAACCGGGTGCGAGTCTAGCATGCGGGTTTTTTCGGGCTGCCCGGATCTGCGCCGGAATATTCTGGTGCGCGGCGCCTGCTTCAACGCACCGACCTGGTGCGGGCGGCGTTGCGTGCGTCTGCCACAGGCCCACCTTATAGCCTGCCAGAACATCATCAAATTCATGAATCGAATAACTATTGTCAAGTTTCTGCAAGTCTTGGCACGGCTGTTGCGATGAGTGTTCGCGCCAAAGCAATACGGCACATGACGCATGAGCATGCGTTGATTGCAAGCGCCGTTGCGGTGCAGTCATTGTTCAACAAACTTTTGTCTGGGAGCCCTAATGAATCGTAGAAATCTTTTGAAATCGCTGATTGCGGCTGCATTCTCGGCGATGGCGGTAACGGCAACGGCGGCGGATACCATCAAGGTCGGTATCCTGCACTCGCTGTCCGGCACCATGGCCATTTCCGAAACAGCGCTGAAGAACACCGCTTTGATGGCCATCGAGGAAATCAATGCCAAGGGCGGTCTGCTGGGAAGGAAGCTCGAGCCCGTGGTTGTGGACCCGGCGTCCAACTGGCCGTTGTTCGCTGAGAAGGCACGCCAACTGATTACGCAGGACAAGGTATCCGTGGTATTCGGCTGCTGGACTTCGGTGTCGCGCAAATCGGTGCTGCCGGTGTTCGAGGAATTGAACAGCTTGTTGTTCTACCCGGTGCAATACGAAGGCGAAGAGTTGTCGAAAAACGTGTTCTACACCGGCGCGGCCCCGAATCAGCAGGCCATCCCGGCGGTCGAGTATCTGATGAGCGAAGACGGTGGTGCGGCCAAGCGCTGGATCCTGCTGGGCACCGACTATGTTTACCCGCGTACCACCAACAAGATTCTGCGCGCGTTCCTGAAATCGAAGGGTGTCGCCGACAAAGATATCGACGAGGTCTACACCCCGTTCGGTCACAGTGATTACCAGACCATTGTCGCCAACATCAAGAAATTCGCCGCCGGCGGCAAGACGGCCGTGGTCTCCACCATCAATGGCGACTCTAACGTGCCGTTCTACAAGGAATTGGGCAATGCCGGCCTGAAAGCGACCGATGTTCCGGTGGTGGCGTTCTCAGTCGGGGAAGAGGAACTGCGTGGCATCGACACCAAGCCCCTGGTCGGGCACCTGGCGGCATGGAATTACTTCATGTCGGTGAAGAATCCGGAAAACACTGCGTTCGCCAAGATGTACAAAGACTGGGCAAAGAAAAACAGCGTGCCCAATCTGGATACCGTGGTGACCAACGATCCGATGGAAGCGACTTATGTCGGCATCCACATGTGGGCGCAGGCGGTGAAGAAGGCGGGCAGCGTGGATGTGGACAAGGTGCGCGCCGCCATGTACGGCCAGACTTTCAAATCGCCGTCCGGATTTACCCTGACCATGGACAAGACCAACCATCATCTGCACAAGCCGGTGATGATCGGTGAAGTTACCGCCGATGGTCAGTTCAGTGTGGTGTGGAAGACCAAGGGTCCGATCCGTGCCCAGCCGTGGAGCCCCTTTATCTCGGGGAACGAGGGCAAACAAAAGCTGTAAAGCACCAAGCTTCCCGGCCGCGCGCTGTCCCGAGTGCGCGGCTGCGGGAAGTGGATGGAATCGTTCGGAGCCTGCACTGTTGTTTGCAGGCTTTTTTTGAATCCTGTCAGGGAGCTTCGAATTGAGGGTGATGTTGCTTTTCGTGGCATTCCTGATTGCCGCTCCGGCTTTTGCGCTGGACGCGCAGGTCGTGACACGGCTCGGCTCGGCCGATCCCGGCGCACGGATCGAAGCCATTCATGCGCTGGTTGCCACCGGCGACGAAGCCGCGCTCGAAGTACTGCAGGCGCTGCAAGATGGTGCTGTCAATGTCACGCCCGCCGGGCAGGTGGTTTTCACCAGAGGCGAACAGGTCATCGACGCGGCGACGCTCTCGGTGCTTGCACCTGCGCCACAATCTCTCGAACCCATTGTCGTGAACAATCGCCTGCGCGGTGCACTGGAGGCTGCGATGGGGGCGCTCAAACTGCTGTCGCCCGAACGCGATGTTCGCCTGGAGTCGGCCAGGGCCATCGAGACCACCACCCAGGTTTCCCTGCTGCCGCTGATCGCAAAGGCGCTCGCCAGGGAAACCGATGCCGCGATCACGGCCTCGCTGGAGCAGACTCAGGCCATCCTTCAACTGAAGAGCCCCGACGCAACCGTGCGCCTCGCGGCGGTGCGCACGCTCGGAGCCAGCAATCAGGCAAAAACGCGCACGCTGTTGCAGGCGTTGCTGGAGAAAGATGCCGCGGGCAATTACGCCGAGGCGGACGAGGACGTGCGCTATGCCGCGCTGGCAGCCATCGATAACATTCAGGGACGGCTGGTGTGGAGCGACTACGCCGGACGCTTGTTCACCGGAATTTCGCTCGGCAGCATTCTTTTGCTGGTGGCGCTCGGACTCGCCATCACCTACGGCCTGCTTGGCGTGATCAACATGGCGCATGGCGAAATGCTGATGATTGGCGCCTACGCGACGTATGTCACCCAGCAGTTGTTCAAGACCTGGCTGCCAGCGCAATTCGACTGGTATTTGCTGGCGGCGGTGCCAGTGGCGTTCCTGGCGTCCGCGCTGGTGGGCATGGCGCTCGAGCGCAGCGTGATCCGCTGGCTGTACGGGCGGCCGCTGGAGACGCTGCTCGCCACCTGGGGCATCAGCTTGTTCCTGATTCAACTGGTGCGCCAGATATTCGGTGCGCAGAATGTCGAAGTCGCCAATCCATCGTGGATGTCGGGCGGTGTGGAGCTGGCCAACGTGGTGCTGCCTTACAACCGCATCGTCATTATCGCGTTCTCGCTGTTTGTTCTATTGGCGATGAGTTGGATACTGGCGCGCACGCGGCTCGGATTGTTCGTGCGTGCGGTGACCCAGAATCGCAGCATGGCCTCCTGCGTGGGCGTGCCCACCGCGCGCGTTGATTTGCTGGCCTTTGGTCTGGGTTCCGGCATCGCCGGGCTGGCGGGTGTCGCGTTGTCGCAGATCGGCAACGTCGGTCCCGATCTGGGCCAGAGCTACATCATTGATTCCTTCATGGTCGTGGTTCTGGGCGGTGTCGGGCAACTCGCCGGTACGGTTTACGCGGCTCTGGGACTGGGTGTCGCGTCAAAATTCATGGAGCCGCACATCGGCGCGGTGCTTACCAAGATTCTCGTGCTGGTGCTGATTATCGCCTTCATTCAGAAGCGTCCGCAGGGCTTGTTCGCGCTGAAGGGGCGCGCGGTGGAGGCATGAAGGCTACACTCGCACCGGGCATCGAACCATTGTTCCCGAACGCCGGCTGGCTCGGCATTGGCGCATTCGCGCTGGTCACTCTGGTCATCTTGCCGTTGCTTTATCTGCTGCCCGAGCCCGGCAGCACGCTGCATGTTTCGGCATACACGGTGACCCTCGGCGGGAAAATCCTCTGCTATGCCATCGTGGCCATGGCAATGAACCTGATCTGGGGCTACACCGGAATCCTTTCGCTCGGCCACGGCGTGTTCTTCGCGCTCGGCGGATACGCCTTCGGCATGTATCTCATGCGCCAGATCGGGCGCGAGGGGCAGTACCAGTCGGACTTGCCGGACTTCATGGTATTTCTCGACTGGAAGGAATATCCCTGGTACTGGACCGGTTCGGACAGCTTCCTGTGGAGTGCCGCGCTGGTGATTCTGGTGCCGGGTTTGCTGGCGCTGGCGTTCGGCTACTTTGCCTTTCGCTCGCGCATCAAGGGTGTGTATTTTTCAATCATTACGCAGGCGATGACTTTTGCCTTCATGCTCTTGTTCTTCCGCAACGATACCGGCTTCGGCGGCAACAACGGGTTTACCGATTTCAAGCGCGTGCTGGGATTTCCGATCACCGCGCCATCCACGCGCGCGGTGCTCTTTGCCCTGACGGCGCTGGCGGTGATCGGCACCCTGATACTCACACGCTACCTGCTGCGCTCCAAGGTTGGACGGGTGTTGACGGCCATCCGCGATTCGGAGAGCCGGCTGATGTTTTCCGGTTACAACCCGCTTGGCTACAAGCTGTTTGTCTGGACCTTGTCGGCGGTGCTGTGCGGCATTGCCGGCGCCTTGTACGTGCCGCAGGTCGGCATCATCAATCCCGGTGAAATGTCGCCGGCCAATTCCATCGAAATCGCGGTATGGGTGGCGGTTGGCGGGCGCGGCACGCTGATCGGCCCGCTGTTGGGTGCCGGCGCAGTCAACGGGGCCAAGAGCTTTTTCACGCAGGCATTTCCGGAGTACTGGCTGTTCTTTCTCGGCCTGTTGTTTATTCTGGTTACCTTGTTCATGCCCAGGGGTTTCGTGGGTTTGATGAGTGTTGCCAGACGGGGCAAGAAATGAAGGGCACCGAAATCGAAACGGACATCAACCTCAGCGGAGATATGACTTCCGGACTCGGTCACATCGCGCGCTCGGGTGTTGATGTCAGCCACGGCCCGATCATTTATCTGGATGACATCACGGTGAGCTTTGACGGATTCAGGGCATTGAACAAACTCACACTCACGGTGGAAGCCGGGGAGCTGCGCTGTGTCATCGGCCCCAACGGAGCCGGCAAGACCACCATGATGGATGTGATCACCGGCAAGACCCGCCCCGATTCCGGCAGTGCCTATTTCGGACAAACCATCGATCTCACGCGCCTGACTGAACCGGAAATCGCGCATGCCGGAATCGGGCGAAAGTTCCAGAGGCCGACCGTGTTCGAAAACCATACGGTGTTCGAGAATCTGGAGCTGGCTCTGAAGACAGACAAGACGGTTTGGGCGAGCCTGCGCGCGAGATTGTCCTCGGAACAACTCGACAGCATCGCCGCCAGACTGGAGCTGATAAATCTGGCCGGCGAAGCAGATCGTCTGGCCGGACTGCTTTCTCACGGACAGAAGCAGTGGCTGGAGATCGGCATGCTGCTGATGCAGGAGCCGCGTTTGTTGCTGCTTGATGAGCCGGTGGCGGGCATGACCGATGCAGAAACCGAACGCACTGCCGAGCTGTTTCAAGCGCTGGCGGGCGCTCATTCACTGGTGGTGGTGGAGCACGATATGGTGTTCATCGAAGCGATTGCGAAAGTCGTGACTGTCCTGCACGAGGGCAGCGTGCTCGCGGAAGGCACCATGGACCAGGTCCAGAACGACGAGCGCGTGATCGAGGTTTATCTGGGCCGCTGAAGCATGCTGAAAGTCGAAAATATCAATCAGCACTACGGCAGCAGCCACACGCTGCGCAACATCAGCTTCGAAGCTCCCATCGGTGGCGTCACGGCCTTGCTCGGACGCAACGGCGTCGGCAAATCCACTCTGCTCAAGTGTCTGATGGGTGTGCTGCCGGTTTCCAGCGGCAAGGTATTGCTCGATGGCGGGGACATTACCCGCCTGGCACCTTTCGCCCGGGTGCGCCTGGGCATGGGTTACGTGCCGCAGGGGCGTGAAATATTTCCCCGCCTCACCGTCGAAGAGAATCTGATGATGGGGCTTGCCAGCAAAGCCAATGGCGGCGCCGGGAATATTGCCGCGGAGATCTATGAGATGTTTCCGGTGCTCGCATCCATGAAGTCGCGCCGTGGCGGCGACCTGTCCGGCGGCCAGCAACAACAGCTCGCCATTGGCAGGGCGCTGGTGATGAAGCCCAAAGTATTGATTCTGGATGAACCCACCGAAGGCATACAGCCTTCGATCATCAAGGACATCGAGCGCGTCATCAAGACACTTTCCGGGCGCGGCGACATGGCGATTCTGCTGGTGGAGCAGTACTACGATTTCGCCCGCGAGCTGGCCGATCGCTATGTCGTGCTCCAGCGCGGCGAAGTGGTTAAGCGCGGGGAAGGCAGAAGCATGGAAGCCGATGGGGTGCGCAGTTTCATGGCGCTATGAGCCGGATGGCGGATCTGCTGACCACTGACTGGACCAGGCTCGCGCCCGGCGCCGGTGGCTTGCAGTAGCTGATCGCGCCGGACGCGCGCACATTGCGCGTCGACAAGTGGTTCCAGGTCAGCATCCTGATAGCCGGACCGGGACCCGGCTTGTTCTGGTGTTCAGCGGGGCGCAGGCAAGGTTGCTGGTAAAAATCCGCCGCTGCCTGAGCGCTAACGGCCTGACGGTGGAATATGGCAGACTGCGCGTCGCCGCCGCACAATAGCCAGGTCATAGACTCCATTCCCCATGCTGACGCCTTATGAGTTGTTTGTCGGGTTGCGCTATACGCGCGCAAACCGGCGCAACCAGATGACGACCTTCATTTCCGTCATTTCAATTCTCGGCATCGCCCTTGGCGTGGCGGCCTTGATCGTGGTGCTTTCGGTGATGAACGGATTCCAGAAGGAGTTGCGCGCGCGCATTCTGGGCGTCGCCTCGCATGTGCAGATCACCGGCATCGGCAGTGGCCTCGGTGACTGGGAGGCCGTCGCCAGGCAGGCCGCACAGAACGAAGAGGTGGTCGCGGCGGCACCTTATGTCATGGCGCAGGGGTTGATTTCAAACCGTCAGACGGTGCAGGGCAGCATCGTGCGCGGGATTTTGCCGGCCGACGAAGACAAGGTTGCCGACATCGGCATGCATATGAAATCCGGCAGTCTTGGCGATTTGAAACCGGGCGAATTTGGCATCGTGCTGGGCAGCGAGCTGGCGCAGAGCATCGGTGCGCGTACCGGAGACAAGATCGTGGTCATCGCGCCGCAGGGACAAGTGACGCCCGCCGGGATCATGCCGCGCCTGAAGCAGTTCGACGTCGTGGGTATCTTTGAAGTCGGCATGTACGAATACGATGCCGGACTGGCCTTGATCCACCTTGAAGACGCACGCAAACTGTATCGCATGGAAGACAAGGTTTCCGGGGTTCGCCTGAAGTTGAAAGACCTGTTTTCGGCGCCGCGCGTGGCCCGCGAATTGTCGTACACGCTCGATGACCGGGTCTACGTTTCCGATTGGACGCGCAGTCATGCCAACTTTTTTCGCGCAGTGCAGATCGAGAAGCGTGTGATGTTCATCATCGTGCTGCTGGTCGTGACCGTGGCCGCGTTCAACATTGTTTCCACGATGGTCATGGCGGTCACCGACAAGCGTGCCGACATCGCCATCCTGCGCACGCTCGGGGCTGCGCCCGGTGCGGTCATGAAAATTTTCATGATTCAGGGCGGGGTGATCGGCGTGATCGGCACCTTGACCGGGGTGCTCATCGGTGTCGTGGTCGGGGTTAACGTTGAATCCATCGTGTCAACCATCGAAGGCATGTTCGGCGTGCAGTTTCTGGCCAAGGATGTGTACTACATCAGCGACCTGCCTTCCGACGTGCATGTGCAGGACGTGGCCATCATTGCATCGACCTCTTTTCTGCTGAACCTCGCCGCCGCGGTTTATCCCAGTTGGCGTGCCGCCAGAATCAATCCCGCCGAGGCCCTGCGCTATGAGTGAGATGGCTGCGGACCCGGTGGTTTCCTGCCGCAATCTGTTCAAGACTTTCCGGCAGGGTAAGTACGAGGTGTCCGTTCTGACCGGCGTCAACATCAATGTGCGTCGCGGCGAAACCGTCGCCATCGTCGGCGCATCCGGATCCGGCAAGAGCACGCTGCTGCATCTGCTGGGCGGACTTGATGCGCCCACTTCCGGCGAAATTCTGATCATGGGGCGTCGCCTGGAGGAACTTGGCGAAAAAGAAAAAGGCCGATTACGCAACGCCGGTCTGGGCTTTGTCTACCAGTTTCATCATCTGCTGCCGGAGTTCACCGCGCTGGAAAACGTGGCCATGCCTTTGCTGATCCGGCGCATGCCCGGCGCGCAGGCCCTGGAGCGTGCCCGCGCGGTTCTGGACCGGGTCGGACTCGGTGCGCGGGTGACCCATACGCCGGGTGAGTTGTCCGGAGGCGAGCGTCAGCGCGCAGCTCTGGCGCGCGCGCTGGTCACCGAACCGGTCTGCGTGCTTGCCGACGAACCCACCGGCAATCTGGATCGCCACACCGCCCAAGGCATACTCGAACTCATGCTTGAACTCAATCGCGACCTGTCAACCAGCCTGATTGTGGTCACCCACGATCCAGGCATCGCCGGACGCATGCAGCGCACGTTGCAACTGGAGGATGGCAGGCTTGCAGATTGAGTTCGCGCAACACAAGACCGGCATTGCCAAAGGTCTGCCAGGCAAGCGCTTTCAGGCCTGGTCTTTGCGCATCGAGGGCACGCGCGATCGCTGGCGTTTGCGCCATGTCAGCCCGACGTACACTCGCCAGGCGGTCAATACCAGCACATAGCCGGCGACGGCCAGTATCAGTGCCAGCAGGATCAATCCGGCCACGAATGGTTTGCCCATCAACGAAAACCATTGCGCCGCTGCCGGAATCCACTCCGTGATGGGTAAATCCAGGATGTGCAGATCAAATCTCTGCGGCATCGTGGCGTCGGATCCGGTGACAAACACACCGAGCTTGTATGCGAGGTAATACAGCGGGAGAATCGTCACCGGATTGGTGTACCAGGTCGCGATGGCGGCGACCGGCAGATTGACCCGGAAAATGATGGCCAGCAGGGCGGCGCCAAGCATCTGTAATGGCCCGGGTATCAGTCCGCAGAACAATCCGACCGCCATGCCGCCGGCGACGGATTTGCGATGCAGATGCCAGAGGTTATGGTGCTGCAAGGCGGCACCGAAGAAACGAAGGTACCGGTTCTCGCGGATGCTCTGGTGACTTGGAAGGTACTTGCGGAAAAGCTTGCGCGGCATAATTGTGGCCAATGATACTCTGGGTGCATTGTGACCAGTATTTATCTGTCCGCGCTGGTTGCCGGAGCGTGGCTGCTCCAGCAGCAATCGGTCCTGCCGGATTTTTCCGGTGCAGCGGCGCTGGTCCCGCTTGGCGCGCTATGGGTGATGTTCGCGCGTCGTCCCGGCGCCCCCGGCCAGGCACTTGCGCATGGAAGCGCGATTATTGCATGTGCCGCTGCGGGCTTCTTCTGGGCGGCTGCGGTCGGATCATGGACAATCGCCGACGAACTGCCTGAAATCTGGGAAGGTCGTGATGTCGAGATTTCCGGCGTCATTGCGGAGATGGTACAACCGGGCACGCGCGGGGTGCGCTTTCGCCTCGATGTAGAGCGGGTTTACACCCTGAATGCGCGGATTCCATCGCGCATCTCGGTGATGTGGTATCCACGCGAACAAGAAGCGTTGCCCGATCTGCATGCGGGCCAACGCTGGCGCATGGCGGTGCGCCTGCACCGGCCGCACGGCAATGCCAATCCCGGTGGATTCGATATCGAAGCCTGGATGCTCGAGCGCGGCATCCGCGCAGCCGGATACGTCCGCGCCCAGCCAGCGCCGGGTTTGATGGACCCAATGGTGCCGCGACCGGGTTATTTTCTGGAACGATCGCGCGAAGCGGTGCGCGAACGTCTGCTCACGGCATTGGGCGAGCGGGCTTATGCCGGCGTTGTCGTGGCGCTGGCGATTGGCGATCAGCGCGCCATTGCCCCCGATCAGTGGCAGGTGTTTACCCGCACCGGCGTGAATCACTTGATGAGCATCTCCGGCCTCCATGTCACCATGCTGGCCAGCCTGGTGTTCCTGGTGGTTTTGCGGCTGTGGCGACGATCTGAAATGCTGGTTCTGAAACTGCCGGCAGTCAGGGCCGCCACCGCCTGCGGCCTGATGGCCGCATTGGCCTACGCCGCATTGGCGGGATTTGCCGTACCTGCGCAACGAACGGTGTACATGCTCGCGGTTGTCGCCATTGCGCTTTGGTCGGGATGGGCCGCGCGCCCCACTGCCGTGTTGGCGCTTGCCGCGGCGCTGGTGGTGATGCTCGATCCCATGGCGGTTATTGCTCCGGGTTTCTGGCTGTCGTTCGGGGCAGTGGCGGTCATCATGCTGACGGGGACTTCGCGCATAGGCCGGCAAGGCTGGTTTCGCACCTGGGCACGAACCCAATGGGCGGTCACGCTGGCGCTGGTCCCGGTTCTGCTCGCCTTGTTCCAGCAGGTGTCGCTGGTGTCCCCGATTGCCAATGCCTTCGCGATTCCGCTGATCAGTTTCGTCGTCGTGCCGCTGGCGCTTGCGGCCTCGGTGCTTCCGCTGGATGTGATCGCCCATGCCGCGCATCTGGTCATGGCTTTGTGCATGTGGGCCTTGCGGGCGCTGAGCGATCTGCCCGATGCGGTCTGGCAGCAACACGCGCCGGCGGCGTGGTCGGTGCCCCTGGCCGTGGCAGGCGCGCTCTGGATGCTGTTACCCAGAGGCTTTCCGGCGCGCTGGGTTGGGGCCGGCATGATGCTGCCGCTGTTTCTGTGGATGCCGGAGGAAATGGCTCCGGATGAATTGCGTGTGACCGTGCTCGATGTCGGGCAGGGACTCGCCGTGGTGGTGCACACCCGCGCGCACGTGCTGCTCTATGATGCCGGGCCGGCGTTCACCGAGCAGATCGACGCTGGCCAGCGCATCGTCGTACCGTATCTGCGCGCCGCCGGCGTGCGCCGGCTTGACGCGATGGTCGTCAGTCATGACGACAACGATCACAGTGGCGGTGCGCTCTCAGTCTTGCAGGCGCTGCCCGTGGCCCGGGTTGCCTCATCGCTGCCGGCGGGTCATGCAATCGCGCTGGCGGCCACGCGCAGCGGGCCATGCAGCGCGGGCGAGCGCTGGGAGTGGGATGGTGTCAGGTTCGAGTTTCTGCATCCGCAGGCGCGTACCAGCGAGGGCGACGATCGGACCAAGGACAATGATCGCAGTTGCGTTCTCAAAATCGTGTCCCGTTATGGCAGCGTGCTGCTGCCCGGGGACATCGAAAAACACTCGGAACATCAGCTGCTCCGGTCACCCGATCGTCTGCGCGCGGATTTGCTGATCGCGCCCCACCATGGCAGCCGTACGTCATCCACGCTCGAATTCGTGCATGCCGTCGCCCCGGTTTACACGGTTTTTTCGGTCGGCCATCGCAACCGCTTCGGTCATCCGCACCCGGCGGTGAACGCGCGCTATCGCCAGTCTGGCAGCCGGGTTCTTCGCACTGACTTCTCCGGTGCGTTGCTGGTGGATATCGGTGCGGCCGGGATTGACGTGCGACGCTGGCGCGACACCAGCAAAAAATACTGGACTGGCCGCTAGCACCGGCCTTGCCATGGAACCCGTCAAAACCAACCGCGATATCGCTTCAGGAGCCTGGATCGAGACGCTGACTGTGCGCCTTCCGCAAGCCGAGCGCGACCTGGTGGTGCGCGCGGATGCCTGGGCACTTCAGCACTACCAGGGCCGCGTACATCCAGCCGGGCAACCATGGGTGGACCACGCACGAGCCGCTGCCGGCATCCTAGGTGGCCTGCCCGTTGGTGGCGAGGCGATTGCAGCCACGTTATTGATCGGCGTACCGATGGTGTCGCGCGGCGAGCGCGATGAATTGCAGGCGGAATTCGGTGCCGCAGTGGTCGCACTGGTGGACGGCGTCGCCAGCATGGCCCAGATACAAGCCTTGCGTTCCACGAAGGCAGCAAGCGTGAACGTCGGCGAGCGCACTTCGCAACTTGAGGGACTGCGCAAAATGCTGCTGGCGATGGCGCAGGACGTGCGCGTGGTGCTGATCAAGCTCGGCGACCAGGTGCAATGGTTGCGCGAACTGGTAGCGAATCCGGACGTTTCCATGCGCGAAGACACCGCACGGGAGACACTGGAGCTGTTTTCACCGCTCGCCAACCGGCTTGGCATCGGGCAGTTGAAATGGGAATTGGAGGACCTCGCATTTCGCTGCCTCGAGCCTGAAATCTACCGCAGCCTGGCACGCCAACTGGACGAGAAGCTTGAGGATCGCGAAAACTTCATCAACGAGGTGATTCGACGGCTGCAAGCCGAACTCAGCGCCACCGGCATCAAGGCGCAACTGAGCGGCAGGCCGAAACACATCTACAGCATCTGGCGCAAGATGCAAAGAAAAGGCGTCGGGCTCAATGAGCTGTTCGACGTGCGAGCAGTGCGGGTCCTCGTCGATGACGTGAAGGACTGCTACGGCGCGCTCGGTGTGGTACACAACCTGTGGTCACCCGTTCCGCGTGAATTTGACGACTATATCGCCCGGCCGAAAGCGAATGACTATCGCTCGTTACACACCGCGGTCGTGGGCCCGGATGGCAGGGTGCTGGAAGTCCAGGTGCGCACCCACGAGATGCACCAGCATGCGGAACTCGGCGTGGCGGCGCATTGGCGATACAAAGAGTCAGCCAGGGACGATCCGAAGCTGGACAACCAGATTTCGTGGCTGCGCAGCGTACTCCAGTGGAAAGACGAACTGGCCGACGCCAGCCAGATGGCGGAGTACTTCAGAAGCGACCTGTTTCAGGACATGGTCTATGTGGTTACGCCGCAGGGGCGGGTGATCGATCTGCCGCGCGGTTCCACGCCGGTCGATTTTGCCTATCACCTTCACTCGGAACTTGGCCATCGTTGCCGGGGCGCCAAGGTCAACGGTCAGATCGTGCCAATGACTTATGCCCTGTCCAATGGACAAAGGGTGGAAATAATCGCAGCCAGAGAGGGCGGGCCGTCGCGCGACTGGCTCAATCCCGAACTGGGTTACCTCAAGAGCAATCGTGCGCGCTCAAAGGTACGCCAATGGTTTAATGCGCAACAGCTCGATGACGCCATCGCCAACGGTCGTGCGGTGCTGGAAAAGGATCTGCAGCGTCTTGGCAAGACCGGCCAGAATCTCGAAGAGTTGGCTTCGCGCCTGGAGTTTGGCGACGTGGATGCGCTGTTTGCGGCTCTGGGCCGCGGCGAAGTTTCGCCGCGACAGGTGCAATCGGCGGTGCTCGGAGATCAGGCGGAAGTGGAGGCCCCGTCCGCGCCGGCGACGCAGATGCGTCCCGCGATTGCGGCCGGCGGTATTCTGGTCGTTGGAGTGGACAAGCTGCTCACCGCGCTGGCGCGTTGCTGCAAGCCGGCGCCGCCGGACAAAATCACCGGTTTCGTAACCCGCGGTCGCGGGGTCAGTGTTCATCGTGCTGATTGCCGCAATCTGGCATCCTTGCCGCAGGAACGATTGATTGCTGCGGGCTGGGGCGATACCGGCGCATCCAAATTTGCCGTGGATGTCGAAGTGATCGCCGGCAGCCAGCCGGCGTTGATGCGCGACGTCCTCGACGTATTCGCCCGCGAGAAGGTGCGCGTCAGCTCGAGCGCGTCCCAGAGCCTGGATCCCGGCACTAGGATGCTGTTCACTCTGGAAGTTGAAGGTTTGGCCCAACTCGCCGGCCTGCTGGCCGCGGTCAGGCATGTTCCCGGGGTGGAATCGGCGCGCCGCAAGTGAAGTTTGAACGCCCGCAACGTTTGGTTTAGAATCAGGCCTCGACAGGCGCGTAGCTCAGTTGGTTAGAGCATCACCTTGACATGGTGGGGGTCGTTGGTTCGAATCCAATCGCGCCTACCAGATTCCTGAGGGACACAAATGGGTTCTCGAACTTGCAGGAAAAATTTCATGCATTGTTCCTGAACCCCTTTATTGGTCTGGTAGCAAAGAAGTGCGGTTCGCCGCACTTTTTTATTTTTGGAGCTTCAAGATATGCCGTCCATCCGGTTACCTGACGGTTCGCTCAGAGCCTTCGACAAGCCGGTCAGCGTCGAGGAAGTCGCTGCTGCGATCGGCGCCGGACTCGCGCGCGCGGCCCTTGCGGGACGGGTCGACGGCAAGCTGGTCGATACCTCGTTTGTGATCGAAGGCGACGCCGATCTCGAGATCGTGACGGACAAAAATGCCGAAGGCGTTGACATCCTTCGCCACTCGACCGCGCATCTGCTGGCCCACGCCGTCAAGGAGCTTCATCCGGATGCCCAGGTCACCATCGGACCGGTGATCGAGGACGGCTTTTATTACGATTTTTCCTACAAACGGCCGTTCACGCCAGAGGACTTGAGCGCAATCGAGCAGCGCATGGCGGAAATCGCCAGGCGCGATGTAAAAGTCGAGCGCCGGGTATGGGATCGCAGCGAAGCCATCGAATTTTTCAAGAACCAGGGCGAGACTTACAAGGCACAGATTATCGCGGCGATTCCCGGTGACGAAGATGTATCTCTCTACAGCCAGGGCAATTTCACCGACCTGTGCCGCGGCCCGCATGTGCCGTCCACGGGCAAGCTCAAGGTGTTCAAGCTGCTGAAAGTGGCGGGCGCCTACTGGCGCGGGGACTCGAAGAACGAAATGCTGCAACGGGTCTATGGCACGGCGTGGGCGAAGAAGGAAGACCTTGACGCCTACCTGTTCCGCCTGGAAGAGGCGGACAAGCGTGACCATCGCAAGCTGGGCCGGCAGCTCGATCTGTTCCATACCCAGGAGGAAGCGCCCGGAATGGTGTTCTGGCACCCGAAGGGCTGGGCGATCTGGCAGCAGGTCGAGCAATACATGCGTGCGACGCTTTCCCGCCACGGCTACAACGAGGTGCGCACACCACAGGTCATGGATCGTTCGCTGTGGGAGCGCTCCGGGCACTGGGAGAACTACCGCGAACTGATGTTTACGACCGAGTCGGAAAAGCGCGATTACGCGGTGAAGCCGATGAATTGCCCGGGCCATGTGCAGATTTTCAACCAGGGACTGAAGAGCTACCGCGATCTGCCACTGCGGCTGGCGGAGTTCGGCGCCTGCCATCGCAACGAGCCTTCCGGGGCCTTGCACGGCATCATGCGCGTGCGCGCTTTCACGCAGGATGACGCGCATATTTTCTGTACCGAAAATCAGGTGCAGGGCGAAGCGCGGGACTTTATTGACCTGCTGCAGAAGGTCTATGCCGATTTTGGCTTCCGGGAGATTCTGATCAAGCTCTCCACGCGCCCGCTCAAACGCATCGGCGCCGATGAAATCTGGGATCGGGCGGAAGCCGCGCTCAAGGCCGCGCTCGATGCAAAAGGCTTGAAATGGGACTTGAATCCGGGTGAAGGCGCGTTTTATGGCCCGAAAATCGAATTTTCCCTGAAAGACTCCATTGGCCGGGTCTGGCAGTGCGGCACCCTGCAACTGGATTTTGCGCTGCCTGGCCGGCTCGGCGCGGAATATATCGCCGAAGATAACAGCAAGCGTCTGCCGGTCATGCTGCATCGGGCGATCCTGGGGTCCATGGAGCGCTTCATCGGTATCCTCATCGAGCACTATGCCGGGGCCTTGCCATTATGGCTGGCACCCGAGCAGGTCGTGGTCATCAATATTTCGGAACGCCAGGCCGAATACGCGGCTCTGGTGACCCAGAAACTCTGCGAAGCTGGCGTCCGTGCGCTGGCGGACTTGAGAAACGAGAAAATAACCTATAAGATTCGGGAACATAGTTTGCAAAAGCTGCCTTACCAACTGGTTGTTGGTGATAAAGAGGTAGCCGCAAACGCCGTCGCCGTGCGGTCCCGTAGTGGTAGCGACCTCGGCCAGATGCCGCTTGATAAGTTTATCGAGCGACTGATGTCCGAGATTTCGCATAAGGGAAGCGCGGCTTAATTATTGATGGGGGTCAGCTTATAGCTCAGGACAGGGAAGTCAGGATCAACGGCGAGATAACAGCGCCTGAGCTCCGGCTCATCGGCATCAAAGGTGAGCCAATCGGGGTCGTCAGTCTTGCCCAGGCAAATGCCCTGGCCGAGGAACTGGAGATCGATCTGGTGGAAATTGCGCCAACTGCACAGCCTCCTGTAGCGCGGCTGATGGACTTCGGCAAGTTCAAGTACAGCGAGGCCAAGCGCAAGCACGAGGCCAAGCTCAAGCAGAAGCAGATTCAGGTCAAGGAAGTGAAGTTCAGGCCAAGTACTGACGACGGTGATTACCAGATCAAATTGCGCAACCTGACCAGGTTTCTGACCGAGGGCGACAAGACCAAGATCACGCTGCGTTTTCGCGGCCGGGAAATGGCGCACCAGGAATTTGGCTTCAAGTTGCTGGAGCGAGTGAAAGCGGACCTGGAGCCGTTCGGGGTTGTCGAGCAGTTTCCAAAAATGGAAGGCCGGCAGATGGTCATGGTGCTGAGTCCGAAGAAAAAGTAGGGTAGTGAGCGGTAGGAAGTCCGGTAAAGAAGG
>JANNTE010000117.1:0-1696 GCA_031403365.1 Betaproteobacteria bacterium | reverse complement strand
CCTGCACGAATCCATCTTTCACCTGGAACAACAGGTCTTGCCGAGTCGCCGTAAAATCAACGATGGCAAAGTGATTGAGGATTTGCGCAAGTACGATTGATCGAGTGAGGCAAGAGAAGCGATAATTTTTTCTACGGCGTGCTGCGTCAAGCACTTTTATATCTTGTTCGATGGAATAATTTCCCATGGAAATTCAGAGAGATCCAGCAAAAGCTGCACACATCCTGAAGAAGCACAAGGTTGGTTTTGAGGCGGCGGCGTCAGTTTTCGGCGACCCGATGGCCTAAAAGCAATCATTCAGCTCACGCGGAGAGTCGAAAACCCAAGCTTTCGAGTGATCGTATTCTTAGCTGGGCGGGGCCAAGGATAAGGTTTCTTGCCCAGGTAAAGTTCTTCCGAAGCATCTTTTCCTTCTCCTTAGCCTTGCCCATCGGACACCGCCGCAGGTATTGTCTGCCTTCAAGTGTGTTCGCTGAATCCGGGGCGCCTGAGCGGGGGCCCCATGACTGCAATGGGGCAACCTTTCCGTGGAAAAAGAAAACTGGATCGACGTCGGCAGCGCCGGCACGCTGAAGAAACAGCCCTTGCAGCAAGTGATGCTCGGGACTGCGCGCGTGGCGCTGGTGTACAAGGATGGCCAATTCAGTGCGATCTCCGGCACCTGCAATCACGTCGGCGGCCCGCTCGGCGAGGGCCGTCTGGACGGTAATTACGTCGTCTGCCCGTGGCATTACTGGAAGTTCCATTGCCGCACCGGCGAAGGCGAGCCAGGCTTCGAGGCGGACAAGGTGCCGATGCACGAGGTCAGGGTCGAAGACGGCCGTGTGCTGGTGAACCGCACGCCGGCCACCAAGCGCACGCGCAAGGCCCACGCGCCGCACCCGCTCGCGCGCGAGGTCAAGCGCGCGCCGGGGCCGATTCGCGTGGCGGGCATTTCCACCACGGCGATGACCGCCGAGCACCCGCGCTACAGCACTTCCGATGCGCTGCTCGAAGTGTCGATTGCGCATGCCCAGGCCGCGCTGGGCTGCGAGACGCAGTTGATCCGGTTGAATGATCTCAAATTCCGCGCCTGCGAAGGCTTCTACTCGAAGAGCGCACGCGCATGCACCTGGCCGTGCTCGATTACGCAGATGGACCCGAACGACCAGCTTGATCGTGTGTATGAGGCCTTTGTGCACTGGGCTGACGTGCTGCTGATTGCCACGCCGATCCGCTGGGGTGGGGCGAGCAGTCTGTATTACAAGATGGTCGAGCGCATGAATTGCATCCAGAATCAGGAGACCATCGCCGACAAGCATCTGCTGAAAAACAAGGTCGCTGCGTTCATCATCACCGGCGGGCAGGACAACGTGCAGGGCGTGGCCGGGCAGATGCTCGGCTTTTTTGCCGAAGTGGGCTGCCAGTTTCCGCAATTCCCCTACATTGCCCACTCGCGCGGCTGGAGCGCGGAGGACATGGAGAACAACATGCGCTATGTGCAGGAGTCGCAGACATTGCGCGAGGGTGCGCAGGCGCTGGTGGCACGCTCAGTGGAAATGGCCAGCCTGATGGTGGGCGGGCAGTTCAAGAGCCCGACGATGGCCCGCGGCGGGCGCAAGGCCCATCAACTGGATGTGAAGGCGCAGACATAGATTGGTTGAGTGGCCGGCTTCGAGCGCGCAGTTGACCCTTTGGCAGACGAAAGATACATTGC
>JANNTE010000116.1:0-2306 GCA_031403365.1 Betaproteobacteria bacterium | reverse complement strand
GTTCGATCTGCCGCCACGGCTGGGCCTGATGCTGGGGCTCGACGTGGTGCTGTTCATCATGTCGGTCATGAGCGGGCGCGTGATTCCGATGTTCACCAACAACGGCGTACCCGGTGCCGGCGCGACACGCCACGCGCTGGTGGAAAAGCTGGCGCTCGGGTCGGTGCTGCTGCTGTTCATTGCCGATTTTCTCCAGTGGCCGCCTGCGCTTGTTGCGCCGGTCGCGCTGGGCGGCGCGCTCGCCCACGGTGTGCGCCTGGCGCTGTGGAAGCCGTGGCGCACACTGGCCACCCCGCTGGTTTGGATACTGCATGCCGCATACGCGTGGATCGTCTTGCATTTAGTCCTGCGCGGCTTGTCCGCGCTGGACCTGGTGTCCGCAGCGTATGCCACCCATGCGCTTACGGTGGGTGCCATTGGTGGGTTGACGCTCGGCATGATGACCCGCACCGCCCGCGGGCATACCGCGCGGCCTCTGGTAGCCGATGGCTACGAGTTGACGTGCTTTGTGCTGATACAGGTCGCAGCCGGCGTCCGGGTCTTCGGCGCTATGGCGTGGCCCGCACTCTACATGGCAAGTATCCAGTTGTCGGGGTTGCTCTGGGCCACCGCGTTCGGCCTTTTCGTGGTTCGCTATTGGCCCGTACTGACGCTGCCCAGGCTTGATGGGAAACCCGGCTGACCATCAGCCGGGCAATGTCAAAGGGGTGGTCAATGAAATCGGTTCGCGTGGTTCATTTCTCCGACGTACTGTGCACATGGGCTTATGTTTCCGAGATCCGGATCGAGGAGCTGCTCATCCAGTTTCCCGGGCAGATCGAAATCGAAACCCGATTCGTCAATGTGTTCGGCTGCGTGGCCAGAAAGATCGAGACGCAGTGGAGTCAGAAGGGAGGAATGCAGGCCTTCGCCGGGCACGCGAGACAAGTGGTCGCGAAATTTGATCATGTGTCGATGCATCCGGAAATCTGGACCGGTGTCGTGCCGCAGTCTTCGCTCCCGGGCCATCTCTTCCTATGCGCGGTTCGAAAGCTTGAAGCTCAACAGGTATTGCAAAAAGGGGCGACCCGGGTCGCGGCCTGGGCATTGCGGCAGGCATTTTTTGTTCAAGGTGCCGATGTTTCCCAGCATGCGGCGCTGATGGAAGTGGCCCGGAGCACCGGGCTGCCGGTTGGCGAAATTGAACGCCTGCTGCACAGCGGAGAGGCTCACGCGGGCATGGCGGAAGATATCGAGCTGGCACGCGAACAATCGGTGCTCGCCAGTCCATCACTGATTTTCAACGAGGGACGACAGAAGCTCATCGGAAATGTGGGCTATGGAATCATCGAAGCCAATGTCCGGGAGTTGTTGCAAGGCTCGTCGGGAGGGTTTTCCTGGTGCTGAATAAGTTCGTGATGGCGGGGACGACGCCCGTGGCCTTGGAGCAAAACCGAAACCGGACGCACCCGGACGCAGACGCAGTGGTCTGACATGAGCACCAGGATCACTCCGCTTGTGCGAGTGCCTTGCGTGCGGCGGCGCACCCGGCGTCGGTCGATTCCATCCCCTCCTCGCTCGGCCAGGAGGACCACGTCTCCATGGGTTCCATCAGCGCCACCAAGCTGCTGGAGGTCGTCAAGAACACCGAGACGGTCCTCGCCATCGAGTTCATGTGCTCGGCGCAGGGCCTCGAGTTCCTGCGGCCGCTCAAGTCCGGTCCCGGCGTCGAGGCGGCCTTCGCCGAGGTGCGCCGCTACATCCCCTTCGCCCAGGCCGACCGGCTCTTCCACCACGACGTCCAGACCGCCCTCGCGCTCGTTCGCAGCGAGCAGATCGCCGCCACCACCCAGCGCGCCGCGGGGCGTCTAAGGTAGGGCGAATCCTCCGGATGAGCCGTTCGCGCGGCTCGTCGGGACGACTCGCCCTACCAAAATAAAAAATTCCCATACCCAAGCCACCCGTCATCCGCGCCCCGCGGGGCAACCAGCGCACGTGCCGCACCTGGGCCGCCGAGGCGGCCATGCGGATGCTGATGAACAACCTCGACCCCGAGGTCGCCGAGCGTCCCGCCGACACACACGTGAGCCGTCACCGCCTTGCGTGGGCTCGTCAGCTTTTCCAGCAACGCATGACCGACGAGCGTGGTCCGCGCGTCTTGCCATGCCGCGCGGTGGGCGACGAAAAGGGCGTGCCAGTCATGGCGACGCAGCGCATCGACGAGCGGCGGCGGTGCCTGCAAGAGTGCGCCGTTCTCGTCGAGCAGGGTCAACCGGTCACGCAAGGCACCGCGTGATGGGCCAATGCCGTGCAATGCGATCTGCTGC
>JANNTE010000115.1:0-13577 GCA_031403365.1 Betaproteobacteria bacterium | reverse complement strand
GCCTGATCAACAACGCCGGCATCGCCGGGCCGACCGGAAAAATAGAAGACCTTCCGGTCGAGGAATGGGAACGTTGCATCGAGGTGGACCTCAACGGCATGTATTACTGCACCCGGCTGGCCATGCCGCTGATCAAGGCGTCCGGCGGCGGCTCGATCATCAATTTGTCTTCGGCTGCCGGCCGTCTGGCCTTTCCATTTCGCACCCCATATTCGGCGGCCAAGTGGGGCGTGGTCGGATTTACCAAGAGTCTGTCGATGGAAGTCGGACCGGACAACATTCGCGTCAACGCGATTCAACCGGGCGTGGTGGAAGGCGAACGCATCGACCGGGTAATCGCCGCCAAGGCCAAGGCTGTGGGCATCAGCTTCGAAGATCAGAAGAAGATTTCGCTCGAGCGCGTGTCCATGCAGCGCATGGTCAGCCCCTACGACATCGCCCATATGGCCTTGTATCTGGCCA
Organism: Betaproteobacteria bacterium; assembly: GCA_031403365.1. GTDB lineage: Bacteria > Pseudomonadota > Gammaproteobacteria > Burkholderiales > JACQAP01 > JACQAP01. Next base: position 13,115 of record JANNTE010000115.1, on the reverse strand, counting down.
GCGATATCGGCCGCAATATCACCGGCCAGGCGATTTCAGTATGCGCAGGCGTGGAAATGCTGGGGTAATTCGACCTCGCGCCGATTCCTTGTGATTCGGTTTGTTAATCTTTGGAAGAAAATCTATTCATGGAAAAAGTGGCAATTATCGGTACCGGTCTGATTGGTCGCGCCTGGGCAATGGTGTTCGCGCGCGCGGGTCATCCAGTCAAGCTCTATGACGCGGCTCCGGGTGCCGCCGAAAAAGCGCTGGCGCTCATTGGCGAAGGCCTTAAGGAACTGGAGGAATTCGGGCTGATCAAGGAGTCCGCCGTTGTCGTCGGCAGCCGCGTAAGCGCCGCGGCAACCCTGGCGGGGGCGGTAAGTGACGCGGACTACGTGCAGGAAAACACCTCGGAAAACCTGGAGGTAAAACGGGAAGTTTATCGCCAGCTCGACGCAGCGGCGCCCGCCCATTGCATTCTCGCGAGTTCCACCTCGACGATTCAGACTTCGCGATTCAGCGAAGGGCTCAAGGGCCGTCATCGCTGCATCGTCGCACATCCGGTCAACCCGCCGCACATCGTGCCTATCGTGGAGATTTCTCCTGCGCCATGGACCAGCGCCGACGTGGTCACGAGGACACTTGCGCTACAAGGCAAGGTCGGCCAGGTCGCCATCACCGTCAAGAAAGAGGTCGAAGGTTTTATTCTGAACCGCCTGCAAGCGGCACTGCTGCTGGAATCCTGGCGTTTGGTCAAGGAAGATTATGTCAGCGCGGAAGATCTCGACAAATGCATCAAAGACGGTCTCGGCTTGCGCTGGTCGTTCATGGGCCCGTTTGAAACCATCGATCTGAATGCGCCCGGCGGCGTTCCGGACTATGCAGAACGATACGGCCCGGTCCTGCGTGGCATGATGAGCAATGTCCGCTATGAGGCCTGGGACGACGCGCTGGTGGCCAAAGTTGATGGCGAGCGCCGCAAGCTCATGCCGCAGGCCCGGCACGCGGAACGCGAAGCCTGGCGCGACCGCCGCCTGATGGCGCTGATCGCTCACAAACGTACCATGGCGAAATAAATGGCGAAGTAAAGGACTCAACCGCGCAAGCAGAGGTGCGAAAGATGCGCCAGGAAAAATCAACTCCGTCCTTTTGTCTTTTTCGCTCTGCTCGATCCTCTCAAAGCTCGCGCGTGTCTGTGGAAACTGATAACGATTTGAAACTACCCCGGGAGATCTGACATGACTAACAAAGTCATCATTACCTGCGCTGTGACCGGCGCCATCCACACGCCGTCGATGTCACCACATCTGCCGATCACTCCGGATGAAATCGCCGATGCGGCTATCGGGGCCGCGAAAGCCGGAGCGGCAGTGGTGCACCTGCATGCGCGCGAGCCCAGGGACGGTCGCCCGACGCAGGACCCGAAAATGTTCATGCAGTTCCTGCCGAAGATCAAGGCGGCATCCGATGTGGTCATCAACATCACTACTGGCGGCGCGCCAACCATGACCATCGAGGACCGCCTGCAACCGGCGCTGCAACTCAAGCCGGAAGTGGCTTCGCTCAACATGGGCTCCATGAATTTCGGTCTGTACGAAATGATTTCGCGCGTCAAGGAGTGGAAATACGATTGGGAAAAACCCTATCTCGCCGGGTCCGATGAGCGCATTTTCAAAAACACGTTCAAAGACATCGCACATATCCTGCAATCGTGCAGCAACAACGACACCCGGTTCGAAATCGAGTGTTACGACATCGGGCATCTCTACACGGCCGCGCACTTCCTCGATCGTGGCCTGGTCAAGGCGCCGCTGTTTATCCAGTCGGTTTTCGGCATTCGCGGCGGCATCGGCCCGCACCCCGAGGACGTGATGCACATGCGGCGCACGGCGGACCGGCTGTTCGGCGATCAGTACCAGTGGTCGGTACTTGGCGGTGGGCGCAACCAGATGTACATCGCCACGCAGTCCGCGGTCATGGGCGGCAATGTGCGCGTCGGACTGGAAGACAGCCTGTGGATCGGCAAAGGCCAGCTGGCCAGAAGCAACGCCGATCAGGTGTCCAAGATTCGCCGCATACTCGAGGAACTTGGACTGGAAGTGGCCACTCCCGACGATGCGCGCCGCATACTCAAGCTGAAAGGCAGAGACAAGGTTAATTTCTGATGAAGGCACACAAGATTGCAGTAATCGCCGGCGACGGCATCGGCAAGGAAGTCATGCCCGAGGGAGTGCGTGTGCTCGACGCCGCGGCGAGAGCATTCGGCATCGGATTGAGCTTCGAACACTTCGACTGGAGTTGCGACAACTACGACAAGCACGGCTGGTGGATGCCGCCCGACTGGCGCTCGAAAATCGAGGGCCACGACTGCATTTTCTTCGGCGCCACCGGCTGGCCCGCCAAGGTACCAGATCATGTTTCCCTCTGGAATTCGCTGATCCTGTTCCGGCGCGGGTTCGACCAGTATGTGAATTTGCGCCCGGTGCGGTTGATGCCGGGCATCACCCCGCCTCTGGCCGGCCGCAAAGTGGGTGACATTGACTATTATGTGGTGCGCGAGAATACCGAAGGAGAATACTCCGCGGTCGGCGGACGGCTGTTCGAGGGCACCGAGCGCGAGATGGCCATGCAGCAGTCGATCTTCACACGCAAGGGCGTGGACCGGATCATGAAGTTCGCCTTCGAACTCGCCATGCAGCGCCCGCGAAAATTGCTGACATCGGCCACCAAGTCCAACGGCATTTCCATCACCATGCCGTATTGGGATGAACGCTTCGCCGCGATGGCGAAGAATTTCCCGCAGGTGACCACCAATCAATACCACATCGACGGGCTGACGATCCAGATGGTGCTCAATCCGCAGCGCTTCGATGTCATGGTCGCTTCAAACCTGTTCGGCGACATTCTGTCCGACCTTGGGCCGGCGACTGCCGGAACCATCGGCATCGCGCCATCGGGAAACATCAATCCGGAACGCGTGTTTCCTTCGCTGTTTGAGCCGGTGCACGGCTCGGCGCCCGACATTTACGGCCGGAAAATCGCCAACCCGATCGGGCAAATCTGGTCCGGCGCAATGCTGCTCGATCACCTGGGTTACCCGCAGGCCGGGGCGGCCATCGTAAAAGCCATCGAACAATGTCTGGCATCCGGCCCGCGCACACCGGATATCGGAGGCAAGGCAAACACCCAGGACGTGGGCACTGCGATCGCTTCCGCACTTCAGAAATGAAAACCTACAACATCGCCGCCATACCCGGTGACGGCATCGGCACCGAAGTCATCGCCGCCGGTATTCAGGTATTGGAGGCACTGGCCAGGCGCGATGGCGGTTTCGCGCTGCGCTTCGAGCATTTCGACTGGGGCAGTCATTATTACCTCAAGCATGGCGCCATGATGCCCGCCGACGGACTGGAACGGCTCAAGTCATTTGATGCCATCTATTTCGGCGCGGTCGGCTCCAAAGAAGTACCGGATCACATCACCCTCTGGGGTCTGCGTCTGAATATCTGCCAGAGCTTTGACCAGTACGCCAACGTGCGTCCGGCGCGCGTGTTGCCTGGCATCGATCCGCCGTTGAAACTTGCCTCGCCGGCCGATCTCGACTGGGTGATCGTGCGCGAGAATTCCGAGGGCGAATACGCGGGTCAAGGCGGCCGCACGCACAAGGGACTGCCGGAGGAGGTCGCCACCGAAGTTTCAGTCTTTACCCGCACGGGCGTCGAACGCATCCATCGCTTTGCGTTCGCGCTGGCGCGTCAGCGCCCGCGCCGGCAACTGACCCTGATTACCAAATCCAACGCGCAGCGCCACGGCATGGTCATGTGGGATGAAATATTTGCGCAGGTCGCCACCAGTTTCCCCGAGGTCAAGACCGACAAGATGCTGGTCGATGCCGCCACCATGCGCATGGTCCTCAGACCCGCCTCGCTGGATGTCATGGTGGCGACTAATCTGCATGCTGACATCCTTTCCGACCTCGCGGCCGCGCTGTCGGGCAGCCTGGGCATTGCACCTACTGCGAATCTGAACCCGGAGCGCCGGTTTCCGTCAATGTTCGAGCCGATCCATGGGTCCGCGCTGGATATCGCCGGTCGCGGCATAGCCAATCCGGTCGGCACGTTCTGGACCGCGGTCATGATGCTGCAACACCTCGGAGAGCCGGGTGCGGCCGCCAGGCTGATGGGAGCCATTGAACACGTGACCCGTTCACGCGCATTTACACCGGACCTGGGCGGCAAGGCCACGACCGCAAGCGTTACCGAGGCCGTATGCCGGGCCATCGCACAATTGCCGGCACATGCGTGAACCTGCCTGGAAGCGGACTGCGCATGAGGAGGCGGCGTGCATCCGCATGACAAGATAACTGCGCAGCGAGATTCATGACAACTTCCAGGAAAAAGAGCCCGGGCAAAAAGAAGGTCGCAACGACCCGCACACCCGCGCTGATGCCAATCGGGGTGGAACCTGTTTCCGATCCGCGCGTCGCCGGACTGGAATCAAGAATCGCTGAGCTTCAGACACATCTGGCGGCAGCCAACGAGAATCTGGACAACGTCAACGCCAGGCTACGGGAGTATTCAGCCAGGAATGACGATTCCGCCACCAACAAGCAAGTGGCCATCGACGCGCTGCGTTCACGCCTGCACCGCGAAAGACTCGCCCTCACTTTTGCAGAAATCGGGACCTGCGAATATGATCTTAAGACCTCGATGGTGCGCTCGTCCGACATGGGTATGCGTCTCCTGGGGATTCGGGGCGAGCAGTCCAATCTGCCCTATGACATTCTGCTTGAGCGTCTGCATCCCGAGGATCGACCAAAGTTCAGGCTCGCACTCGACCAGTGCCTGAGCGGCACCGGCAGTCTTGATATCGAATACCGGGTAAATTGGGCCAACGGCACGCTGCGCTGGTTGCGCACCAAGGGTGACGCCTTGCTCGATTTCAACGGCGAACCGATCAAGGTGCTTTGGATCACCGAAGACATCTCGCAGCGCAAGGACATGGACGCACGCTTGCGCTTTCTTGCCCACCATGACCTGCTGACCGGACTGCCCAATCGCAGCCTGCTCCAGGACCGGCTCCAGCAATCAATGGCGGTCGCCAAACGCATGCAATCGCGCATCGCGCTGCTATTTATCGATCTGGACAGCTTCAAAAGCGTCAACGATTCCTACGGCCATCGTGCCGGCGACATGCTCTTGCAGGCCGTTGCCGGGAGACTGCTGGGATGCGTGCGCGAAACCGATACCGTATGCCGGCTTGCGGGTGACGAGTACCTGATTGCATTGACATCCTTGCACGAGGCAAAGGAGGCGGCGGTGATTGCCGGGAAATTGCTGGACTTATTCAAGGATGCATTCACCATTGACAGCCACGAAATCCGGATTTCGGCGAGTGTGGGTATCAGCGTCTACCCTGATGATGGCCAGTCCATCGAAGAACTGATGCGCCACGCGGACGCGGCGATGTATCACTCAAAGAAAGGCGGCCGCAACCGCTTCGCCTTTTTTACACCGGAATTGAACGCCCCAGGGTCTCAACGACTGACGCTCGCGAGTCAATTGAGAGAAGCCATCGAGAACAATCAACTCCTGCTCCACTATCAGCCGCAGTTCGATACCACCGAAAACCGGCTCATCGGAGCCGAGGCGCTGGTGCGCTGGAAACACAGCGAACACGGGTTGTTGTATCCGGGCAATTTCATTTCGCTGGCCGAGGAATCCGACACCATCCAGTTGATTGACGAATGGGTGCTCAATGAAGCCTGCCGTCAGATCGCGGACTGGAACCGCAAGGGACTGAAATCGGTCCCGATTTCCCTCAATTTCTCTGCGTTCCAGTTTCACAACGGCAACCTGGCGCAAAGCGTGGCGGCATCTTTCTCCCGTCACGGCGTCAGCGCGCGCAACATCGAGATCGAGATTACCGAGAATGCAATCATGCGCGACCCAAGGGGCGCTGCGGCGGCCCTCGACAAGCTCCATGAAATGGGCATCAGATTGTCCATCGACGATTTCGGAACCGGGTATTCCAGTTTGAATTATCTGAAGCGTTTTCCCATCGACCGGCTCAAGATCGAAAGCGGATTCGTGGAACACTTGCCGCATGATCTGAATGATGCAGCCATTGTGCAAGCCATCATCAATCTGGCCAAGAGCCTGCGCATGACGGTCATTGCCGAAGGTGTTGAAACCCAGGGGCAACTCGACTTTCTACGCTCCCTGAGATGCGACGCGTATCAGGGTTTTTTTAGCGGACGTCCAACCGGCGCGGAGCACTTCGAAACGCTGCTGCGCTAACCGGTCATCCCGCAGACAGGCGGTGTTTCGCGGTTTGTGCAAATTTGGCGCCCATGCGCAAGTGCTCCCGCGGCGCGGAAACAACGTTCCGGGGGCGCTATTCAGCTTCCGCCGGATCGCGGTCCCTTTTGCTGTTCAACCAACGCAATTGCCTGCACGGCGATACCGTCGCCACGTCCGGTAAATCCCAGCTTCTCGGTCGTCTTGGCCTTGATATTGACGCGGCCCGGGTCAATACCAAGGTCGGTGGCGATATTCGCGATCATCGCCGGTAAATGCGGTGCCATTCTGGGCGCCTGCGCGATGATGGTGGAATCAAGATTGACGATGGAATAACCGGCATCGCCGAGCAATCTGGCAACCTCGCGCAGCAAGGTCCGGCTGTCGGCACCCTTGTAGCGCGCATCGGTGTCGGGAAAGTGGCGGCCGATATCGCCCAGCGCGGCGGCGCCGAGCAGGGCATCGCAAAGGGCGTGCAGCAGCACATCGGCATCCGAGTGCCCGTCCAGACCTTTTTCGAATGCAATCGTCACTCCGCCGATGATCAGCGGCCGGCCTGTGACCAGCGCGTGTACATCGAATCCCTGACCTATTCTCATGTGCTTCCCAGAATCAACGCGGCGAGCGCCAGATCACCCTGATGCGTGACCTTGATATTGGCTGAGTCGGATTGTACAAGTTTGGGTCTCAGGCCCAGCAACTCGACGGCACCGGCCTCATCGCTAACCTGCCGCGGATCACAAGCACGCAACGCGCGCAGCAGCAAATCATAGCGGAACATCTGCGGCGTCTGCGCCTGCCATAGTCCGATGCGCGACTCGGTGGCGGCCACGCGGCGCTGGTCATCGGCGCGTTTGAGCGTGTCGGCAACCGGCACCGCCAGCAGGCCCCCCACCGGATCGTCGCCGACCTCATCGATCAGGCGATCGAGCATCGCCGCACTCAAACACGGTCGCGCGGCATCGTGCACCAGGATCCAGTCTTGCGCTTTGGCTTGCGCGGACAGGGCCTCGAGGGCGTTGCGCACCGTGGCTGCCCGCGAATCTCCTCCCACGTAAAGCGGCTCCAGCTTGCTCCCGAACGGCTTCCAGTCATAAGTCTCGAACCAGTGATCATCCGGCGCCAGAATGACACACACGCGATCAATGCCGGTGTGATTACAAAGCCGGGCCAGCGCGTAGTAAAGCAGCGGCCGGTTGTCGAGCGCAAGATACTGCTTGGGCAGAGCTGTGCCCATGCGGCTGCCGCTGCCGGCGGCGGGGATAACGGCGAGATAGCGCGGCATGGTTCGTCAATCTTCGGCCAGCGAAAGGCGGGCATTATCGGCTGCCCGTCGAAGCACGGCAACCGCCGCGACTGGGGACCGCCGCAACGGGAGATTCTTAGCCTTTCACGCGCCTGATCTGCGTATGAGGGCGATGACTACGAGCAGGCGCTGTCGGCCACCCCGGGCGGACGCTGGCATCCGGCAGAGCTGCCAGCAACGCTCGACCATCGTGCTCTCGGGCCGGTCCGGCACTCTCGTTCCACTATAATTGCGAGTCACTTCCAGGTCGCAACGATGCAACTGCCCCACCTCGCTCCCGCTCCGGGAGCGCGCACGACGCTTCCACTGCTACACGAGTCTGCCGACGCCCTGGCACTTGCCACGCTCCTGCAAAGCGCCCGTCCGCTGTTGATCCTCACCGAGACCGCACAGGACGCCGAACGCCTGCGCCTTGAACTGGCGTTCTTTGCGCCTGAGCTGCGCCTGTTTCTGTTGCCGGACTGGGAAACGCTGCCTTACGACAGTTTTTCACCGCATCAGGACCTGATCTCCGAGCGACTTGCCACGCTGTATCAGATCACTCACGCGGCTTTCGACGTTGCGGTGGTTCCGGTCACCACCGCGCTTTACCGGCTGCCGCCCGCGAGCTTCATTGCCGGATATACGTTTTTCCTCAAGCAGGGCGCCAAACTGCCGGCAGAAACCCTGCGCAAACAGTTGATGCTGGCCGGCTATACGCATGTTTCGCAGGTTGTCTCGCCCGGTGAATTCTGCATCCGCGGCGGCGTTATCGACTTGTTTCCGATGGGCAGCGCACTGCCCTACCGCATCGACTTGTTCGACGACGAAATCGACAGCATCCGCACTTTCGATGTTGACACCCAGCGCAGCATTTACAAGGTCAGTGACGTCCGCTTGCTGCCCGCGCGCGAGTTTCCCTGCGACGATGCCGCCCGCACCGCGTTCCGCGTGCGCTTTCGTGAAACCTTCGAGGGCGATCCTTCCAGAAGCCGGATCTACAAGGATGTCAGCCAGGGCCTGCTGCCCGCCGGCATCGAGTACTACCTGCCGCTGTTTTTTGACGAAACCGCCACGCTGTTCGACTACCTGCCGCCGGGAATAACCGTATGCCTGCACCATGCGGTAACCGAGGCGGTCAGGCAGTTCTGGATCGACACTCAGTCGCGCTATAACCTGTTGCGCGGTGATCCCGACCGGCCGCTGCTGCCGCCCGCGGATCTGTTTCTTCGCGAAGATGAGTTTTTCGGCGCACTCAAACCATTCTCCCGCGTCGAACTTGCCAGGCTTCCGGCCACGAATGGCTCCGAAGCGCCGGCACTGACGCACGCTTTGCCCACGGTCGGGGTTGATCGCCGTGCGAGCAACCCGACTGCCCTGCTGAGCGCTTTCTGCGCAGGTTTCGACGGCCGTGTGCTGTTGATCGCCGAAAGCATGGGGCGGCGCGAGACCATGCTTGGACTGCTGCACGAATACCAGCTGCGCCCGGTCGTCTGCGAATCCTGGCCCGCATTCGTGAAAGCGGACGAGCCCTTGATGCTCACGGTCGGTCCGCTGCATGCAGGCTTCATCGACCACGCTCAACGCATCGCCATCATCACCGAGAACGAGCTGTATCCGTCCCAGGTGCGCACACGGACGAGCCGTGACCGCCGAGCCAGTGCGGAAGGCATGCTGCGCGACCTGTCCGAAGTCAAGGTCGGCGACCCGGTGGTGCATTCCCAGCATGGCATCGGCCGCTACCTCGGGCTTGCCATCATGAATCTGGGCGAAGGCGAAACCGAATTCCTGACCCTTGAATACGCCGCCGGCGACAAGCTCTATGTCCCGGTTTCGCAGCTCGCCGTCATCAGCCGCTACAGCGGCGCCTCCGAGGAAGCCGCCCCACTGCACAAGCTGGGCACCGAGCAATGGGAGAAAGCGCGCCGGCGTGCCGCTGCGCAGGTGCGCGATACCGCCGCGGAGTTGCTTAACCTCTACGCGCAGCGCGAGTTGCGCCAGGGCTACGCCTTCAAACTCAAGGCGCACGATTACGAAGCTTTCCGGGAAGGTTTTCCTTTCGAAGAGACCGGCGATCAGGAATCGGCGATCAAAGCCGTGCTTGCCGACATGCAAAGCGGCAAGCCGATGGACCGGTTGATTTGCGGCGATGTCGGCTTCGGCAAGACCGAAGTCGCTTTACGCGCGGCCTTCGTCGCGGTAGCCGACGGCAGACAAGTCGCGGTACTGGTGCCCACAACCCTGCTCGCAGAACAGCATTTCCAGACCTTCTCCGACCGCTTCGCCGACTGGCCGGTCAAGATCGCCGAGCTGTCGCGATTTCGTTCCGCGAAGGAAATGGGCAGCGCCATCGAAGGCCTCGCCGATGGACGCATCGATATCGCCATCGGCACCCACAAGTTGTTGTCGCGCGGCGTGAAGTTCAAAAACCTCGGCCTAACCATCATCGACGAGGAACACCGCTTCGGCGTGCGCCAGAAGGAACAGCTCAAGGCGCTGCGCGCAGAAGTCGACGTGCTCACGCTGACCGCCACGCCGATTCCGCGCACGCTCGCCATGTCGCTCGAAGGCCTGCGCGATTTCTCCGTCATCGCCACCGCGCCGCAGCGCCGTCTCGCCATCAAGACTTTCGTCTCCCCGATCGGCGATGGCCTGATCCGCGAAGCGGTGCTGCGCGAACTCAAGCGCGGCGGCCAGGTGTATTTCCTGCACAACGAGATCGACACCATTCACCACATGGAAGAGCGCCTGGTAAAACTGCTGCCCGAGGCGCGCATCCGCATCGCCCACGGCCAGATGCCGGAACGCGAGCTGGAACTCGCCATGCGCGACTTCTACCAGGCGCGCTTCAACGTCCTGCTGTGCACCACCATCATCGAAACCGGCATCGACATCCCCACCGCCAACACCATCATCATGAATCGCGCCGACAAATTCGGCCTCGCGCAATTGCATCAACTGCGCGGCCGGGTCGGCCGCTCGCATCACCAGGCCTACGCCTATCTGCTGACACCGGACGAGGACGCCATTGGCGCCCAGGCGAAAAAACGCCTCGAAGCCATCCAGATGATGGAAGAACTGGGTTCCGGTTTTTATCTCGCCATGCACGACCTCGAGATCCGCGGCGCCGGCGAAGTGCTCGGCGAATCCCAGAGCGGCGAAATGCAGGAGGTCGGCTTCGCGCTGTACGCGGAAATGCTCAACGCCGCCGTCAAATCGCTCAAAGCCGGCAAGGAACCCGAGCTATCCGGCAACTTCAACCTCGGCACCGAAATCAACCTGCACGCCCCCACACTGCTGCCGGCCGACTACTGCGCCGACATCCACGAACGCCTGGTGCTCTACAAGCGGTTGGCCAATTGCGAATCGGCGGACGAACTCGAACGCATGCAGGAAGAACTGGTGGACCGGTTCGGATTGCCGCCGGAACCCACCAAGTGCCTGCTCGAAACCCACCGCCTGCGCATCCTCAGCAAGCCGCTGGGCATCATTCGCATCGATGCCGGACCCGAAACCATCCTGATCCAGTTCATGCGCAAGCCGCCGATCGATCCGGCGCGTGTCATGCAGCTGATCCGCACTCGCAAGAACCTCAAATTGAGCGGACCGGACAAGCTGCGGGTGGAATGCCAGATGCCGGATGTGCCGGCAAGAGCTGCGCAGGTCAAGTCGATACTCCAGTCTCTGGGGTAATCCGGAGCGCCGGTTTGTCGCTGGCCAGTACCCCTTTTCGATTGGCAAGTGACCTTCAACCCCTGCGCATGGCACGCAACTTCTCGGCCTCGTTCAGCAGATAAAGGGTTTCCGGATGCATCTGGACGGTAGTGAACTCGTCTGCACGCAACCATTTCCTGGCTCTGCTTTCGGTTGCTCGCGCCTCGCCCTCGAATTGCATGAGGTAGCACTGTCCCGTTACGCGCTCAGTCTTGGTCTTGAAACTCACTTCACCGACACAGTCGATGACCCTGGCTAGAACGCCGGCTTCTTCTTTGACCTCCCGGCGTGCGGTTTCGCCTTGGAACTCGTCCTTTTCAATGTGTCCTTTAGGTAACACCCAGAACTCGCTTCGGTCACTGTCGGATATCAGGAGATACTCTGCCTGCCCGTCTGACTCCCGGACCACAAGCGCGAATTCATGCGTATGCCCGGATTCCCTGACCTTGCTTGCCACATTTGCGTGATAACGCACCATACGAACCTGTTGGGCACCCCAGGCAATTAGAAATGCCAACACCGCGCACGCGATCACCGTGTCCGGGTTCAGGATAATCGACATTGCAATGCTCTGGTCCAGCGGCGCGCAATAAACTACGGTTGCAGCGATCCCGGCCACGAGCAATGCATTGATTGCGGCAACGAAATCGGCCAGTCCGCCAATTGCTCTGCCATCGGAAATATCGTCCCGCAACTTTTCCAGATGGTATCGAAGCAAGACACTGTCTCGGTGTAATCTGCAAAGATCGTTTCGCAACGTCACAAAAGCCAGCCACCGGAAGAATTGCGTTGTTTTCCGGGGCGTTGACCGCTTCGCCTCACCATGTGCCGCGCTCCCTTCCGGAAGCGGCCGATACGAAGACAAGCGCTGGTCCGGATCGTAAAAATCCCTGAACATCTGGCGAATCGTGTCCAGACCGCGCTTGTATTGATCGGTGGCCTTGTTGCGCTTTAGGATACGTTCCAGAGTAACCAAGCCGATGCAGAAAAGGGCCGTCAAAGCAGACACGACGATAAATTTCAGTGGTTGCCCGGCCGGGCCATGCTGGGAGCTCATCAAGGCCACGAGTGCGGCAACGACCGCCGTGACGAGAGAGACAAAGTAATTGACGCGCGTCTCTCCGACCTGCTCGTTTCTCCAGAACGATTCGGAAAAATAGCGGAAGTCTTCCAGCAGCAGTTCTTTGGCCGCTTCACCGGGAACTGGTGTTCCTGATTTGCCGCTGGCGTTCCCCATGTCGTTACTCCTATCGGTCTTCAAGGTTATGCGCGCTCCCGCCCCAGACTGAAAACGAGGTTATCGCTTCGATCCGATCCGCGCGCGAACACCTGAACATGCCATTCAACTCACGGTTACCGCACGCGACAGATCTTCGAATATCCGCTCTTGCTCCTGCGTCGCTGGCCAGTTGCCGAAGGCTGGATCGCGAGACGCCAGTAGAGTATGTTCCGTGGTAGCGAGAAGGACCGCTTTTCTTCTCGGGTCTTCTGGGTCGGAGTAGGTCAAATCCTTGGCGACCACCTGCATCGCCGCCAATCCGACCAGCACGGCCTCGGGAATTAATCCGGGCGCCTCTGCCGGACTATGCCCACGAAGCTCATCCCATGCCTGCCTGATGCGGCCCCATGCTCCGGGCGCCGGTTCAATCTTGCGCGTGCGCATCGCCAGCCAGCGCAAGCGGTTCATGAAGCGTTTGAGTTTTCGCGGCGTATTCTGGGTCGAGGCAATGACCTCATCCCAGATTGCCAGCGCATCGCGGAAACTCTTTGAGTCCCTGACCACAATGTGCGGGCGTGACAGCAGCAGCGCGACCGCGCTGAGTACCAACAACACG
>JANNTE010000114.1:0-1281 GCA_031403365.1 Betaproteobacteria bacterium | reverse complement strand
GTGCCTTCGGCCAGGATGTGGCCGCGATGCATGATCGCGATCCGGTCGCAGAGTTTTTCGGCCTCGCGCATGATGTGTGTTGAGAACACAATGCACTTGCCGTGGTCTCGTAACTCGGCCACGGTTTTGAGCAACGCCCGGGCGACGAGCACGTCGAGTCCGCTTGTGGCCTCGTCGAAGATCAGCACGGGCGGATCGTGGACGATGGCCCGCGCGATCGAGACTTTTTGCTTCATCCCGGTCGACATTTTCGCCCCCAACACGTCGCGGATCTCGTTCATTTGCAGCCGGGTGAACAGTTCTTCCATCCGCTCGCGCAGGGGCTCCTGGGCCATGCCGTACAACCGTCCGAAGTATTCGACCATTTCCCAGGCAGTCATCCGGTCGTAGACCGCCGTGTTGGCCGACATGAAGCCGATTTGGCGGCGCACCTGCGACGCCTGCGTCACCACGTCGTAGCCATTGACCGTCGCCGTTCCGCGGCTGGGTTGCAGCACCGTGCTCAAAATCCGCAGCACCGTGGTTTTGCCGGCGCCGTTGGGGCCTAATAGCCCATAGATCTGCCCGGGCAGGGCGTCGAAGCTGACCCCTTGCAGCGCGTAGATCTTCCCGCGCTTGAAGTCGGAATAATACTTCGTCAGATGGCGGACATGAATCATCGTGAGTCGGTCGCGCCGGTTTGGCGGGCTCTACTGGTCCGAAAGTTCCGCCTATGCGGCTGGCGCCGCGAAGTGAAGCCCATGGCATGCCCTTGGGCATACCGTCAAGGGTACCACATATTGTCGAGCAGGTTGAACGAACGCTGAAATGCGGGCGAATCGCTGGCGTTCCAGCGTCCGCTGGCCCCGACTTAGCCGCCCGTTGAAAAATGCCATCGTGGCATTTTTCAACCTCGCAAAGTGCGGAGCTAATCTCCGCACTGCTCGCAAAATAACGACTTGCGTCGCTATTTTGGCATCGCATCCACGCGATGTCGCAGCCTGTTGAGTAAATCAACAGGCTGTTAGAATCGCTATGCCGTGGCCGGCTCCAGCGGCGCTTCATCCACCAACTCGTAGAACACGTTGCGGCGGCGGGGGGTGTAGCCCAGCTCTGTGATCGCGCCGCGCATTTCCTCGAGCGTCAGATAGTGGACGGTGCCGGCCGCGGCCACGACATTCTCCTCGATCATCAAGCTGCCCATGTCGTTGGCGCCGTAGATCAGCGCTATCTGGCCGATCTTGAGACCCTGCGTGACCCAACTGGATTGGATGTTGGCGAAGTTATCCAGGTACAGTCGGC
>JANNTE010000113.1:0-2388 GCA_031403365.1 Betaproteobacteria bacterium | reverse complement strand
AACGACGGCAGTGCCACGCCGCATCGCCTTACCGTCACATCGAACACAAGCGGAGCGGCAAGCAGCCTGAGAATCGACGTGGCCGGCAACGCTGCCATCGCCGCACTGCTTGCGAACGACCCCGGTGGGACTCAGAATCTGCGTCAAACCAGCGCTGCGCGTGACGCACAGTTGTCCGTCAGCGGCATCGCCATCACCCGGCCGACCAACACTATTTCCGACGCCATCCAGGGCGTCACGCTCAGGCTGTCAAGTCTTGCGAGCGATGTCCGGGTCAGCGTGGCACGCGACAGCACCAACCTCACTTCCGCTCTCAAGGGCCTTGTCGATGCGTACAACGAGTCCAATAAAGCCATCAAGAGAGCGACCGCTCTGGAGGCAGTCCTGCAGGGCGACACCGCGACCGTGAGCATTCTGAGCCGCCTGCGCTCGTCGCTGGGAGCACTTCTCGGCGAGGGCACCGGCTCCATCCGCGCGCTGACGCAGCTTGGCGTGACGTTCCAGAAAGACGGCTCCCTCGTATTCGACAGCACAAAACTGCAGGGCGCGATCGAAGCGGATGCCGTTTCGGTGCGCACGGCCGCCACCGCGTTTGGCGATTCGCTGTCGACCCTCGCCGATCGTCTGACCGGTTCGGGCGGCGCGCTGCAGGCGCGCACCGAGGGCATCAACCGCTCCACCGCCGAGATCACGCGGCGCGGCGATGCCATCGCGCAGCGTCTGGAAGCGGTGGAAAAACGCTATCGCGCGCAATTCACCGCACTCGACGTGCTGATGAGCAGCATGCAGCAGACCAGCAATTTCCTGACGCAGCAGCTCGCCAACCTGCCCAAGACTTCATCCTAGACACCGGTCAACCAGTCGATTCATGTTCTCAACCAACTTTAGCGCCACCAGGAACTACGCGTCCGTGGGCGTCACCACCGGCGTCATGACCGCAAGTGCGCACGGTCTCGTACTGATGCTGTTCGAGGGCGCGATGCTCAGCGTCGCAGCCGCCCGCATGCACCTTCAGGATGGCCATACCGCCCTTAAAGCCCAGGCCATTTCAAAATCGGTTGCCATTATTCAAGACGGTCTGATGGCGAGCCTTGATCGCGAAAGCGGTGGCGAGCTTGCCGGGCGGTTGTTCTCGCTTTACGAATACATGGTGCTCAGGCTGGTTGACGCCAACATCAGCAATCGCGCCGAACCACTGGAGGAAGTGGGACGGCTGCTCACCGAACTCAGCGGCGCGTGGCAGGCGATCGGCCAGAGCATTCCGGCCCAGTCCGCCCCCGGGGCGGGCAAGGACGCGGCATGAACAGCGCCGAGATGATCGGGATCTACGAGCAGATTCTCGCCGTCACGGCGCAAATGCTCGAGGCGGCGCGCGCCGCCGACTGGGATGGACTGATAGTTCTGGAACGGCAATGCCGCAGACTGGTGGAGCAGTTGAAGGACTTGCGCGCCGATGCCCATGCCGTGCTTGAACCCAAGGCGCGAAAGCGCAAGGCCGAGATCCTCCGCAAAGTGCTCGCCGACGACGCGGCGATTCGCGATCTCACCGAGCCCTGGATGCGCAATCTCCAGCACCTGTTGAAGAGTGCAGGTCACGAGCGCCGGGCGCATGCCGCGTACCGCGCCGGACTGACAGACTGAAACGCGCGGCGCCGGGTCGCGCAGCCGCCGCAACGCCACACCAAGTCCGGCATGATTACGCCAGAATTCCCCGCCCGAATGCAGTCGCTGAGCCCGCTTCGCCTGCTGGTCGCCGCGCCACACGCCGCGCCACTGGCTGGCTCTTCCGAACGCGAACTGCTCCCATTGTCTCGCGGCCAGGCGATCGACGGGCGTGTCGAACAACGCGTGCGCGACGCTTACATCGTTTCCGTGCGCGAACGCAGATTTGAAATCAAGCTTCCCGCCGAAGCACGCCCTGGCGATACGCTGCGGCTGGTTTTCCTCAGCGAAAGTCCCCGGCCCACTTTTGCGCTGCTCGGCATCGAGGCCGCCTCAAGCGCGCAAGGATCCGCAATCAGCACAACCGGCAAACTTCTGGCAATGCTTCGAAGCCTCGCACCGGGGGATGCTGCCACGACGGGGAAAGCGGCTGCGCCGGTCGCGGATGCAACGGTTCCGGTATTTCCCGCGCGCGTTGCGCAGCCAGAACAGGCCGCCGTTATGCTGCGCCAGGCCCTGACCATGAGCGGACTGTTCTATGAATCCCATCAGGCGCAATGGGTGCTGGGAACGCGCTCGACCGCACAGTTGAAACTCTTACATATGCGTATTGATGCACCCTGGCAGCCCAGTTCTTACTGACGTGTTACCTATCCTGCCCGGTTGTAGACGTAATATCGTTGGAAAATATTCCATTTATTTGTGGCCTGCCCTGCCCTCGAAAGA
>JANNTE010000112.1:0-3079 GCA_031403365.1 Betaproteobacteria bacterium | reverse complement strand
AAGCTGATCGGTGCCAAGAGCGCCGATCTTGCTTTTGTCATGGTCGATGTGGCATGGGATGCCCATGAAGGCCGCGACAAATTCGCAAGCGGCAAGTTGCCCGTGCGTACCCTGGCGGTGCTGTACCCGAATCGCATGCATGTGGCCACTGTGGAAGGCAAAGGGATCGCTGCCATGACCGACCTTAAGGGCAAGCGTGTGGGCGTCGGTTCAGCGGGCAGCGCCACCGAGGTAATGGCCTTGCGCGTGTTAGAGGCTTACGGCTTGCAGGAGAGCATCGTGCGCGAGCGGCTCTCGGTCGCGGAATCGGTGAATGCGATCAAGGACGGGAAAATCGATGCGTTCTTCTGGGCTGGCGGATTGCCTACAGCCGCAGTCAGCGATCTGGCGGCGACGCCGGGGACGAAATTGCACCTCATCGATCATGCCGACGCGGTCGATAAGATGAATGCGCGATACGGTCCGCTTTACGGCACCGGCACCATTTCCAGGGACGTATATCCGGGCATGGCGGGAGACAACCGCAATGCAACCGCATGGAACATCCTGATCGCCCACGGCGACATGTCCGATGACCTCGCATACGCAATCGTGAAAGTTCTGTTCGAACACACGCCGGAACTGGTCGCGGTGCACAAAGAGGCCGCCAACATCACGCTCGCCAACCAAACGGCGAAACTCTCTGTAATTCCGTTTCACCCCGGCGCCGCGCGCTATCTGCGCGAGCGCGGCGTGAAAGTCGACTAGCTGCGCCAATGCAGGCATCGGCACCATCCGCCGCCACGGAAAACGCAGTACCGAAATTGGCGCAAAAGTTCATCGAGGAAGAAGAAGGTGCGGCCCATCGCCACAAGGGCCGGGTTGCGGTTTTGCTGACGACGTTGGCCGTGCTGATGTCGCTGTTCCATCTGTATGCGGCTTACGGCATCGTGCCCGCCAATGTGCTGCGCCCAGTGCATGTTGGTTTCGTGCTGGTGCTGGTTTTCCTGACTTTTCCCGCGCTGCGCATATGGCGCGACCGTCTGGTGTGGTGGGACTGGCTGCTGGCGGCCATCGCAGTGATCGTGATCGCCTACCTGATCGCAGGCGGCGACGCGCTCGCCGATCGCGCGACCAGCCCGAGCGCCATGGATATGGCCGTGGGGGCGGCCTTGCTGGTGCTGGTGCTCGAGGCGGTGCGCCGGGTTTCGGGCTGGATCATGCCGGCAGTGGTTCTGGCTTTTGTCGCCTACGCGATGCTCGGCCCCTGGTTGCCCCATCCGTGGACGCATCGCGGCTACGATGTGGCACGCCTGATCGGGCATATGGTGCTGACGCTGGAAGGCATCTTTGGACCGGCCATTGATGTGTCTTCGACCTTGATCATCCTGTTCACGATTTTCGGCGCTTTTCTGGCGCATTCGGGCGCCGGCAAATTTTTCATCGACTTGTCGATCGCCACACTCGGGGGCAAACGCAACGGCGCGGGCCGCAGTGTGGTGTTGTCCTCGTTCCTCCTCGGCGGTGTCTCCGGCAGTGGCGTCGCCACCACGGTAACGCTGGGATCGGTGGCCTATCCGATGTTGGAGCGCGCCGGATACGAAAAGAATGCCGCTGGCGGGCTGCTGGCCGCGGGCGGACTGGGCGCCATTCTGTGTCCGCCGGTGATGGGAGCGGCGGCTTTCCTGATCGCGGAGTTCCTGAAGATTTCCTATCTGGAAGTGCTGCGCATGGCGGTGATTCCGGCGGTTCTGTATTACCTGTCGCTGTTTCTGATGGTGGAGTTCGATGGCCGCCGTTTCGGCACGACTGCCACGGAGGTATCGCCGCACGGGAGCCTCGCGCTGCTGAAAACCTCCGGCTATCATTTTCTGCCGCTGGTGGCCGTCGTTGGATTATTGCTGTCCGGCTTTTCGCCAATAGCCGCGGTGTTCTGGGCCACAGTGGTCGCGCTGGCCACCAGTTTCGTGCGTCGCGAGTCGGCCCTGTATCCGCGCCGGCTGGCGCGCGCATTGGCGGCGGGATCGAGCGGCGTCCTCAACGTGGCGGCGACCTGTGCCGCAGCCGGTATCATCGTTGGCGTGGTGACGCTGACCGGCCTGGGGTTGAAGTTCAGCGCCATTGTTGTGGGGTACGCGGGTGGCAGCCTGTTCCTGACCGCGCTCTTGACCGCACTGGTGATCTGGGTGGTGGGCCTTGCCGTACCGGTGACGGCTTCCTACATTATCTGCGCGGTAATCGCGGCGCCCGCACTGACTCACGTCGGAGTACCGGAATTCGCCGCCCACATGTTCGTGTTTTATTACGCGGTGCTTTCGGAAGTATCGCCGCCAACCGCCCTGTCTCCCTTCGCGGCGGCAGCAATTACAGGCGGCGATCCCTACCGCACGACACTGCAATCCTGGAAATACACGTTGCCGGCGTTTGTGGTGCCTTTCATGTTTGTAATCGAACCGGCAGGCGCGGGCCTGCTGCTCAAGGATGCGCCGGGCCCGACGCTGGTTACGGTCGCAACCGCCGTGCTCGGCATCGCGGCGCTCGCCGCCGGGGCGCAGAACTGGCTGCTGCGGCAGGCGAGCCATGTCGAACGTCCGATGCTGATCGGCGCCGGGTTGTTGCTCGCGTATCCGGACTTCATCGCCGACGGCCTCGGACTGGCATTGGCAATCACGGTGGTCGTCATGCAGAAAATGCGCAAATGATGACGGCCGGCAACGACAGTCTGCTCGACGAATTTTGCGATGCCCTCTGGCTGGAAGACGGCTTGTCGCGCAATACGCTGGAGAGCTATCGCCGCGATCTGCGCTTGTTTTCCGTCTGGCTTACCGCGCAACGCCGCAAGACGCTGGCGCAGGCAGAACGTGCCGATCTGCTCGATTATCTGGCCCATCAGTTCCAGCGCAAGTCCAGCCCGCGATCGGCGGCGCGGTTGCTTTCCAGCCTCAAGCGCTTGTATCGCTATTTGCTGCGTGAGAATCGCATTCAGACCGACCCAACGCTGCAAGTGGATGCGCCCAAACTCCCGCGCAGTCTGCCCAAGGTGTTGACCGAGAAGGACGTGGACGCGTTGCTGGGCGCGCCCGACGTCGACACCGCGCTG
>JANNTE010000111.1:0-8339 GCA_031403365.1 Betaproteobacteria bacterium | reverse complement strand
CCCGGATGGCCTCGCCTCTGGTCTTGTCGAAGCCGTGCAGGAAGAGCCCGAACTTCGAGTCGCGATAGAAGCTCGGCGCGAAATCGGTGATGGTGGCGCAAATGACGATCGGCTCTGCGGTGCGGAGGTCCCAGAAGTCCGTGTCGTCGAACACGACGTTCCACTTTGGCGAGAGAAGGCGCTCGAGCGCTTCGAGGATAGTCGACTTCCCCGAGTCCCCTGGACCAACGAGCGCTGAGGTCTCGCCAATGTGCCGCCAGTCCAGAGACTTGACTCCCCTGAAATTCGTGATCTCGAGCCGCCGCAGCCTCATACGTTCTCCTCCGGCGACTTCAGCTTCTCGAAGTCGAGGGGAGAGTGGTTGTGGAAGCGCTGGCCGGCGGCCTTGTTCAGCCTCTGGTCCAAGGCCTCGCCTTCGACCTTGCCACCTTTGAGCTTCGCGTGTTCCGCCAGGACCTTGGCTTTCGGCGAGGCGAGCACGCAGTCGAACCGGCGCAGCACCGTCATGGGCAGCATGACGCGCTCGTACTGCGGTGGGCGATATGGTCCGCGCAGCAGATCAGCAATCTGCCAGATTAGAGCCGAGAAATAGTTGTGATCAGGCACTGAGTAGGTTCATTTCCTATTAAGACGTGTCATCCGCAGCCTTAATTCTTTCCGAAGGTTCCAAAATCTCTTGCGGATTGCGCACGCCGATTCGTATTTGGGTAGCAACGTTACATCCGGAACAAGCCGAAGCGGGTGTTCTCGATGGGCGCATTCAGCGCCGCCGACAGACCGAGGCCGAGGACCATGCGGGTATCGGCCGGATCGATCATGCCTTCGTCCCACAATCTGGCGCTGGCGCAATAGGGATGGCCCTGGAGTTCGTACTGCGCGCGGATGGGCATCGTTCAAGGTTCCAGCTTCCAGCAACGAACCAACTTGCCCCGCTGGCGCAATATTGGCGCGGCCATTTGCTGCAATCGAACGACCACGCGCAATTTTCCTCGATGGGTAGCCGTGCCAGGTTGTGGCGTCGTCGCTGCTTGCCGGCCAGCAGTTGCTTCAGTTCGTGTTCGTCCATGTATTGAAGCGCTCGGTAAGTTGGTGAAGTTCGAGTACGGCGCGAAGGTAGCCGGGATCCAGTTCCGCTTCCAACATGAAGGTGGAAAAGCGCTACCGTTCCTTTGGCGGATACCCGCATCCGCCCACTGCCTCGCCAATACCCGTGTGTGACTTGTTGCGCGCCGCATCAATGGAACTGTTCGGCATCCAGTGCTTGTGCATCGTTCAGCTTGCCTTCGATATAGAGAGTGTCATAGCTCAGATCGAGGCCGCCCGGCCACTCGATGGAACCTGCGACGACCCGTACCCCGCGAAAGACCGCGAGGTCGCGCAAGCGCACGAATATTCCGCGGTCGAGATAAGGTTTCACATCGAATTTCCGCGACTCGCCGTTCTCGAACGATATCTCCAACTCGTAGTCGTCCAACGGATGGACAGATTTGACGTGTGGATTCATGGATCCTCCTATTTCAGCGGTTCTATCTTAAAGACTTCCTCGCCGTTGACCGCCAACTCCCAGTCGGCCCGGAGTTCTTCACGATGGATTTCAATCCATGCTTGCACGAGTCTCGTCTTCCCGGAAGGCAGGTCACCCGCCAAAACCTCTCCGCTCACAATCGAAAACACTGCCTCACGACCAGAGCACTCGGCATGAATATGGCAACATGGTGCTGCTTGTCATCGAAGAAATACATGCGTACCACGATGCCGTAGAACATGGACAAGATCGGCATGATCAACCCTCACTCAAATTCCAGCATATCGGTACTTACCCGCCCTTGCTCACATTCGGAACACACCAAACTTCGTCTCTTCGATCGGCGCATTGAGCGCCGCCGACAGGCCGAGGCCGAGCACCATGCGGGTATCCGCCGGGTCGATCACGCCATCGTCCCACAATCTGGCGCTGGCATAGTAAGGGTGCCCCTGGGTTTCGTACTGGGCGCGGTTCGGGGATTTGAAGGCTTCTTCGTCGTCCTTGCTCCAGGTCTTGCCGGCGGTTTCGATCCCGTCGCGTTTCACGGTGGCGAGCACGGCGGCGGCTTGTTCGCCGCCCATCACCGAGATGCGCGCGTTCGGCCACATCCACAGGAAGCGCGGGCTGAATGCGCGGCCGCACATGCCGTAATTGCCGGCCCCGAAGCTGCCGCCGATGATGACGGTGAATTTCGGCACGCGCGCGCAGGAGACGGCGGTGACGAGCTTGGCGCCGTCCTTGGCAATGCCGCTGGCCTCGTATTTTTTGCCGACCATGAAGCCGGTGATGTTCTGCAGGAACACGAGCGGAATGCCGCGCTGGGCGCACAACTCGATGAAATGCGCGCCCTTCAACGCGGACTCGGAATACAGAATCCCGTTGTTGGCGACGATGCCGACCGGGTAGCCGCAGATATGCGCGAAGCCACACACCAGGGTGCTGCCGTAGAGCGGCTTGAATTCGTCGAGTTCGCTGGCGTCCACTATGCGCGCAATGATCTCGCGCACGTCGTAGGATTTGCGCGCGTCGGCGGGGACCACACCGTGCAGTTCGGCGGCGTCATATAAAGGCTCGCGCGGTTCGCGCAGCTCAAGGCTGATTTCTTTCTTGCGATTCAGATGGGAAACGATGCGCCGTGTAAGTTCCAGCGCGTGGGCATCATCGTTGGCGTAATGATCGACCACGCCCGATACGCGCGCGTGCACGTCCGCGCCGCCCAGTTCTTCCGCGCTGACGATTTCGCCGGTGGCGGCCTTCAGCAGCGGTGGGCCCGCCAGGAAAATCGTGCCCTGATTCTTGACGATGATGGATTCGTCGGCCATCGCCGGGACATAGGCGCCGCCGGCCGTGCAGGAACCCATCACGCAGGCGATCTGCGCGATGCCCAGCGCGGACATGTTGGCCTGGTTGTAGAAAATGCGGCCGAAATGTTCGCGGTCCGGGAACACGTCATCCTGATTGGGAAGGTTGGCACCGCCGGAATCGACCAGATAAATACAGGGCAGGTGGTTCTGCTGCGCGATCTCTTGCGCGCGCAAATGCTTCTTCACCGTCATCGGGAAATAGGTTCCGCCTTTAACGGTGGCATCGTTGGCGACGATGACGCACTCGCGCCCGGATACGCGGCCCACGCCGGTGACAATGCCCGCTGCGGGCACCTGGTTGTCGTACATGTTCCAGGCCGCGAGTTGCGACAGTTCCAGGAAAGGCGAGCCGGCATCGATCAGGCGACGCACGCGCTCGCGCGGCAGAAGCTTGCCACGAGCCTGGTGCTTTTCGCGCGCGGTTTCGCCGCCGCCTTTGCCGATAACAGCGATTTTTTCGCGCAAGTCGGATACCTGAGCCGACGTGGCTTCGCGTGCGGCAATGAATTCGGCGGAGCGCGGGTTGAGTTTGGATTGGATGGTGGTCATGGTGAATTCAGTGCGCTTTTCGAAATTCAAGAAAAAATGCTTCCCTCATCCCCTCCCTTCTCCCGGAGGGAGAAGGGAGAGTGCGCTGCTACCAGGCGCCGTCGCGCAGCCAGCGATCGACTTGTTCGAGGCGGTCGAAGCCCCAGAAGGGCTCACCATCGACGATGATGAAAGGAGAACCGAACACGCCGCGCGCAATGGCAGTTTCGGTTTCGACCTTGAGTTTCTCTTTCATTGCCGCATCGGCGATCACGTCGAGCGCACGCTGACGGTCGATACCGACACTCGCAGCCACATCCGCAGTGATCTCCGGACTGGAAATGTCGCGGTCGTTGACCATATAAGCGCGATACAACGCCAGTGTGACCTCCTCCTGCCGCGCCGCGCCCTCGGCTTCGAGCGCGTAAATCACTCTGGCCGGAGACTGGCTGGCAATTGGAAACCTGGTCGGCTGTTTGAACGGGATCTTCGCCAGTCGCGCGGAACGATCGATGTCATGGCGACTGTAATCACCCTTGAGCGGCACGCTCGGCAGCGGGACGCCGCCGGTCACCTTGAATACCGCGCCGAGCAGAATCGGTTTCCAATCGACAACACGGTCGTGTCGCGCTGCAATGGTGGAGATCCGCGTCGCCGCCATGTAGCCGTATGGCGATGCGAAGTCATAGTAGAACTGGATTGTGTTTGCCATTTTTTATTTTCCGGGATGCAAGTCAACACCGAACACAGAGAAACCGAGAACAACGAGGAAAGGGAAATAAAGTTTCCCCAGGACAGGGCAATCCCTCACTGTTGGATACCGTATTTCTCCTTGTCCTCTGTGCCTCTGTGTTGGGTTCTACAGAAGTTCTATCGCCATTGCCGTGGCTTCGCCTCCGCCAATGCAAAGCGATGCTACGCCGCGCTTCAATCCCTGTTTGCGCAACGCGCCGATCAGGGTAACCAGAATGCGCGCTCCGGAAGCGCCGATCGGGTGTCCGAGCGCGCAGGCGCCGCCGTGGATGTTCACTTTCTCGTGCGGCAGCTTGTGTTCGCGCATGGCGGCCATGGTGACGACGGCGAAGGCCTCATTGATTTCGTAGAGATCGACCTTGTCCGCGGTCCAGCCGGTCCTCGCGAACAGTTTCTGGATCGCACCCACCGGCGCGGTGGTGAACCAGCCCGGCTCTTGGGCGTGGGTTGAATGACCGGCGATGATGGCGAGCGGCTTCAGGCCGAGCTTTTCGGACATCGAACGGCGCATCATCACCAGCGCAGCCGCGCCGTCGGAAATCGAGCTGGAATTCGCCGCGGTAACCGTGCCGTCCTTGCGGAATGCGGGTTTGAGCAGCGGAATCTTGTCAAAGTTGGCCTTGAACGGCGCTTCGTCGTGTTCGACGAAACGCTCGTCTTTGCCGGCTTTGATCGCCATCGGCACGGTTTCCCAGGCGAAGGTGCCGTCCTTGTTGGCTTTCTGCGCGCGCTCCAGCGAGGTTATGGCGAATTTATCCTGCTCCTCGCGGGTGAACGCGTACTTGCCGGCGCAGTCTTCGGCAAAGCTGCCCATCAGGCGGCCTTTGTCGTAGGCGTCCTCCAGTCCGTCGAGAAACATATGGTCGATCACCTGCTGGTGGCCCATGCGGTACCCCGTGCGCGCCTTGGGCAGCAGGTAAGGCGCGTTGCTCATGCTTTCCATGCCGCCCGCGATCATGATGTCGTTGCTGCCAGCGGCGAGCAGGTCATGTGCGAACATCGCCGCTTTCATGCCCGAACCGCACATTTTGTTCACCGTGGTGGTGTGGGTCGACAGCGGCAGGCCCGCGCCCAGCGACGCCTGGCGCGCCGGGGCCTGACCCTGACCGGCGGGGAGCACGCAGCCCATGATGACTTCCTGTACCTGTTCGGACTTGAGGCCGGAGCGCTCAAGCGCGGCGCGGATAGCGGCGGCACCGAGTTGCGACGCGGTGAAATCTTTCAGTTCGCCCTGCATCGCGCCCATCGGGGTGCGTGCGGCGGAAACGATTACGATTGGATCGGTTGCCATGACTATCTCCTCGAAGTTCAAAAAAGTGCAGTTTTATCGTACAGCGTTCAGCGCCCTGAAAAGCGGTTCGCAAAACGCATGCTTTCCGGATAGGGGAAGACGTCCGGAATCTGGCCCGCCTCTATCCGGTGCTTTGCTTCGTTCCAGAACTCTTCTGCCATCAGTTCGCCGTGCCGTGTGCGCAGACGATTTCGATTGTGCTCGCTGCTGGCCATGAAATGCAGGAATTCTTCCGGAAATACATCGTTTGGTCCGACGGTATACCACGGTTCCGCGGACATCTCGTCTTCGATCGAGCGCGCCTGCGGAATGCGCCGGAAGTTGCACTCGGTCATGTACTGGATTTCATCGTAATCATAAAACAATACGCGGTCGTACTTGGATACACCGAAGTTCTTCAGCAGCATGTCGCCGGGGAAAATGTTTGCTGCGGCCATCTGCTTTATTGCGGTGGCGTATTCGTCGATGGCGTGGTCGGCCTGGACAGCGCCGGCGCTGTCCAGATAAATGTTCAGCGGCACCAGGCGGCGCTCGATATACAGATGTCGGATGATGAGGGTGTCGCCCTCAAATTCCACCATGGAAGGCGCCTGGTCCTGAAGTTCCGCCAGCAGTTCCGCGCTGAAACGCCCGCGCGGGAAGGCCACGTACTGGTACTCCAGGGTGTCGGCCATGCGACCGACGCGGTCGTGTGTTTTCACCAACTGATACTTTGCCTTCACCATTTCGCGGTCCATGTTCTTCTGCGGCGCGATGCGGTCCTTGATGACTTTGAACACATAAGGATACGAGGGCAGGGTGAACACCAGCATCACAAGGCCCCTGATGCCGGGGGCCGTGACAAAGTCGTCGCCGGAGTGCTTGAGGTGATGCAGGAAGTCTCGATAGAACATGGTCTTGCCGTGCTTCTGCAAGCCCAGCATGGTGTAGATCTCGGCGCGCGGTTTGTCCGGCAGCATGGAGTGCAGAAACTGCACATAGGCCGAGGGCACCTCCATTTCGACCATGAAGTAGGCGCGGCTCACCGAGAGCAAAATCCACAGCTTGTCGCGTTCGAGCAGAATGGTGTCGAGATAGAGCTGGCCGTTTGCGTCATGCAGAATCGGCACGGCGAACGGATGTTCATGGTTGCCGTTGACGATTTTTCCCAGCAAATAGGCGCCCTTGTTGCGAAAAAAAAGCGCGGTCAGCACCTGGATCTGAAAGTTCGGCTCCGGCACGAAAGGTCGCGGCAGATGCTGGCGTACCGCGCGCAGCAGGTATCCGGTATCGCGCCTGAAATTCGCGAACGGCCTGCGCAGGCGCAGCCCGGCCACGATCGCCGCCACCGCATTGCGCAGCCCGGTGCGCGCCGGGTAATAGCTCTGGTAGGACGGCGGATCGGAGTCGATATGCTCGGTGGAAACCGCCGGGCGGACGAAAATGAAATCGTTGTAGTAATAAGACCGGTGCAGCATCCGGCAACTGACCGAATTGAAAAAACTCTCGGCCAGTTCCGGCTGCCGGTGGTTGATCAGCAAACCGATGTATTCCTGCTTCACCTGCTGCCACTGGGCGTCTTCAAGACCGTCGGCGCCGTAGCGGCGGCGCAGGTAAGCCTCGGTTTCCGCCACGCGCTGGTCGTAAAAGGCGATGCGATCCCGGGACAGTTTCTGGATCGCATTCCAGTCGCCCGCTTCGAACAGCGCGCGCGCATGCCGGCAGGCTTCGCGGAAGATGCGATAGTGCAGGTTGAATCCGTCGAGCAATCCCTGGGCAACCAGGAACTCCAGGTTGTTCGACTGCGCGGAATCCACCGACTTCATTACCATCCTTCGCCCGCGCTCAGACGGTCTCCCCGAACAACTCGCGCCCGATGAGCATGCGCCGGATTTCCGAAGTTCCCGCGCCGATCTCATAGAGCTTGGCGTCGCGCCACAGCCGGCCGGTGGGATAGTCGTTGATATAGCCGTTGCCGCCGAGGGCCTGAATCGCTTCGCCCGCCATCCAGGTGGCCTTCTCCGCCGCGTACAGGATGGCGCCCGCCGCGTCCTTGCGCGTGGTTTGGCCGCGATCGCAGGATTTCGCCACTGCGTAGACGTAGGCTTTGCAGGCATTCATGGTGGTATACATATCGGCGACCTTGCCCTGCATCAACTGGAATTCGCCGATGGGCCGGCCGAACTGTTCACGCTGATGCAGATAAGGCATCACCACATCCAGGCAAGCCTGCATGATGCCGAGCGGCCCGCCGGCGAGCACCGCGCGCTCGTAGTCCAGGCCGCTCATGAGCACCTGTACGCCGCGGTTGACTTCACCCAGCACATTTTCCGCCGGCACCGCGCAATCGCGGAACACCAGCTCGCAGGTGTTCGAGCCGCGCATGCCGAGTTTGTCGAGTTTCTGCGCGGTAGAAAAGCCCGGGTAGGACTTCTCGATCAGAAAAGCCGTGATGCCTTTGGCTGCGGCGGCGATATCCGTCTTGGCGTACACCACCAATACGTCCGCATCCGGGCCGTTGGTGATCCACATCTTGCTGCCGTTCAGAATGTAGTGATCGCCCTTGCGCTCGGCGCGCAATTTCATGCCGACCACGTCGGACCCGGCATTGGGTTCGCTCATGGCCAGCGCGCCGACATGCTCGCCGGAAATCAGGTGCGGCAGATAGCGTCGCTTCTGTGCTTCGCTGCCGTTGCGGTTGATCTGGTTCACGCACAGATTGGAGTGCGCGCCGTAGGACAACCCAACCGAAGCCGAGGCACGCGAAACTTCTTCCATGGCCACCACATGGGCGAGGTAGCCCATGCCGGTGCCGCCATTTTTCTCTTCGACAGTAATGCAGAGCAGTCCCAGCTCGCCCAGCTTGCGCCACAGATCAGCCGGGAACTCGTTGCTCTGG
>JANNTE010000110.1:0-2192 GCA_031403365.1 Betaproteobacteria bacterium | reverse complement strand
GCTATGCTTCCAAAATAATCCACTTCCATTATCTGTCGGTCAACTTCAAGAGTGGTGTCTTTTGTAAGGCTTCGCTGACTAATACCTCCGTTGTTGATGAGGATGTCGACATGGCCAAAAAATTGAATGGCAGCTTCAGTGAGCAGCTTGTGCAGTTCCTGACTCCAGTGAACGCTCATGGTTCTCCTGACATTCTGGTTTTGCCGGTCGTGCCGAATTTGGCCACAGACGGCCTTTCGTGGCAAGGAAAGCGCTCCGGCGGTTGGGTCTGCACGCACAACCATCTAGAAGCGATATGCGATTCCGGCGTTGGCGGATGCGTTGGTGCGCTCGATCGCGATCGGGGAATCGGCGGCATCGCCCAGCAATCGCTGAATGCTCACGCCCCAGGGGATCAGCCAGTGCGGCGACAGCTCCACCGAGCCGAGCAGCCCGAATTGCAGGTCACGTGCACCTGCGCCAGCGGCGTACTGCGGCAGTCCGGTCATGGTTGACTGGCGCGGTGTCAGGCCGAAGTAACTTTGCATGGATTTCGCATCGCCCCAGGTGAGTTGGCCAAACACGCCGGCCTGAACACCCCGGCGCGCGAAAATACCGGCGGTAACGCGCAAGTCCGCCTGGGCGCCCCGATCAGAGTCGATGTGGCGGCGATAGCGCAGCAATGCACTGACCGGCATGGGACCAATTTTCCAGTCGCCCTCTGCATGCAGACCGATTGATGCGCCGGGATCGAGATTTTCAAAGTGGCGTGCTTCAAGAAACGCCGATTCATTCGTGACTCGCCCGCTTTCGTAGGCCGCCTGCGCGCCGACTACCCAGTCGCCCGATGCACGGGTGCGCCAACCGCCTTCGAGCATGCCTTGCGTGCTGCGTGCGAACAGATGTTCGCCATAAAGTCTGAGATAGGGAATGGCATCGCCGCGGTTGCTGTCTGCTCCGTCATAAGCGGTGCGTACGCGGGCACCGACGCCAATGATTTTCTCGTTGTCGGTGGACTGCGCCATGACTGGAGCAGCGAACAGTGCCGCGATGCCGGCCGCAAGAAAAAAGTATGTGCGCATGGTTGGGTACCGTTGTCGGACAGGCCGTATCCGAGTCCTTGTCCTAAAGCATTTGAAGCGGAACCGGCGCTTTCGGCGGAGGGAACAATTGGTCCAGTTCTGCCAGATCTTCCCGGGTCAGCGCATGATCGAGTGCGCCTGCATTTTCCGTGAGGCGCTCGCGCTGGCCGGTTTTTGGAATGGCAATGACCCCGTCCCTGGCAAGCAGCCACGCAAGAGCGGCTTGTGCGGCGGTCATGCCGCGATGGCGGGCAAAATCGGCGAGCTTGGAATTGCGCGCCAGTTTTGACTGCTCGATGGGCGAATACGCCATCACCGGAATATTTCTCTCCCGCAGCCATGGCAACAGATCCCATTCGATGCCACGCCGCGTCAGGTTGTAGAGCAATTGATTGGTTGCCACCGCTTTCCCGCCGGGTGTCGCGACAAATTCACGCATGTCGTCCAGATCAAGGTTGCTGACGCCAAAATGGCGGATCTTGCCGGCCGTTTGCAGCGCGGTAAACGCTTCCAGGGTTTCGGCGAATGCGATGTTGCCGCGCCAGTGCAGCAGGTAAAGGTCAATGTGGCCGGTGCGCAATCGCTTCAGGCTGCGCTCACAGGCGGCGACGGCGCCTTTGCGCGTCGCGTTGTGGGGATAGACTTTGCTCACCAGAAAAGCCTCTTCGCGCCTTCCGGCGATCGCTTCGCCGATCAGCTCCTCGGAATTGCCTTCACCGTACATCTCGGCCGTGTCGATCAGCTTCAGGCCGAGATCGAGGCCGAGTTGCAGCGTGGCGATTTCTTCCCGGCGCAGTTCGCGCTTGTCGCCCATGTTCCATGTGCCCTGGCCAAGCGCGGGCACGCGCTCTCCGGATGCGAGGGCGACTGTCTGCATTTGGCTGCTAGCGGAACCGATGCAGATAACTCGCGCGCAGCATTGCTCCGCCATAACTGCCACTGCCTTCGTCGGCCGCCGAGTCAAGCCAGCTGGCGCCGAAGTCGAGCGCCTGATGGCCGCTCAGGGGAACGTTTATTCCGGCATCGAGCATCAGTGTCCTGGCGCTCAGCCGGTATGCAACGGCTGGCGCGCCGCCGAACGCGTCTGCGAATGCCGGGTCGGATACGATCAGGTCGGAAACAGGAATGAGG
>JANNTE010000109.1:0-14804 GCA_031403365.1 Betaproteobacteria bacterium | reverse complement strand
CTTTAATATCAGAAATGGCAGGGGGGTGCAAGAAAAGTTTGTCCGGTCCGCAATTGCTCCGGCGACGGGCCCATCCAAATTGACCTTTAACCCCCTGATAGGTATAGTTCCGGCCCTCCGGGGTGTAACGCAGCCTGGTAGCGTGCCTGCTTTGGGAGCAGGATGTCGGGAGTTCGAATCTCTCCACCCCGACCAGAAAAGCGTAGGGTCTGCCCGGTCAGAGACGTGCCCGTAGCTCAACCGGATAGAGCACCAGCCTTCTAAGCTGGGGGTTACAGGTTCGATTCCTGTCGGGCACGCCAGTGTACCCTCGTTATTTTCTGGTCATGTTGTGTCAAATGGTGGCTGTAGCTCAGTCGGTAGAGTCCCGGATTGTGATTCCGGTTGTCGTGGGTTCGAGTCCCATCAGCCACCCCACCTTTCTTGTAATATTCCGCGTTTCCCGATGATCCGAAATTCATGATAGTTCTGCGCGCTTTGCAACTGCGTCGCGGCGTAAGAGTTTTGTTTGAAGAGGCCAGCCTTACCTTCAATCGCGGCCAGAAAATCGGCGTTACCGGCGCCAATGGTTCAGGGAAATCCAGCCTGTTCGCATTGCTGCTGGGCGAATTGCACCAGGATGCCGGCGATCTGGAGATCCAGCCGAGGCTGGTGGTCGCCCACGTTGCCCAAGAGACGCCTTCCACCGATCAACTGGCGATTGAGTACGTGCTCGACGGCGACGCAGAGCTGCGTCAGCTGGAACGTGCACTGGCTGCCGCAGAACAGGCGCACAATGGCACGCGCATTGCCGAACTTCACGAAGATTTGCATCGGGTCGGGGGATATGCAGCACGGGCGCGCGCGGCGCAGCTCATGCACGGCCTGGGATTCGACGACGCGGAGATCGAACGACCGATCGCGCAGTTTTCCGGCGGCTGGCGGGTGCGGTTGAATCTGGCGCGCGCACTCATGTGTCGTTCGGAGCTGCTGTTGCTCGACGAACCCACCAATCACCTGGATCTGGATGCCATCATCTGGCTGGAGCAATGGCTGCTGGGTTATCCCGGCACGCTGCTGATGATTTCGCACGACCGCGAATTTCTCGATGCCGTGGCGAATGCTATTTGCCATATCGAAGGGCAGCGGCTGCGCCTGTACAGCGGAAACTATTCGGCGTTCGAGACCCAGCGCGCGATGCAGCTTTCCCAGCAGCAGGCCACGTTTGTGAAACAGCAGCGTGAAATCGCCCACCTCCAATCCTATATCGATCGCTTCAAGGCACAAGCCACCAAGGCGCGACAGGCGCAAAGCCGCATCAAGGCGCTCGGACGCATGGAGAAAATTGCCGCCGCGCATGTGGATTCGCCGTTTGAATTCGCGTTCCGCAAGCCCGCCGTGCAATCCGATCCGATGCTCCATCTTGACGGCGTGGACGCAGGCTATGGCGAGGTCGCCGTGTTGCGTGACATTCAGATGACGCTGCGCCCGGGCACCCGAGTTGGCTTGCTCGGGCGCAACGGCGCCGGCAAATCGACCATGATGAAACTGCTGGCCGGCGCGCTGGCGCCGCTGCGCGGTCAACGCACCGAGGGCAAGGGCTTGCAGATCGGCTACTTCGCGCAGCATCAACTCGAGCAACTCAGGCCCGAACATAGCGCGCTGTGGCACCTGACGCGTTTGTCGCCGAAAGCGCGCGAACAGGATTTGCGCGATTTTCTTGGCGGATTCAATTTTCATGGCGATCAGGCCACCGACGCTGTCGCGCCGATGTCGGGCGGCGAGAAGTCGAGGCTTGCGCTGGCGTTGATTGTCTGGCAACGGCCCAACCTTCTGCTGCTCGATGAGCCGACCAATCACCTGGATCTGGAGATGCGTCACGCGCTGACTCTTGGGTTGCAGGATTACGAGGGCGCCCTGGTGCTTGTGTCTCATGACCGCAGTCTGCTGCGGGCGACCGCCGATGAGCTATGGTTGGTCAATGAAGGCCGGGTTACGCCCTTCGATGGGGATCTGGAAGACTATGCGAAGGGACTGCGCGCAAGGGAATCGCGTCCAGAAGAGGTTGCGCAACCGGCAGTGAGTCGCAAGGAGCAAAAGCGCCAGGAAGCCGAAGAGCGCAACCGGCGCTTTTCCCAGCGCAAGCCGCTGGAGGCGCGCATCAAGGCCGCTGAGAAAGAAATCGGAGCCCTGGGTGCGCAAAGGGAGCGTCTTGAAATACGTATGGCCGCACCCGATATGTACGGCGATGCCCGCAAGGAAGAACTCAAGCGTTGCCTGTTGGAGCAGGCGCAAGTCTTGAAACAGGTGCAACTGGCCGAAGAACGTTGGCTGGCGTTGTGCGCGGAACTTGAAGCGCTCGCGACCAGTGCCTAGACTGCCATCGGCATTACGGAACCTGGCGGGTTTTCCGGGTTCCAAGGACTGACTCAATTTTCAGAAAGGACAATCCGTGTTCAATCGTATAGCGCTGTTTCTCATTACCAACATTGCGGTACTGTTCGTGCTCAGCATTACCATGCGGCTGCTCGGCATCGACCGTGCGATGGCGCAGAGCGGGCAGGATCCGGTCGGCCTGCTGGTGATCGCCGGGGTAATGGGATTTGGCGGCGCGCTGATCTCGCTGGCCATGTCGAAGTGGTCTGCCAAAAGGATGACCGGCGCCAAAGTGATCGAAACCCCGCGTACCGAAGCCGAGCAGTGGCTGGTGGAGACGGTACGTCGACAGGCGCAACAGGCAAACATCGGCATGCCCGAGGTCGCCATATTTCAGGCAGCGGAAGTCAATGCCTTTGCCACCGGCATGAACAAGAATAACGCCCTGGTGGCGGTCAGCAGCGGATTGCTGACCAGCATGACCCGTGACGAAGCCGAGGCTGTGCTGGCGCATGAGGTAAGTCACGTTGCCAACGGCGACATGGTCACACTGGCGTTGATACAGGGCGTGGTAAATACTTTCGTAATCTTCCTGTCGCGCATCATCGGCAATCTGGTGGACAAGGTCGTGTTTAAGACCGAACGTGGAAACGGGCCGGCGTTCTGGATTACCGCGATCGTGGCCGAGATTGTTTTGGGCATACTGGCAAGCATTGTGGTCATGTGGTTCAGCCGCAAACGCGAGTTTCGCGCCGATGCCGGCGGCGCTGCCTTGGCCGGGCCGGGAAAAATGATCGCCGCGCTGCAACGGCTGAAATCTGCGCATAGCGCTCCGCAACTCCCGGCGCAGATGCGGGCGTTTGGCATCGCAGGCGGTGCTGGGGGCCTTGCACGGCTGTTCATGTCTCATCCGCCGCTCGATGAGCGTATCGAAGCCTTGCGCGCCGGACGCTGAAATACGCGTTGAGTTGCCAGCCCACAACGCCCGCTCGAGCGGGCGTTCTGTTTTTGCGCTGGTGCATGTGGCAGTGCGGTTATAATTCGGTCAGCCGGACGCCAGACTTGAACGCAGTATTTTTTGACTAAACAATGAAAGCAAAGCAATGGATGCCGCTGAAAGCGTGGTCGCGCAGGAAAGGGAGCTGGCCGAGCTGATCGTGGCAGCGCTGAATCTTGAAATACAAGCGAACGAGATCGCGCCGGAAGCGCCGCTCTATCGCGAGGGCCTCGGTTTGGATTCCATCGATATTCTCGAAATTGCACTGGCGGTATCCAAGAAGTATGGTTTTCAGTTGCGCTCCGATGACAGTGACAACATCCAGATCTTCAGTTCTTTGCGCAGTCTGAATGAGCACGTCCAGCGCCACAGAACCGTCTAGCCGTACTCCAAGGGCCACTGCACCTGCTTCAACCGAGCCGCTCGGGGCAGCTAATCACATGGCGAAAGTAGCGGCCATCAGCCATACCGCGGCGCAGGATGTGGTGGCGTTCAGAAATGCGCGGCCGGTGAGCGCGGCGCACTTCCTTGCGGACGTCGAGCATGTAGCCTCCCGGTTGCCCGCGCGTTCCCACCTCGTGAATTTCTGCATGGACCGTTACCGGTTCGCCGTCGGATTGCTTGCGGCATTGGTGCGGGGACAGGTCAGCCTGCTGCCACCAACCCAGACCCCGGAAATGCTCGGGCAATTGCGGCGCGACTATGACGGACTCTATGCCTTGACCGATACGCCGCAGGAGCCTGCTGTCATCGAGCAAATAAGTTATCCGCTGGTCGCGCAAGGCACCACGATGCCGGCTTCCAGTTTACGTTTCGCGGTGCCTGCGTTTTCCGAGGAACAGGTCGCGGTCATCGCCTTCACGTCCGGCTCGACCGGCGCGCCTACGCCGCATCCCAAGACCTGGGGCGCGCTTGCGCAAGGCGCGAGTGCCGAAGCTTTCAGCTTCGATCTGCAGCTCGGGCCCCGCGCAACGCTGCTCGGGACAGTGCCGGCGCAGCACATGTACGGACTCGAGTCGACTGTGCTGATGGCATTGCGTGGCGGTCTGGCGCTGCACGCTGGACGCCCGTTCTACCCGGCCGACGTGGCTGCGGCTTTGGCCGAGATTCCAGGGGAACGGGTATTGGTGACGACTCCCATTCATTTGCGGGCGTTGCTGACTGAAGGCATCCGGTTGCCGAGTCTGCGGTTGATTGTCTGTGCCACAGCGCCGCTGGCAACGGATATGGCGGTGCAGGCGGAACAGCGTTTTGGCGCTCCCTTGTACGAAGTCTATGGTTTTACCGAGGCCGGCATGGTGGCCACCCGGCGTACGGTGCGGGGTCCGGAATGGCATTGCCTGCGCGATGTGCGGTTGCGCCATGCAGGGAATGTCGTGACAGTTGCAGGTGGCCACGTTGAAAAAGAGGTCCCGTTTACCGACGTAATCGAACCCAGGAGCGATGATAAATTCATCCTGCACGGGCGCAATGCCGATCTGGTGAACATCGCCGGAAAGCGAACCTCTCTCGAATACCTCACACATCAATTGAACAGCATCGAGGGCGTGCGTGACGGCGTATTCTTCATGCCCGACGAGAGCGGTGAGGGCGTTACCCGGCTGACGGCGCTCGTGGTCGCACCGGATTTCACACGCGAAGCTCTGCTGGGCGCGCTGCGCGAACGCATTGACGCGGTATTTTTACCGCGACCTTTGTATTTTGTCGAATCTCTTCCGCGTAATGCCGCTGGAAAACTGCCGCGCGCAGCGCTCTTGCAGCATGCACAGCAGTGCGCCGCCGGAATCCGGCGGGAAGGCAGATCCTGAAGCAACCCTGGCTTGAGCAGCGCGAACGCTCCAACGACCCCACGCTGCGGTTTCTGGTTTGGCTGTCGCTGCGGCTCGGCCGTCCGGTCGGGCGCATGTTGCTTTATCCGATCTGTCTTTATTTTTTCCTGTTCTCGGTCAAAGGGCACGCTGCCTCCAGGCAGTATCTGAGCAAGGTGTTTGGGCGGGCGCCGCGGCTGACGGAAGTCTTCCGGCACTATTATTGTTTTGCGACAGTCGCGCTGGATCGCATGTTTCTGCTGCGTCACCGCTTCGCCCAGTTCGACGTGCGCGTGCATGGCAAGGACGTCCTCGAGGAGGCGCGGATTCTGGGCGAGCCTTATTTTCTGCTGGGCGCCCACCTGGGCAGTTTCGAGGCTCTGCATGTTTTCGGTCTGCAGCACAACATGAACGTCACCATGATGATGTTCGAGGAAGGCAGCCGCAACATCAACGCGCTGGCCAAGGCAATCAGTCCGGAACTGCACCGATCGGTGATTGGCATGGGTGCGCTCGATTCGATGATGAAGGTGCAGGAGCGTCTCGCCCTTGGAGAATGGGTGGGCATGCTGGGCGACCGCAGGATCTATGAGTCCGGCGCAGTCCGCGTACCGTTCTTCGGATCAACTGCGGCGCTGCCGACCGCTCCGTTTCGCATCGCCGCGCTCATCGGGCGGCCGGTGGTGCTGATGGTGGCGCTTTATCGCGGCGGCAACCGCTATGATCTGCACTTTGAACGTCTGGTGGAAACCGTGAAATTGGAGCGCAGCCAGCGCGACGCGAAAATAAGCCAGTGGGCGTCATTGTATGCACAGCGGCTTGAATATTATTGCCGGCTGGCTCCTTACAACTGGTTCAATTTCTATGATTTCTGGGCTGATTCGGGTGAGCGCTCGTAGCGGTGCCTTCGCAGTGTTTCTCGCGGCGCTGATTGCCGGGCTGCCCGGCTTGGTGCACGCGGCGAAGCCGCAAGTTGAAGCGGCGCAGCCAATCGAGACAGCGCAGCCGCCAAACGCGGCAACGCAGAGGCCAGCCAGTCCGGCGCGGTCGCAGGCCGGGTGGGATATCGGGAGCCTGATGCTGCAATTATCCGAAGTTGAACGGTCACAGGCCCGCTTCGTCGAGCGCAAGTATCTGAAGATCCTGAAAGCGCCGCTGGAGCTCTCCGGCACCCTGACTTATATCCGGCCCGGACAGATCGAAAAACGCACACTCAAGCCCAGGCCGGAAACACTGACGGTGGCCCACGACATACTCACCCTGGAAAATCCCGGGCGCAAAGAACGTCGCGTGCTGAAGTTGCAGGACTATCCGGTGCTTTGGGGCTTCATCGAAAGCGTGCGCGCAACACTCGGCGGTGACATCAAGGCGCTCGAGCGATTCTATCGCGTCGAGCTGGAGGGCGGTCCGGCGAAGTGGCGGCTTTATCTAGCGCCGCGCAGTGACAGCATGAATAAAGTCATCAGCCTGATTCGTATCGACGGCGGCGGCGCGCGCATCCATGCGATTGAAGTCCAGGAGGCTCGCGGCGACCGCTCGGTCATGAGAATAATCGAGGATTCGCCGTGAAGACGCCGGCGCGCTTGCGCGTCGGCATCTGGCTGGGATTCGTTCTTGCCTGTGCGCTCATCGTCGCCAGGTCGCAGTATGGTGCCGACCTTGCCGCATTCCTTCCCGGCTCGCCTTCACCCACACAACGCTTTCTGGTTGACGAGCTGCGCGAAGGCGTGGTGTCGCGTCTGATTCTGATTGGCATCGAAGGGCCAGCGGAAGAGAAAACTGCGGCACTCAGTCGTTCACTGATCGAGCGGCTGGAGAAGGACGATCACTTCAGTTACGTCGCCAACGGAGCCCAGGACGCCTTGCGCGCGGACGGCGAATTTCTGCTGCGCAACCGCTATTTGCTCAGTCCGACCGTCACCGCGGAACGCTTCAGCGTTGCGGGCATTCGCGCCGCTCTTGAGCAGCAGCTCGAACTTCTCGGTTCTCCGACCAGCCTTTTAACGGGTCATCTGCTGCCGCGCGACCCAACCGGCGAAATGCTGCAACTGATCGATCGCCTGCAGGGGCAGGGCGGGCCGGATAAACGCGATGGCATCTGGTTTTCGGCCAACGGTGCGCGCGCGCTGCTGGTCGCGCAAACCCGCGCGGCCGGCTTCGACATCGATGCGCAGGAGCAAGCCCTGGCGCGGGTTCGTGCTGCCTTCGACGAAGTCGCGGTGCAGTTGCAGGTTGCCGGTGCGCGTCTGGTCATGACCGGGCCGGGCGTGTTTGCGGTTGAAAGTCGTGCCGGCATCAAGCATGACGCCATGCGCTTTTCCATGCTCGGCACGCTGCTGGTCGCTGCAATGCTGTTGTTCATTTATCGATCGGTGCGCATGCTGGCGTTGACACTGGTTCCGGTGGCGAGCGGGGTTCTGGCCGGTATTGCCACCGTGAGTCTGGTCCATGGTGCCGTGCACGGCGTCACGATCGGATTCGGGGCTACACTGATGGGCGAGGCGGTGGACTACGCCATCTATCTGTTCACGCATACCGCACCGGGCAGCACGCCGAAGACAACCCTGCAACGCATCTGGCCAACGCTGCGACTGGGTGTGCTGACCTCGGCGTTCGGGTTTGGAGCGATGCTGTTTTCGGGATTCCCGGGGTTGTCCCAGCTTGGGCTGTTCTCGATTGCCGGGCTGACGGTGGCAGTTCTGGTCACCCGTTGGGTATTGCCCGAGCTGGTGCCGCCGGGTTATCACATTCGGACTGCGGCCGGACTGGGGCCATTGCTGCTGCGATGGCTGGCGCACGCTCAAAGCTTGCGCATCGCCCTGCTGGTGCTGGTTATTGCGGTCATTGCCTGGATTGCGATCCGGGGAACCACGATCTGGGACGACGAACTTTCAAGCCTGAGTCCGGTGCCGCTGCATCTTCAACATCTTGATCAGGAAATGCGCGCGGATCTGGGCGCCCCCGACGTCGGCCCATTGATCGTCATCCGGGGCGACAGCGAACAAGCCGTGCTTGAGGCTGCGGAGCAGGTTGGCGGCACGCTCTCGGTTCTCCAGGCCGACGGAGTCATCCAGGGATTCGATTCGCCCGCATTCTATCTTCCCAGCATCAAAGTGCAGCATATCCGGCAGCAAGCTATTCCGGATGCGCGTTTGTTGACACGCAACCTGGCCGTGGCGGCTCACGGGTTGCCGTTCCGGGCAGGTACCTTCTCTGCTTTCGTCGAAGACGCGCAGGGTGCCAAGCGCCAGGCACCGATAACTTCTCAGGATCTGGCCGGCACCGGCCTTGCGCTCAAATTGCAGGCCTTGCTCGCAGAGCGTCAAGGCGGCTGGCTGGCCATGATGCCGCTACGCCAGGTGACCGACCCTGTTTTGTTGGAACTGAGATTAAGTCAGCACGATCCTGCGCGGGTGGCACTGCTCGATATGAAGCGCGACCTTGATGGCCTTTATCAGGGATATCGGTTGCGGGCGCTCGGCTTCGCGATCCTCGGCGCGGTGGCGATCGTGATGCTGCTGATGTTCACGCTGCGCTCCGCCCGGCGGACCTGGGACGTGGTGGCACCGCTGGCGGCGGCGGTGCTGGTCACCACCGGGATCCTGCTCGCGACCGGTGAGCGCTTGAACATCTTTCATCTGGTCGCATTGCTACTGGTGGTCGGTGTCGGTTCCAATTACACGCTTTTCTTCGAGCGTGGCAATCCGGTCGCGCAAGACCCGCAGCGCACCGCAATCGCGGTTCTGTTCTGTAACCTGTCCACCGTGGTTGGTTTCGGTGCACTGGGCTTTGCCAGCACACCGGTGCTTGGCGCCATCGGCACGACGGTGGGTATTGGCGCGTTCCTGAGTCTGGTCTTCGCAGCGATTCTTGCGCCGCGCCCGACCGCAGAGCTGCGGGCGTGACATCACCTGGTGACCCATGACCCGGCGGCCCATGACCAGGCAGCCGCTGACCAGGCGGGGCGCGCGCGCATCGCGCGCAAACGCTCAAGCCATGAAGGTCGCGATGGTCCCAAGTGTTGTCAGTTGGCCGTCCAGGGAAACCTCGAACCGGTAGTGCGTAAGCGGGGGAGCAGCCGCCTCCAGACTGACCGAAACCCGCAATTCCCGGGCTGCTGGAACACGCGTGGTGAAAAAAACCACTTCGCGAACCGCAACCAGATAGCCAATGCGTGGCGAGGCACTGCCGGTATCGCCGGCGCGGAACAATGCCTCCCACGCGGCGGCGGCCTGCGCAGCCGCTTCGATCGTCGCGACGACCGGCGCCCAGTCACCGACGACCAGTGGGCACCTGGCCGGTACGTGCGCGTCGCAGATCAGACCTTCCGCGCTCTGGTGCCGGATCGCGCTCAGGAAGCGCATCGGTGCCTTGTGCGGCAGCAGCTCTTCAAGCGGCGGGACGGCTGCGAGCGGGGCTGCGGGTAGCGCAACTTCATCGGTTGCGCGGCGCGGCGACGGCACAGTTCCGAGAACGAATTCGCCATTGGCAACCAGGGCCCCGCCGCGTTTCAAGTCGAAGCGCAGGCGTTGCGCCGGCTGTTCGCGCACTTGCAGTTCGAGCTGCTCGCCCGGCAGCACGATCTGGCGCAGCCGTGCGAACGCGATGCCTTGGACGGGAACCGGTCCGCGCGTCTCTCGTTCCAGTGCTTCGAGAATCAATGCGAACTGAGCCACCCCCGGCAGAATGGGACGGTCTGGAAAATGTCCCTCGAAATAAGCGGTGCTGAATGCAACCGCGATCGGCCTCCGGGGAATCGCGTTCATGTCTTTCTGGCCACGATCGCCGCAATGACGAAACTCGGATAAGCCTCGCGGATTGCCCCAATATCGGGAAATACGCGCACCGCTTCGAAGCCATTGGCCTCGAGCGCAGCGGTCCATTGTTCCGGAGTCAGGAAGCCGCCGTTCGGGCGCCAGTCAGGCACGCGCACGGCGTCGCGAAACGAACCAAGCAAGTTGAAAACAAGCTCAAGATGCAGAGGAGTATCGGGAAACGGACGCACGCATTCAGCCATCACCAAAGTGCCACCCGGGCGTAGTGCATTGCGCAGTTCGCGCAGCGTTGCGGCGAGGTCGCGGGCGACATGCAGGACGTTGACCCCATAGATGAGCGAATAGGCTTCGGCTGCCACGGCGTATTGCGAGAAAGTGCGGTCAATGTCCAGCGCCGAGAATAAGAAACGGCAGTGCGGATGCCTGGTCGTAAGATTGCGCTGCGCCCGCTTCAGGAACAGAGGGGAAATTTCCGTGAAGTGGTAGCAATGCACTTGCGCAGCGTGTCCGCGGCGTTCGATTTGTTCAAGCAGGGTATCCGCGCCACTGCCCAAGCCGCCGCCAATCTCCAGAACCGCAATCGGTTCGTGAGTCAGTGTCCCGGCGGCGGCGATTGCACCGACGGTGTTGCTGATGGAATAGAGCGGGTTGTCGGTGGAAAAATATTTGACCCATGGAATAATTCCCTCCGGGCCGAACAATGCCTCCTCGCCAGTCGTCTGGCCGCGCAGAACGGCGGGATAGTGCCTTGCCGCCAGTGCCGCAATTTCGTAGGTGGGCAGACAGCGCGTGTCATGGGCGCGCTGCTGCTCGAGAATTTCATCGGCATCCAGCAAGGGTGGATCCTGTTCGACGAAATACTGGCGTTCGCCGTTGTCGCTGATGGTCGCGGTGATCCACTTGCGCGTGGCCAGCATCGACAATATCCATGACGTCGGCACCAGCGCCACGCCGGGTAACAGTCCGGCACGCTCGACTGCCTGGGCAACGGTAGCAGGTTTGCGGCAGGCCGCTTCCAGACCCAGGGTGAGGAACAATCCGCGGGTCAGGCGTGCGACGTACTCTTCAAAACGATCGAAGGAGTTGATGAAGGAATGGTCAAGATAAGGCAGCAGTTCAGGCGGGAATAGCGCCGCGCGCTCGTCCTGCCCGCTGCTTCTGGAAACAATGGGCATGTCTCGTCTCGCTACCCGGAAATGGATTCATTCATCGACGTTGACGTGTCTCGATGAACGCGAAAAAATCCAGGATGCCGCGATACCCACGGAGAAGGTGTTGGTCTGGCGCACCAGGGGGCTTTCCTCGAATACCGCACCGGCCAGCGTGTCGGCACGCACAAAGCCGCCTACCCAAAACGACGGATAGCGCTTGCTCAGTGCGGCGAGCAGTTGCAGGCCTGCGTACCCGCTGCCGGCTTCGTAGCCCGGTCGGCGGGTAGAGGCGAATTGCGGGGCCACGCCGTAAAAATAGTTGTGATAGCGCTTGTCGCCGAAAAGCGGTCCGGCGGCAAATCCGAGATTCCAGCCTGGTCCCGGAAAGCGATCGAGTACATCCACATTGATTTGCGGCTGGAAAACCCAGCCGGCGCTGCGCACTGTGGTGAAGTCGCTGGCAATGACCGCACGCACCGGAACCCGCAGACTCAAATGCAGCGTATCCGAGCGCAGCATCGTGAGCGTCAGATTCGGGCCGATCTCCAGCGTTGGATCCAGATCGGGCATGCCGAGCCGCGCGGCATTGTTCTCGCTTTCAACCGGGATCGATCCGTTCACGCTCAGATGCAAATCCAGACGTTCGTCTTTGTAAAATTGGGCGCGAATGCTCTCGCGGTCGGCTTTGAGAAAATCGCCGCGATAAACCAGATAGGGAATGGGCAGTACCAGCGTTTGGCGCTCGTCGGAACCCCGGTAGTCCGGAAAGTCCAGCACCGCGACGCCGGCACCGGCCTCCCAAAGCGGCTTTTCACCTGCCTGCGCAACGGCTGCATCGTCCGCCGCCATTGCCATGACCAGGCCTGCGATCAACCAATGGCGCGTCGATCGATTCACAGCGGTCGCGACCGTCGTGTGCAGACCACCTCGATCTCCAGCAAGAGCTCGCGCCTGCAAATTTCGGCTTGTAGATAAACAATCGAAGGCTCCGGTCCAAAGGTTTCGCGCAGAAGCGCCTCCGCGATCGTGCGTAATGCCGGTTGTCTCAGGTAAACCTTGAATAACAGATCGGCTTCCCGCCTGGCGTCGATCAAGCCAAGCGCAACCGCCTCGTCCATCACCGATTGCAAATTGAAGATAGTCTCCCGGGTTTGCGCTTTGGCATCACCAGCATGCTGGCTCAGATGGCCGAAAATCGCCGCTGTTCCCGAGATGTAGAGCTGCGGCAAGTCGTTCCACGAAGTAAACAGGGCTCTGCAGAAGGTGGGGCCGCGTGGACCGTATTGTGCAGGATAGGAATACGCACTGACCTGGCGTGGATTTTCGATCGGGATGCCGGGATGCGGTGCCGCCAGGAAGTAAATGACGGTATTTGCGGAATGCTTGCCCACGGCGCTGGCGGCCGGCACGTCCTTGACGATGTTGCGTTTCTTGGCGACAAAGGCCTCGTGCCTGCCCAGTGAAAATCGCCGGTAACGCTCGAGCGAGCGTTCGTCAAAATGAATGTCCGGCAGATAGTGCCAGATGCGCATCAGATTCGGATATCCGAGGGCATCAAGATGGTCGAAAATCTCGCAATAGGCGGCGTATATCTGGATATCGTAGTCCGTGCGATCATCCTGGGGGATCTCAATACATCCGAACAGGATCTGGGAGTTGTGTGCGCCACGGATGTTGCCGTGCGTGTCCGTCTGGACGGGAATTGCGCTGGTCCAGACCTCAAACACCGGACCCGGGTCGATGGTGGGCATTTCCACCCAGGTCGATGCGATGCCATTGAACTCGGAACAGGGACTGCCGAATCCGACGATGCCGAGCACGTGGTCGCGCTGCTGCTCCAGCACTGAACATAAATCCGCGGAATTGGTGTAGCGCAGACCAGCAGCTCTGGCAGTCTGCGGCATCAGGTGCTGGCAGTTTCTGTCCAACGCGAGCCCAGCATGCGGCGGCGCTGGCGCCATGCGACGAAACTGCGGTGCGGATGCGCCAGACTCGCCAGATAGTACAGGCACTTGAATGCACGCAGGCTCCAGTGAATCGGTGTGCCGCGGAACAGATCACCTGCGAGCAGCGACAGCAGGGCTTCCTGCATGCGCAGATGGTTCTTCGGTCCCATAAACAGTGCGCGCATGGTGGGGCTGGTCATGCGGTAGATCAGCCATGAAAACTGCTCCAGGCCGCGCCGGATGGTGTGTTCGAAGCACTGGCGTGCCGCCGCCGCTTTCTCTGGGTGGCGCAGGGATTCGTCCACCACGTCGGCGCCAAGGAACGCGCTGTTCATCGCCAGAAATACACCCGAGGAAAATACCGGATCGATGAACGCATAAGCGTCCCCCACCAGAATGTAGGCATTTCCCGCCATGTGCTCACTCTGGTAGGAATAGTTCCCGGTCGCGGTTGCCGGCTCGATGAGTTGCGCGTCCCGGAGGCGATCAGCCAGCGGTGGACACAGGGCGATCGTGTCATGAAAGAAAGTCGTCGGATCCGACCTTCTCGACTTCAGATAAGCCGGCTGGCACACCGCGCCCACGCTGGTGGTGCCGTCGCGCAGCGGAATAAACCAGAACCAGCCGTGCTCGAACCAGAACAGGCTGATGTTTCCCTCTTCGCGTCCGGGGAGGCGCCGGGCCCCGGTGAAATGACCGTACAGCGCCGCGCTCGAATGGCGGGGATTGCGTTTCTTGATGGCTAATTTGCTGGCAAGAACGGTGTCGCGCCCAGATGCGTCGACGACGAATCGTGCGTGCCAGCGCCGCGGCAACTCCCCACTCAGGGTCGCCTGGATGTCTGCGCCACCGGTCGCCAGAAATTCCACGCTGTTGACCCGGCATTGCTGCACGGCGTGGGCGCCTTTCTCGACACAGTTGTCGAACAGAATCCGGTCGAATTCCGAGCGGCGCACCTGATAAGCATGGGGAAAACGCTTGTCCCAGGCCTGATCGAATTCCAGTGTCACTGGTTCGTCGTGATTCGGCGAGTTGAGTTCCGCGCCGTACTTGCAGATGGCGATATCTGCGATGCGCCCTGCCACGCCCAATTGCTCAAACAGCGGCATGTTAAGCGGTAGCAGAGATTCGCCGATGTGAAAGCGCGGGTGCCGGTCTTTCTCCGCGATCACAACTTTCCATCCGCGTTGCGCGAGCAGTGCGGCGATGGTGGATCCGGCCGGGCCCGCGCCGATGACAAAAACGTCGCAGGCCTGCATTGCGTGATGGTCGGGTGCCTGGGCGGCTGGTGGCGTGCTGTTCCCGGCTGACATGGTCATGTTCGGATTGTGCTCGCGAAGCGCGGGGTCAATGAACTGGCGCGGGCGTCGAAAATTCCCGACGCATGCCCTCCA
Source organism: Betaproteobacteria bacterium (assembly GCA_031403365.1). GTDB lineage: Bacteria > Pseudomonadota > Gammaproteobacteria > Burkholderiales > JACQAP01 > JACQAP01. Next base: position 378 of record JANNTE010000109.1, on the reverse strand, counting down.
GATACCGTGCCGGCGTGCCGGCCCGACTGGCCGGCCCGAGCAGGGAGACAATCGGATCGTTGCGCAGTGACGGGTAGAGCGCGGTGACCTGTTCCACGATTTCTTTTGCGAGGTTACGAAACTCTTCCGCGTTCACGCGCATGCGTTCGAGGAACCCGGTGTCGTCGAGTTCGTCCCGGAGGCCGTAATTGAGCTGTGCAAACCAGCCAATGCCCGCCTGATCAATCATTTCGCACGTGTTTTGGCCGGTGGCAATCTGCGCCCATACACGCATAAAACGCTGCATGGCGTCATTGACCGCCATGGCCATGGTGAGTTCATCGCGCACCCGCCCCAGCATGGCGATGTCGGTTAGACGCTTCTGGAAAAACAGCGGGC
>JANNTE010000108.1:0-3237 GCA_031403365.1 Betaproteobacteria bacterium | reverse complement strand
GCGACCTGTCCCGGCGCCGGGCGGGCGGGCATGGACGTTCCGGTGGCGCTGGGCATCGGCGTTGCCTTTGTTGCCAGCCTGGTCGCCACCTTCAGCGGCGGGGCGCAAGTATATTTCGACTCCGTCTCCATGTTCGTCTTCTTCCTGCTATGCGCGCGCTGGCTGGAAATGCGCGCGCGCCAGAAGGCGGCGGCGGATCTCGAATACCTCGACAAGGCGCTGCCGCTCGCGGCACATCGCTTGCGCGATCGGGGACGCGGCATGGAGACCGAAGAGGTGCCGGCGATCGCCCTCGAGGCCGGCGACCTGGTCATGGTGCGCGCCGGGGAGGCATTTCCCGGCGATGGCATCCTTGTCGAAGGCGATACGCAGTGCGATGAGTCGGCGCTGACCGGGGAGAGTCATCCGGTACACAAACGCAGCGGCGAGAACATCATGGCCGGGTCATTCAACCGCCTGAGTCCGGTAATCGTGCGCCTGACGCAGGTGGGCGAAGGTACCTGCGTATCGGGCGTGCGGCGGCTGGCCGAACGCGCCAGCGCGCAACGCCCGGAGATTGCGCAACTCGCCGAGCGCGTGGCCAACCGCTTCGTGGCCGGGGTGTTGCTGTTCGCTGCCGCGACCGCGCTGTCATGGCTTTGGCTCGATCCCACGCGCGCGCTGATGGTCGCGGTGACGGTGCTGGTGGTGAGTTGTCCGTGCGCCTTGTCCCTGGCCGTGCCCAGTGTGATGACTCTCGCGGTGGGACGCCTGTCCCGGAGCGGGGCGGTGGTGGTTGGCGCGCACGCAATCGAGACCCTCGCCAGAGTCTCGCATGTGGTGTTCGACAAGACCGGCACCCTTACACAAGGCCGCTTCGGTCTGGTGGCAACTCTGCCTCTGGCGGGTGTCCAGCAGGACCGGGCGCTTGCGCTGGCCGCAGCGCTGGAACGCAACTCCGAGCATCCCATCGCCAAGGCATTCGCAGCAGCAACCGCCGCGCCATGCGCGGCGGTTGCACCAGGCTCCGCCGCAATCGTGGTCCGCGAACTGCGCAACGTCCCCGGATCAGGCATCGAGGCCAGCATCGACGCGTGTCGTTATCGTCTGGGTAGTTTGCCCTTCGTCGCCGAAATCGCAGGAGCACGGCCCGCCGCCGATCTGCAATTGGCAGAGCCGCAAATCGCCGGGCTGCAATCCCACGAGATGAATCACACCGGCGCCACGCGAGTGTGGCTGGGTTGCGAAGGCCGGTGGCTGGCCTGCTTCGATCTGGCCGACCAACTGCGACCGCAAGCACGCGATGTTGTGCGCATGCTGAAAGCCTGCGACAAGCAGGTTCTGATCTGGAGCGGTGACGCCGCACCCGCCGTCGCCAATGTGGCCTGCGAGCTCGGCGTCGATGACTGGGAGTCGGGGATGCTGCCGCAGGACAAGCAGGCGCGTATGCTGGCCCTGCAACATGCCGGCGCGGTGGTGGCGATGGTCGGTGATGGAGTAAACGATGCGCCGGTGCTGGCACAGGCGCAGTTGTCGATCGCGATGGGCAGCGGCGCCTTGCTATCCCAAGCGCATGCGGACATCGTTCTGCTGTCGGGACGCCTGCACGGCCTGCTCGATGCCATTGCAATCGCAGAGCGGACCCACCGCATCATGCGCCAGAATCTGCTGTGGGCCGCGGTTTACAACTTTGCTGCGCTCTGCGCCGCCGCCGCCGGCCTGGTCACGCCCTGGATGGCGGGCATCGGCATGGGCGCAAGCTCGTTGTTCGTGGTGTTGAACGCGCTGCGCGTGCGGGAAGATAAAGCAGGGGCGAGGGGAGAGGGACGAGTGGCGAGGGACGAAAGAATTTTCGACACCTTTTCTCGCCACTCGACCCTCAACCCTCGCCCCTGAATTTCCTCATGGAAATTCTCTATCTCCTCATCCCGCTGTCCCTGGTGCTGGTGTTTGGAATCGGCTGGGTATTCTGGTGGTCGCTCGGTAGCGGCCAGTTCGATGACCTCGAAGGTCCGGCCCATCGCGTTCTCCAAGACGACGACCAGCCATTGGTGTGACGTAAAGTCTCTCGCCTGGCCCGCCAGCCCGCCTCCGTCCCACGCTCCTCACCATGTCTCGCGCAGCCAACGTCCCTCGCCCCTCGCCCGCGTCTCCTTCCGGTTTGACCGGGACCGAAGCCGCGCGCCGCCTGGCGCAGCATGGCGCCAACGAGTTGCCGATGGCCAGGCGCCGGGATGCGCTGCGCATTGCTTCGGAAGTGGTGCGCGAGCCGATGTTGCTGTTGCTGGTCGCAGGTGGCGGCATTTATCTGGCCGTGGGCGATGTTCACGAAGCATTGATCCTGCTGGTGTCGGTGTTCGTGGTCGTCGGCATCACGGTCTATCAGGAGCGCAAAACCGAGCGCGCGCTCGAAGCGTTGCGCGATTTGTCCAGCCCGCGTGCGCTGGTGCTGCGCGATGGCGAGGAACAGCGCATTGCCGGACGCGAAGTCGTGCCGGGCGATCTGGTGCTGTTGCACGAAGGCGATCGCGTGCCGGCCGATGGCGTGCTGATGGAGTGCAATGAGTTCAGCGCCGATGAATCCTTGCTGACCGGGGAGTCGCTGCCGGTGTCGAAACGCGCGACGACGCTGGAGGCAATCGAGATGGCGCAGCCGGGCGGTGAAGCGCAGCCTTTCGTGTTTTCCGGCGCGCTGGTGGTGCAGGGTTACGGCAAGGCGCGCATTCTGGCCACCGGCGCGCGCACCCAGATGGGCCGTATCGGCAGGGCGCTGGAGATGCTGGAAGTGCAGTCCACGCCATTGCAGATTCAGACTGCGCGCTTCGTGCGCTTGTTCGCTGCGATTGGCTTGCTGCTGTGTCTGTGCGTCGTCGTGCTCTACGGCCTGATGCGTGACGATTGGCTGGCCGGTCTGCTGGCTGGCATCACGCTGGCGATGGCGGTGCTACCGGAGGAATTTCCGCTGGTGCTCACCGTGTTTCTCGCGCTCGGCGCCTGGCGCATCTCGCAACAGAACGTGCTTACGCGGCGTATGCCGGCGATCGAGACGCTGGGGTCGGCTACTGTGCTGTGCGTGGACAAGACTGGAACTCTCACCGAGAACCGCATGGCGGTGGCGGAACTGATGACGGCCCTCGATCACCATGCGACGGGCAGCACGATACCGGCCAGTGTGCGCCCGGTTGCGCGTTACGCCGCGCTGGCCTGTGAGTTAAATGCGTTTGATCCGATGGAGCGGGCGATAGTGGCTTACGTGCA